>JACZRV010000094.1 GCA_022574555.1 SAR324 cluster bacterium
TACAATATCGAAAGGCAGCTTCGTGAGGCTTTCCCCGATCTGGAGCTATGCTCCATATTGGGAAGTACGTCCGATCCGATACTCGTCGAAGATGCGATGCGAACCCACTCGCCCAACCTGGTGCTCCATACGGCGGCCTACAAACACGTTCCCCTGCTGGAAAATCAGGCCCGTGTGGCCGTGAAAAACAATCTGCTGGGCACGAAGACGGTGGCCGATCTGTCCGACCAGTACGGATGCGATGTGTTCGCCTTGATTTCCACCGATAAGGCAGTGAATCCCACCAATCTGTTGGGCGCCACCAAACGGGTCGCGGAAATCTACTGCCAGAGCCTCGACGCCCGCTCCAAAACGCGTTTCGTCACCGTCCGCTTCGGCAACGTTTTGGACTCAGCGGGCAGCGTGGTGCCCCTGTTCCGGAGCCAGATCAGAGCCGGCGGCCCGGTGCATGTCACACACCCGGAAATCACGCGCTATTTCATGACCATCCCGGAGGCTTGCCAGCTCATCCTGCAGGCCACTTCCATGGGCCAAGGCGGGGAGATATTCGTCTTGGACATGGGGGAGCCCATCAAGATACGGGACCTTGCGGAAGAGATGATCCGCCTCTCCGGCAAGACGCCCGGCGAGGATATTGAAATAGTCTATTCAGGTTTGCGGCCCGGAGAAAAACTTCACGAGGAGATGTTTTACGAATTGGAGACCCCCATCGGCACCAGCAGCGAAAAGATTCTGTTGGTCAGAAACCGCGAAGTCAACTATCCTCGCCTGCAAGAAGCCATGGCCAATTTCGAAGCGAGGTGTCAGGCCAACGATATTGAAGGGCTGATCTCGGAACTCGCGGCGTTGGTACCCGAATACACCGTGCGATCGGCTGAGGCAGGTAAGGACTCAAATGTGCTGCCCTTGGTCAAAAAGACGGCTCGATAGTCCGATTCTTGTAATCCCAGTAATCCCTGCTGGCGACATTTGATGTTAAGCGTGCGAGACAGTTTCAGATTGAACGGCCTCCGTTGGCGGGCCGCGATCAGAGAGCACCCACATGGATTTTGGGTGCTCATTGGGGCATTGGTGTTGAGCGTTTTCAGCGACGCAATCGCGGTTTGGCTGAAATACCACGAATTTTCATTTTGGCGCGCCTCGCTGCTGATACGAGGCCTTACATTCGTCATCGCATTTGGTTATTTGATTTATTTCCGGAAGACATTCCAAAATTATAAGCCTTACATATTCCTGATTCCGCTGGCACTACTTTCGTTCACATCGTTATGGTTCGGATATTATTACCGCGCATTATTCGGCATTTTCGATTACATCAATTCATCCGTTACGATGATCCGGCTGATGTATTTCTTCGTTTTTTATTTTTTTGTGCGCGCCGTCGTCAAATCGGAAAAGGAAATCAATGGGCTGGCCAAGACGATAGATTACGTATTTATTGTTTACCTTTTTTTTATCGTATTGGGCGCATTGGCCGATATTCAATGGTTGGCAAATAGTACACTCACCGGAAGACCTGGCTACAAGGGGATCATCATCGCACAAAACGAGGCGACGGGTTTCATCATCGTCTGCGTCGCGTGGTATTTTCTTCGCTATCGGCTGCGGCAATTAAGCGTCTATTGGCTGATCACGGCCGTCATCGCCGGATTTTTGGTAGGTAATAAGGGCATCTATTTGGGCCTGCCGATATTGCTGTTTCTATTGCTGGTTTACGGCGATGGATTCAAACAAAGGGCTAAATCTCTCGTCACGGTGATCATGACGGGGATCACGGTGCTTACGGCACTCTATTTCCTGTCCGACGCGTTCAAAGAGATCATCCACTACTTCGCCAAACCCATCATCAGGAATCTGGACTCCCCTGCAAACTTGATCCATTTTGTGTTGAACGGCCGCGACATCAAGGCTGCGCACCAAATAGGTCTCGTCATCGAGCAAGCCCAATGGACTCCCCTGCTCGGCGGGTTTCCCATACGCGGCAGTTTCGCCGGTGTGGATATCATCGATATATCAATGTTGTTCGGTGTGCCCTTCCTGCTTTTATATCTGGCGTTTTATGCCAAATTGTTCCATCCGGGCCCGGATGCGTCACACATCGTGAGGAGCCACTTGGCAACGGTTTTCGGAATTTGGATGCTGCTGGCATTTACCGCCGGACACCTCTTGTTTAGTGCCTACAACGCACCTTTCATGGCGATATACGTGGCCTATGCCAACGCCGTGCATGTGGACAAGAAAATTAGTTGATCTGCTGCCAGCGATCCGTGGCGAAGGGTGGCCGAACCCATATTGGTTTTAGATTCTCGGCCGATACGATGGGGCATCATCTCTTTAAGACCTGCCAAAATCCCCGGCATAATGATGCTTTTCACAGTGACTCATGGCACGGGATTCTTGGCACGGCCCAGGCAAACGTCACGAACTTGCCTCGCTGACCGCATTGATGATTCGGTCCTGAATGGGCGATTGCAGATAAGGATGCATGGGGAGGCTGACCACCTCCTGCGCGAGATCGTCTGAGACAGGGAGGCCCCCGGGCACGGTGGGAAAGTGCCGGTATCCTTCCTGGCGGTTCAGGGGAATGGGGTAGTAGATGGCGGTGGGAATGCCCCGATCCCTGAGCCGGGCGGCCACCGCATCGCGATGGGGAATGCGGAGGGTGTACTGGGCCCAGACCGAACGCGCGCCCGGAATCAGAATGGGTACCCGGGCGACTTCTCCCAGGCTTCGGCTGTAACGTTCGGCGATGCGGCCACGGGCCTCGATTTCGTCGTCGAAAATTTTCAACTTTTCGATGAGGATCGCTGCCTGAAGGGTATCGAGGCGTCCATTGATTCCAATGCGGACGTTTTGATACCGGTCCCGCCCCTGGCCGTGATTCAGGAGGGAACGCAGCAGTTCGGCCTCGTCGTCGCTATTGGTGAATACGGCGCCGCCATCGCCGTAGCAGCCCAAGGGTTTGGCGGGGAAGAAGCTGGCCGCGGCCATATGGCCGAAGCCCCCAGTGCGTTTGCCATGAAGGCTGGCACCAAAACCCTGAGCCGTGTCCGCCAGGAGCTTCAGCCCGAAGCGCTCGGCAATGGGAATGATGCGATCGTAATCGGCGGGCTGACCGAACAGGTCCACGGGGATGATCGCTTTGGGCCGCAGTTCCCCACCGGCAAGGGCCTCGATGGCTTTCTCCAGGCTGGCCGGATCCATATTGAATGTGTCGGCCAGTACGTCCACGAACACCGGCGTGGCCCCAACCAGCGCCACCGCCTCGGCGGTCGCGACGAATGTGAACGCGGGGACGAATACCGCGTCGCCCGGCCCGATGCCCCACGCCATCAGGGGCAGCAGCAGGGCGTCGGTGCCGCTGGAGCAGGTGATCGCGTGCTTTACCCCGGCGAATTCCGCCAGCAGGCGTTCCAATTCGGCAACCTCGGGACCCAGAATGTACGACCCGTGAGCGAGCACCCGCGCGATTGCCGAGTCGATCTGGGTTTCGATTCTTCGGCGCTGTGCCTGAAGATCGATGAAGGGGATGGGATCGTTCATGGCAGGGGGCGGATATCCACGCGGCGCATCAACTGCCGCCTTCCCGGCGCAGCACATCCCGTAGAATATCGAGCAATTCTCCCCGAAAGTCCTGCTGCGACAGACCGTATTCGATGGTTGCCCGCACGTAACCCATGGGCGTGCCGATGTCGAGCAGCCTGCCCTCGAAGCGCTTGACCACCACCCGGCCTTGGGCGGCCAGCCGGTTGATGGCCTCGGTTTGGGTGAATTCCTCCTTCCCGTGAAAATTCTCCCGGCTCTCCCGCAACGCCGTGAATATTTCGGGCGTATACAAATAGCGCCCGTAGGCCACCAACCGGCTGGGCTCGGTGCCCTTGGGCGGCTTTTCGACCATGGCATCCACCATCTCCACGCCGTCCTCGTCATGGCTCGCCACCACGCCGTAGCGGGAGATGTCCTTGTCCGGCAAATCCTGGCCCGCCAGCACGGTCATCTCGGTGCGCTGGTATAGTTCCACGAGTTGGCCCGCCAGAGACGGGCCGCTGAGCAACACGTCGTCGGGATAGGCCACGACGAATGGCGAATCACCGATGAAAGGCTCACAAAGGAGCAACGCGTCGCCTGTGCCGGCCATCTGCCTTTGCCGCAGGAAAAATATATTCGCTGCGATGGGCTTGATGCGCGCCAGCTTTTCGTCGGCGCCCTCGGCGGCGAAGGTGCTTTCCAACTCGATCTCCCGATCGAAATAGTCCTCCAGCGCTTTTTTGCGGCGGGAAGTGACGATCAGGATATCCGCGATGCCAGCCTCGATCATCTCGTCGACGATCAGGTGAATGACCGGGACGTTGATGAGGGGGAACATCTCTTTGGGGACAGTTTTGGTGCCGGGCAGAAAACGGGTGCCGTAGCCGGCCGCGAGTATGACGCCTTTCATCGGATCGATGCGGAGCGGAGATTGTTGGATTCGGGTGGACGGTGGGTAAAACGCATCAAAACACTATCAGATAGATGACGAGCAGGTATACCACGATGCCGATGATGTCGTTGAGCGTGGTGAGGAAGGGACCGGTGGCCAGGGCCGGGTCGAAATCCAGCCGTTTCAAAATCATGGGGAGGGAAGTGCCGATCACCGCCGCCACGACGATGCCCGTGGCCGTGGCTACGGCGACCGATATTCCGATGCGCCACTGCCCGGTGAGCAGCCAGACACCCCCAAGCAGCACGAACAGGAAGAAACATCCGATGCCCAACGATACCGCCAATTCGCGGCTGACTCTGCGCCAAAAATGGCTGAGCCGTACTTCCCCGGTGGCCAGGCCCCGAATGACCAGGGAGGACGACTGGATGCCCGTGTTGCCCCCCAAAGCCATCACGAGGGGGATGAAGAATGCGAGCTGGGGAATCGCGACGAAGAATCCCTCGAAGCGGTGCATGATCATCGCGGATAGGAATAGTCCCATCATGGCAAACAAGAGCCAAGGGGTGCGCACCCAGATCGAATGCAAGACCGAAAATTCCATGACGTCCTCGTCCCGCGTCCCGGCCAGGTGAGCGACATCCTCGTGGTACTCTTCCTGGATCACGTCGACCACGTCGTCCACGGTGATCCGGCCCACCAGCCTGCGGTGATGATCGACCACGGGGACAGTCACCAGGTCATGGTCGCGAACAAGGGCGCCCACTTGTTCCTGATCCAGGCTGGCCTCGACGACGACGACGTCGGGGATCATGATCTCGCCGATGGTCTGATTCGGCCGCGCCAGCAGCATCTTCCAGTTGGGCACCGCCCCTTCCAACACACCCGTCTCGTCCACCACGAAAATGGTAAAAAAATCGTCCAGCGCGACGCGTTCCACGTATTCTCGGATATCGTCCAGGGCTTCGGCCACCGTTTGACCGGCGATCACCCGCACCACGTCCGGGTCCATGATGCGGCCCGCCGTTTCCTCGCCGTAGGTGAGTAACGCCGTGAGCCGCTCGCGCCGCACGGGATCCACGCGCTCCAGAAGGGGGGGCACCCGCCCTGGCTCGACGAGCGATATGAGGTGCACCGCATCGTCGGGTTCCATCTCCTCCACCAGCCGGGCCAGCTGATCATCGGGAATTTGCTCCAAAATGGATTCCACGGCGGGGTCGTTGACCTCCGGGAGCAGGTCGGCGACGTGGTCCGTCTCCATTACTTGGAGCAGAAAAAGCTGTTCCTGCAGGTTGAAGTGGTAGAACGCCTCGGCCAGATAATGGGGTTCGGCCTCATCGAGCAGCACGCGCAGCGCTTCCATGGAATCGCGGCGCAGTTGCTCCTTGATCTCTTCATGCAAGGCTTTGACGCGGATTTCTTCCATGGAACGTACCGGCACACGCCCGAATCGCGGGGGATCAAGCCACGGCAGGTGGCGGAGAATATTCGTGCCCGCTGACGCGCAACGATAAACCGTCCGGTGTGGATGGCCGGCGGCTTGATCGTAAATCGGGCGGAAAGAGATAGGGAATCGTCTGCCGTCGGCGGAGGTCAGCGTTTTTTCAATATTATATTACGGTAGTAAACCTCGGCCGAACTTTCCGTGCTGTCGGAATCGATCTGCACGCCAATGATTGCTTCGTCCGGGGGCTCGTAGCCGAAAACGCGTTTGAAATCCTCCAGGGTGTTGCGCCGTTCCTTATACCATTTGCCAAGCTGATCCGTATCCGCGGCCCGCAGAATGATGTATTTGGAATCCTCGCGCTTGGTGCTGGTAAGCTCGGCTCCGACGGGTCCCTTGTTTTCCCAGATGTAGCACAAGGTCTCATCTGCGCCGAAAGTACCGGGATCGATCACCACGCAGATGGACGCGGCCTGGTCGTCCTTTTCCTCGATGCGGACGTCTCCGCCAGTGGGGAGGGTGACGACCCGCCACTCCCATTCCAGGATCGGCAAATCGGCCACCTCGTACTCGAAGCCCCCCTTGCCGACCATGTACGAGTTATCCTTGCCGCTCTTCAAGTGGATGAAATGGGTACCGTCGCTATCGTCGTGGACGAATCGGAAGTAGATACCCTCGTCTTCGGTGAAGGGAATCTTGTTGAAGTTCCACTTGTCAGGGACTTCGTTATTGTCCATTGTCTGGCTGAAATCGTCGATGCGTACCTCCGATTGGGCCGCCGCGGTGCCTGCCAGAAGCAGGCAAGCCATCAGCACTGCCGGAATCGCCGCCGAAAATGCCGCCGGTAATTCTGCGCTGCGGGCCGTGAGCGCCGCACCCGGATTGATTCCACGCCGCCCGGGGAAAACTCGACCCCCACTATGCGGTATAATCTTTGGTCCGAATGTCATGATTGCGCCCTCAACGATCTGATCAGGTAAAAGAGGCCAAATCCGACGAACCCCGCGCCGATGAGCCACAGCAACCCGCCCACCATATCGCGAAGATACCATAGCGCGATGGCCACTGCGATGGCGATGGCTCCTTCGCTCCACTGCCGGTAATAGAGTTGGTAGGCGCCATACGCCGCGACAGCCAGGGGGGCGATCGCAGGCAATACCCACTTGAGCAACACCATCATGGCACCGGCGGACATCAAGGCGATACCGCGGCCGGCATCGTATCTTGTGACGGGGAAAACGTTTGCACTCATGGCACCACACCCGTAGGAATCTGCAAGTGCCGGATTACCGGCACCTGTTTGGCGATTCGCGCGGCCCGGCGCATTTGCCGCCGAGCCCCGGCAAACCCTGGTTTGCATTGCAGTGAATTGGCTCTACATTAACACCGAATCACAATGCATCACCATTATTCACTGTAACATTTATCACATCGGCCAGGGCTGTGGCCCATAAATCTTGCGGACCACACCATGTGGCCATCGGCGTCGGCAATGAATTCTCCCGTAGGCGACCTGTATAACGATCTGACCTCGGCCGAAAAGCGCCGCGTCGCCCCCTATGTGACCAATACCAGCGAACCTGTTTTCGCGTTGACCAACTTGCCCGAGGTGGTCAAGGGTGCCCTGTTTTCCCGTTACTCCCGCTCCCCATTGGGGCTGCGGCGGCTGCTGCTCAAGGAGTTCCTCGCTGCAGCCACGGAATCAGGGAACCAGGGCGCGCATGACGGGCCGCCGCAATTATTGGCCGATCGCGCGCAGGATTTTTACGACCGCATCCTGGACGGCTTCGGAGACGACTCCATCGCCGAGTTGGGCGGTGCCCATTTGGCCCTGGAAAACGTCTCGATGATCGCCACCAAGATTCTGGAAGACAGCCGCATAGGGGGCTCGCCCCTGGAGAAGTCGACCCGCTACGTCTCCTTTGCCGATCGGGTGGGCGGGGAATTCCGCTTCTTTCAGGAACCGCGCCTGATGGCATCGGCCCACCGCGAGCGCTATCTGGCGATCAATCGAGCCCTGTTCGAGACCTACGGCCGCTCCATCGCACCCATGACGGCGTATATCGAGCGAGTCGTACCCAAAGAGCCCGGCACGAGCGGGGCCGCCTACCGCCGCTCGGTGCGGGCCAAAGCGCTGGATGCACTGAGGGGGCTCCTGCCCGCATCGACCCTGACCAACATGGGAATCTTCGGCAACGGCCGCTTTTTCGAGACCCTTCTCATCCGGCTCAGGCTTTCACCCCTGGCCGAAGCCCAGGGTCTCGCCGACGCCGCCTACACCGAGTTGGGCAAGGTGATCCCTTCTTTCATCCGGCGGGCCAATCCAGCCCATCCCCACTTCGCCGGCTTCCGCGATTTCGAATTGGAGCAGAGCCGGGCCATAGCCGGCATAGCCGAAATAGCCGCCGGCGCGGATGCGCCATCTGGGGCCGCAACCGAGGGCGTGACCCTTGTGGAATACGATGCCGACGCGGAAACCAAGCTGCTGGCCGCCCTCGTCTTTGCCGAAACTGCCGCGCCTCTGCCGGCGCTGAGGCAATGGGCCGCTGGACTGGACCACGACGCCCGCGAGCAAATCTTCTCCACCCTCGCCGGGCTGCGGCGCAACCGGCGCCACAAGCTGAGCCGGGCACTGGAAATGGTGACCTACACTTTCGATCTGGTGGGAGACTACGGCATGTATCGCGATCTCCACCGCCACCGCATGCTGACCCAGATACGTCAGCCCCTGACGACCCGCCTGGGGTTCGTCATGCCCGATGAGGTGCGGGCCGCGGGTCTGGACGCGGATTTTCAGGCGGTGATGGAGCGGGCCGCGGATGCGTTCGAGGCCGTCTCCCCGGAATATCCCCTGGAGGCCCAATACCTGGTGCCCATGGCCTATCGCATCCGCTGGCTGTTCCACCTGAGCCTGCGCGAGCTGATGTGGCTGGTGGAACTGCGCAGCACGCCCCAGGGCCACCCCGCCTACCGCCGCATGGCCCAGGAGATGTTCCGCCGGGTGCGGGAGGTGCACCCCCGTCTGGCGAGTTTGATCCGATTCGTGGACCTGGCCGATTACCCCCTCGGCCGCCTCGGCGCCGAACAACGCCACGAGGAAAAGAAAGGGGCGGATAATCCATCTTCCAGTTGACATACGCGCCCCTACGCGGTCTTTATCGAGAAACATCGCCTACCTCCCCGCAACCCCCCGAAGGGTGATGGGACATGGAACCCACCGACGCCAAGCGCAGGCTTTCCGCCATCTTGATCAGCGACGTGGCCGGCTACTCGCGCCTGATGGGCGAGGACGAGCAGGCCACCCTGCGCACCCTCACCGCCCACCGTGAAGTCTTCGCAAAGTACATCAGCCGGCATGAGGGCCGCGTGGTGAATACGCCGGGGGACTCGATTCTAGCCGAATTCGGCAGCGTGGTGGACGCCGTGGGCTGCGCAGTGGAGATCCAAAGGGAACTGGCCGAGCGCAATGCCGAACTGCCCGCCCACCGTGCCATGCACTTCCGCGTCGGCATCAATCTGGGTGACGTGATGGTCAAGGGCGATGATATCTACGGGGACGGGATCAATATCGCCGCAAGGCTGGAGGCGCTGGCCGAGCCGGGGGGCATCTGCATCTCGGGTACGGTCTACGACGCCGTGAGGGGCAAGATCGAGCTGGAGTTCGATTCCCTAGGCGAGCAAACGGTAAAGAACATTGCCTGGCCAATCAGGACGTACAAGGTGCTTTCCAAACTGTGGGCTGCTACCGAAGGGATTCCCGGAGCGCCTGAGCCGGACGGCGGGGTCGAGGCGGGGCCTGACGTGGGAAAACAGCCCTCCATTGCCGTTCTTCCTTTCGAAAATCTTAGCAACGATCCCGAGCAGGAATACTTCAGCGATGGAATTTCCGAGGATATCATCACGGATCTATCCAGGATTTCGAAGCTGTCGGTCGTCGCCCGCAACTCTACGTTCGCCTATAAAGGCCGGTCGGTGGATGTGCGCAGGCTCGGGCGAGAGCTCGGGGTTTCTTATGTCCTGGAAGGGAGCGTGCGGAAGGTTAAGAATCGGGTGCGGGTCACGGCCCAGCTCATCGAGGCTCGTACCGGACACCACCTTTGGGCGGACCGGTTCGAGCGCAGCCTGGAGGATATCTTTGCCATCCAGGATGAAATCACCCGGGAAATTGTTACCGCCCTCGATGTGAAGCTTGTGGAAGGCGAGCAAGCGCGATCATGGCGCAGAAGCACCAGCAACCCGAAGGCTTACGACCTGTTCCTCCAGGCTCGCAGCATCTGGAACAACAGCTACGACCACCCCGGTGCGGTGCAAGCCGGTGGCTTGTTCGAGCAAGCCATCGCGCTCGATCCCGGTTTCGCAATGGCTTATGTCGGTTTGGGCGATACGTTGATGCAGACCGCACGTCTGGGCTGGACGGATTACTTTGAGGAAACGTTGGAACGCAGCTTGGAGATGGCTAGAAGAGCTCTGGAATTGGACGAGTCGTTGCCGGATGCCTATGGCCTCGTTGCGCGCTACCATGACCTGAAAAGGAATACTGACGAGGCCTTGCGCACCATCGAGGAGGCGGTGGGGAAATGGCCACACAACTCGGAGCTTATCGCATATCAAGCGCGACAGCAGGTATACGCGGGACAACCGCAACGAGCCGTCGAGTCCATACTACGGGCCAAGCAGCTCTCGCCAGGCCATCCGGAGTGGTATGACCGCATTCTCGGTCAAGCCTTGCTCTGGCTTTGCGACTACGACGCCGCCGTTGTCGCTCTGACGAATTCCCTAGAGGCTACGCCGGATTCCATCATCACCAATCTTTTTCTCACTGCGACCTACTCAGCCATGGGAAACCGCGAGCAGGCCGCCGCGCAAGGCCGCCATTTGCTCGAGCTCGTTCCAGACCTGACGCTTGGGGATTGGGTGCCCCGCGCGTTACCTTATAAGGAGGCGTCCCGCCTCACCCAATTACAAGCCTGGCTGCGCGCCGCGGGTCTCCCTGATTGATCCACTGTCGGGAAGATTGTTGACGGGGACGCTTGATGGTGATTCGCTTTTAGCCAGGCAATCTTCGAGAGGCCAAGGAGGACTATGCGACTGGGTAGGATCATCGACGAGGTGCGGATCGCGGGCAACCGATCCCGACGGGAGACCGAGGGTTTGCCCTGGCTGGAGTATCGCGCCGACGAAAAAGACATCGGCGAGGCCATCGCCGATGCGGAAAAAGTCACCGGCCGTATCATCCGTGTCGGCCTGTGGAGCAACAGGCAGGTGCCCCGCGACGTCATCATCGTCGGCAAGTACGTGGGCGACCCCGATGAGCCGGAGCTGCCCCTTTGCACCGTCCGCGGCGCCACTCTCCCCGAAGCTGACAAGGCATTACCTGCCCTGCTGAGCCGCGCCAGGTCCACCGAGCGGGTGCTGGCCAAACTGGCCATCCGCCTGATCCGGCTGGAAAAAAAGGTTTCCTTCTACCGCTTGCTGACCCTGATCGCCCTGATAGGCCTGATCGGCGGGGTCTGGATACTGGCCTTCATCGCATACCAGCGTTAGGGCCGCGGCCGGCCGGGAGGGGGTGGTGTTCCCGCGCCCCTGCCGGCGAGATCGGCCATGACCCGACAGCCCGCGAAGCCCCTCGAGCTTGACCCGGGATCGATCCGCATGAAGCAGCCGTGGCTGGCGATTCTGTTCAGCATCGTTTTCACCGGGCTGGGACAGCTTTACAACGGGCAGATCCTGAAAGGGCTGCTCTTCATGGTGATCCAAATCGGCAATTTCGTTCTGATGCACCGGTTCGCCGGTATCATCACCGCGCCGGAATTCTGAGTTTACGGCCGGATCGATGGCCTGGACACGGCCGAACGCATCAACGCCACGTGGCGCAAGGTCGTGCTCGACGGGGGCCATGGCCCATCACGAGGAGAAAAGACCTCGCCTCAAACGTCATCGGACGAGGGGCAGTTGCGGTGTAGGGCACCGGCCACGAATTTCGCGACATTGCGCATTCCGCCCGTTCGGGGGACAATACACCGTTGGGAGAGAATAATAATACCGGGGGGCTCCGCAGCGGCGACGGCTCGTTTTGACATTCCGTGGCGTTTCAAATTAGAAAGTGCTTTTGCCTCGTAGACGCAATTTAGCGGCGCCGTTTACCTCGGTGGCGGTATGGATGGGGTGGCCCAACCGCTGGGCGTGGAACGACGCAACGATCCAACCCCATTAGGAGAGAACGGAGTGGCCAAGATCAAAGTGACCAACCCCATCGTCGAACTGGACGGGGACGAGATGACTCGCATCATCTGGGACGAGATCAAGAAACGGCTGATCCTCCCCTTTCTCGACATCGACCTGAAGTATTTCGATTTATCGATTCAAAGCCGGGACGCCACGGACGACCAAATAACCGTCGACTCCGCCGAGGCGATCCAGAAATACGGCGTGGGTGTGAAGTGCGCCACCATCACACCGGACGAGGATCGGGTCGAGGAGTTCGGCTTGAAGCGCATGTATCGCAGCCCCAACGGTACGATCCGTAATATCATCGGCGGCACCATCTTCCGCAGCCCGATTCTCTGCAAGAACATTCCCCGTCTGGTGCCCGCCTGGACCAAGCCCATCATCATCGGGCGACACGCCCACGCGGACCAGTACAAGGCTACCGACGTGATCATCCCCGGCAAGGGAAGGCTCATCATGCGCTTCGAGCCCGATAACGGCGGCGAACCGCAGGAGTGGGAAATCAACCATTTCCAGGGGGCCGGTATCGGCATGGGCATGTTCAACACCGACGAGTCGATCACGGACTTCGCCCGTTCCAGCATGAATTACGCCCTGGACGTGAAATATCCGCTTTTTCTCAGCACCAAGAACACCATTCTCAAGTGCTACGATGGGCGCTTTCGCGATATTTTCGCCGATATATTCGAACGGGAATTCAAAGACAAATTCAAGGCGGCGGGGCTCACCTACGAGCACCGGCTGATCGACGACATGGTGGCCCAGGTGCTCAAGTGGGAAGGCGGATTCGTTTGGGCCTTGAAGAACTACGACGGCGATGTGCAGTCCGATACCGTGGCCCAGGGTTTCGGCTCCCTGGGGCTGATGGCCTCGGTGCTGCTGACCCCCGACGGCAAGACCATGGAGGCCGAAGCGGCCCACGGCACCGTGACCCGCCATTACCGCCAACATCAGCAGGGCAAGGCCACCAGCACCAATCCCGTGGCCAGCATCTTCGCCTGGACCCGCGGCTTGGCCCACCGGGGCCAGCTGGACGGCACGCCCGACGTCATTCGTTTCGCCGAGAACCTGGAACGGGTCTGCGTGGAAACCATCGAGGCGGGCAGCATGACCAAAGATCTGGCCGTTGCCGTCCACGGCACCATCAACCCGCCCGAGGGAACCTTCCTCACCACCGATGCCTTCATGGCTGAGTTGGAAGCGGGCATCGTCAAGACCATGACGGGGTAGGCAATCAAGCATCGCGGCCGGCCGCATCCGTCTGGCATTTTCCGCGGGCCGAGGTCGCGGTGCCAGTCCTACCCGCAGAATCCAAACCAACGACGGGCCACACTAACGACGGGCGAGGCAATATGACAAATCAATTGGGCTTCATCGGTCTGGGTCGCATGGGAGGGCGCATGGTGGCGACCCTGGCCCGGGCCGGACAACCGGCGATCGTTTATGACGCCAGCGCCGAAGCATTGGAACGCGCCACCCGCCTGGACGGCATCAGCGGCGCGCCCACGCCGGCGGGAGTGGCGGCGGGCAGCGACGTTCTTTTCACCGCCCTGCCCAACGACTCCATCGTGCGCGAGGTCTACCTGGGTGAGAACGGCATCGCTTCCGGTGCCCGTGCCGGGTTGATCACCTGCGATTGCTCGACGGTCAGTCCCGGATTATCCGCCCAATTACACGGAGAGTTGGCCCAACAGGGCATCCATCACATGACCACGCCCATGCTGGGTTCCACCCCCCAGGCCGAATCGGGGGATATTTTTTTTATCGTCGGGGGGGAAAAGGAACGGTTGCCCGCCATCGTCCCGTACCTGGAGATCATGGGCAAGATGCACCAGCACGTCGGGCCGCCGGATGCCGCCAACAAGATCAAGCTCATGCATAACGCGCTGGGCGCGATCAACGCCGTGGCGGTCTCGGAGATCCTGGCCATGGGCATCAAGGCCGGCGTGAACATCGAGGATTTCTACAACGTGGTCTGCAACGGCGGCGGTCAGGCCTACTCCACCTACTTCAATTCCCGCGTGATGCGCATGGCAGCGGGCAATTTCGAACCCACTTTCACCGTGGAACTGATGAACAAGGACGTCAACATGGCGCTGGAATTGGCCGAGGGGCTGGGCGGGCCGGTGGCGATCATGAAGGCGACCCAGGAGGCCTACAACCAGGTTGCCGATAACAGCGCTTGGGTGCACGAGGATTTCTCCGCCGTAACCCATCTGGCGGAGCGGAAGATCGGGCGCACCATCTCCGGCAAGTAACGCCGCGACTGGCCGAGAGTTCCGGCCCGGGTTGCAATAAATTCAAAAATTCCGGCCATTCAAAAAAACCAGATCCAATAGATCAAAAGAACATCGCGCGGGCGGCGCCCCAGGCGTCGTGGAGGAGGTGGCGCAGGCCGATGGGGCCCATGTGCCGCCGCAGGAGGGTCAGCAGCTTGTCATGGCCCGCCTCTTCGGCGCGGAAAAAATCTTCCGCCACCCGGCAGATGGCCTGCGGATAGAAGCCGTACATGCGGGGATTGGCGAGCAGGCGCGGCACGCGGCGGAAGGTCTTGAGGTTGGCGGCAACATAACTCGCCTCCAGACGCCGTGGGTATGCGGCCAGCCCCCTGGCCGATACATCGCCCCGAGATAGGGCTTCGTGGGTCACCTCGGCTGCCAGCACGCCGGAGTGCATGGCGTAATGCACGCCCTCATAGATCACGCCGGCCGCCAGCACCAGCCCCGCGGCGTCCCCGGCCAGCAGCATCCCGTCCCTCACCAGGCGCGGCCGCATGCCATAGCCGCCCTCGGGCACGATGTGGGCGCCATATTCCAGCCGCTCGCCGCCTTGGATCAGGCGCCGCACCGCCGGATAGCGCTTGAAGTGGTCCAGCGCGTCCGTGACGGAGAATCCGCCCCGCCGCAATGCGGGAAGTTGAATCACGAATCCCACGGAAAGGCTCTCACGGTTGGTATAGATAGCCCCGCCGCCCTGCACACCGCCGGGCCAATCCCCCAGGAAAAGCGCGGCGCAACCACCACCGGGGTCGATCTGAAAGCGATCCTCGATGGTGCCGGCGGGCAGCGCCAGCACCTCGCGCACGCCGAGACTATAGTGTTCGGCGGGCTGGCTTTCGATCAGGCCCGCCTTTCTGCCCAACAGGGAGAGCACGCCATCGGCGCAAATGACCACCGGGGCCCGCAAATCGCCCTGGTCGCGCCGGGTCTTCACACCCACCACCCGTGACCCCTCGATCAGCAGATCGTCCACCACCGTGGAGGGCGCCAACACCGCGCCGGCTTCCACGGCCCGCTCCGCCAACCACCGGTCGAAGCGGCCGCGGAAGACGGTGAATCCATTGTAGGGCGCCTCACCGAACGCCTGGCTGGCGAAGTCGATATGCAGGCTGCGGTTACCGGCCAGGAGATGGGTGGCGTGCCGAGTGATCGGCCGTTCCAACGGGGCCTCTTCGACGAAATCCGGGAAATGCTTGCGCAATTCCAGGGAGTAGACCATGCCGCCGAAGAGATTCTTGGCGCCGGGGTAAGCCCCCCGCTCGAAAAACACGACGCGCCGGCCCAGGGATGCGAGCCTCCAGGCCGCCATGCTGCCCGCGGGTCCGGCGCCGACCACGATGGCGTCGTAGCTGCCCTCCCCCAGTGTGCCGCTTTTAACCATGGGCTTCATTCATGGCGCTTTGGCCGCGGCGCCGGTCTCTGCGGCCGCGGCGCCGGCGAGGGGTTCGCCCCGCTCCAGGCGGGCGATCAATTCGGGCAGCACGCGATACAGGTCGCCCACGATTCCCAGATCGGCGGATCCGAAGATGGGGGCCTCCGGGTCTGAATTGATGGCGATCAACGTTTCGGGATCCTTCACGCCGGCCATGTGGTAGGGCGCGCCGGAGATGCCCACGGTCACGTAAAGCTTGGGACGGACGATCGCGCCGGTGAGCCCTATCTGCCGGGAGAAGGGTATCCAGCCTTCGTCGGCGGCGGGCCGGCTTCCTGCCACCGCGGCGCCCAGCAACTCGGCGAGACGCGCTACCAGCGATACCGCCTGCGGCGTGAAGCCGCCCCGCCCGAAGGCGACAATCCGCTCCGCGTCGGCGAGATCCAGCGATTCCGGATCGGGGGGATGGATTATCGGCGCATCGACGGATCGGACCGGGGCCGCTCCCCTGACTTGCACGCGCGGGTTCCGCGCAAGCGCCCCGGGCGGTTCCGCACCTTCGCCGACGGCTCCAGGGATCAACGTGACGACGATGGGCCGGCTTCCGTCGAGGGTGACCAGCGACTCGAATTGCTCCCCGTGGGTCGATCGGGCAGCCACGATTTTCGGTTCGTCCGACGCATCCGCGGTGATTCCCGAAACCGAAGGCACGAACCGGGCCCCCGTATCGGCAGCCCACAGGGGGGCCACGACCTTGCCGAATGCATCGTCAGCCATCAGGAACACTCGGGGAGGTTCCGCGCCTGCGAGTTCCGCCAGGGGGGAGCGGCCATCCTCGCAGAGGGGATGGAGGGGCAAGGCCCGGCCCACGATGCGTACTGCCCCCACGCCCCATCGTCCCAGCAGCTCCATTTCCGCCGTCGTGGGCTCGCGATCCCCCAGGGCGGTCAAGTCCGCGCCGAACCGGCGGCACAAGCTGCGCGCCTCGTAGAGCAGCTCGTTCACGTTGACGGAGAGCGCGCCTTCCCGGTTGCGGGACAACCAGACCCAGACTTCGGCCGCCCCGCTCATTGCCAGTTGATCTCCATACCGCAAGCCTTGCGGGCGGCGCGGTGTCCGTCGAGGATGGCCTCGCCCACGTCCTTGGGAGCGAGCGCGTCTCCCACGCGAAAGATTTCGGGCACCTGCTCCCGTAATTCCCGATACAGCCCGTCACGAGAGCGGCCGTGATTGACCGGCACGATCAGCGCCACGCCGTGCAAGGTGATTTGCCGGTTGGCGTAGATATCCAGCAATACCGGATCGCCGGTCACGTCGAGCACGATATGGCCCGCATAGAAATCGATCTCCAGACCTCCCATGCGGCTGTGCCACAACTCCAGATCGAGGGTCACTCCCAGCTCCTGCCCCACCGAAAAGGCCGAGGTGACCATGCTGATGCGGCAGCCGCCCTCGGCCAGATACTCGGCGAGGCTGGTGGCTTGATGAGAGCCTATCTCGTCGATCACCATGACATGGCAGGCATCGGGGCGCGGCGCCGCCAGCACTTGAATGGGGGTGCGCACGCGGGCCCCGTCCATGCCGGGAACGTGCGCGGGCGGCACTTCATCCTGACCGGTGGCTACGATCACCACGTCGGGATGCTCGGCCAGCACGTCCGCCGCCGTGGCCTCGCATTCCAGGCGCTGCTCCACGCCGTAACGGTTGAGCTCGCTGGTCTTGTTGCGGATCAGGTCGCCATATTCCAAGCGCTGGGGCAC
>JACZRV010000095.1 GCA_022574555.1 SAR324 cluster bacterium
ATGTCGAACCCGGCCACACGGCTCCAGGCTTCGGTCAACCGTCGCGTTATGGGTCCGGGGACTTCTTTGCCGATGGGGGCGCCGTTGAGCTGGCTCACCGGCAGCAGGCAATAGCTCGTGGTGGTGATGAAGGCCTCGTCGGCGGTGTAAAGATCGTAGGGCTGCAAATTCTGCTCCTGTACCTCCAGACCGAGGCCGATGGCCATCTCCATGGTGGTCGCCCGCGTGATCCCCTCCAGAATAGCCCGTGCGGTGGGGGTGCGGATCGCACCGTCGCGCACCAGGAAAAGGTTGCCGTAGAAGACCTCGGCCAGATTGCCTTCCTCGTCCAGGGCCAGGCTCCAGGCGTCGGGGTGCACCTGCTTGATTTCCAGGTCGGCCAGCACCATGGCCAGCCGGCTCACCGCCTTCAGCTTGGGGTCCAGCCCGGTGCGTGCGCTGGTACGGCCCGAGGGGATCACCAAGTGCGCCCCTTGGGTGTAATAGGGGGCGAAGCGGGCGAAGGCCAGAGGCTCGACGATGATGGAGATGAAAGGCGGGCCGGGCTGCAACGGGTTGCCGCCGTCTCCCCGGTGAATGGTCTGGGTGACCCAATAGTCCCCGAAGCGATCCCGCAGGTGTTCGTTGCGGGCCACCACCTCCTCGCTGATCCGACCCAACTCCGCAAGACTCATCCCCAGGTCGATGCGCAGCATCTTCAGCGAGCGTTCGAGCCGCACCAAGTGGGCATCCAACTTGTAGATCTTGCCGTTGAAGGTGCGCTCAGTATCAAATACGCCGTCGCCCAACCGGTAGCCACGATTATTGATAGGCATCACCGCCTGCCCTGCCGCTACGAATTCCCCGTCGACCCAGTACGTTATTTCATCCATGCCGTTTTTTCGCTTGAAATGATTGCCAGACCATCCCTCGGCCCCACGCCGGCATACTCACCGCTCCCATGAAATCCCAGCCCTTGTTATGGCCCATCGGTTCACGCGGCACAAGGCGCGGTGGATCGGGCCAAGCCCCTCCCCGGAATCCGGCCGGCCCCCCCCAGCTCAGTGCAAAAACGGGTATCGGCGCCCGATTGCCATTTTGCGCAGCGGGGCACCGGGCGGGCTGCACGCGTGAGCCGCGGTGAAGGCGGCGCCCCCCTACACCTCGCCCCAAATTTCCGTCGCAATTTCGACGATCAAAGCGAGCTTTTTCCACTGCTCGCCGGGTTCGAGCAGATTGCCTTCCTCCGTGGAGGCGAAGCCACACTGCGGACTGAGACACATCTGGTCCAGGTCGACGTACTTTGCCGCCTCATCGATCCGACGCTTGACGTCGTCCTTCGCCTCCAACTCTCCAAACTTGGACGTCACCAGGCCGATCACCACCCGCTTTGGGCCCTTGGGTAAAAATCGCAGCGGCTCGAATCCCCCGGCACGTTCCGTGTCGTATTCCAGGAAATAGCCGTCATAGGCGGTGCCGCCCAGAAGGATTTCCGCGACGGGCTCGTAGCCACCCTCCGAAATCCAGGTCGATCGAAAGTTGCCTCGGCAAATATGGGTGGTCACGACCATGTCCTCCGGCTTATCCGATAGGGCGCGATTGATCATTACGGCATATTTTTCCGGCAGCGGGTCGGGGTCGTCCCCGCGTTGGCGAGTGGCCTCCCGTTCCTTCTCGGAGCAGAGATAGGCCCACACGGTGTCGTCGAATTGCAGATAGCGGCAGCCGGCGTCGTAGAACGCCCGCACGGCCTTGCGATAGGCTTCCGCCGTATCATCGAAGAACGCCTCGAGATCGGGGTAAACCTCCCGGCTGATGGCCCCACGGCCACCGCGAAAGTGGAGCACCGATGGTGACGGGATGGTGATCTTCGGCGTGACTGTCGCCACTTCTTGGAGGAAGCGGAAGTGGTCCAGCATGGGATGGCCGCCGAACCCCACTTTGCCGGGAATGGCGATGCTCTCGGATCGGGTCTGCACCCCCTGAAACTGGATGGATTTTTCCCCGACCACCAGTTCGACGCCCTCGAGCCCAGCGAGAAAGTCGAAATGCCACCAGGAACGCCGGAACTCTCCATCGGTGACCGCTTTCAGGCCGATATCCTCCGCCTTGCGTACGGCCTCGCGGATGCAACGATCCTCTATTTCGCGAAGCTCAGCCGCGTCGATGGTGTCGGCGGCGAACGCCGCGCGCGCTTCCTTCAATTCCGCGGGGCGCAGAAGGCTGCCAACCATATCGGCGCGGAACGGTGGACGGCTGGTCATGACGTAAATCCTTCGTCACCCCGATTGGAATCGGGGTTTCGTCTTTTTGCTAACGGGACAACCCATGATCCTGATGAAAATTCGACCCATCGCTTTCCGTGTCATCCCGAGCTTGTCCTGAGCCTGTCGAAGGGCGGGGCGCAGGATCTCAACGAGAACGACCGAATATCGGCCCCGTATTGCTGATATTGAGATGCTTCGCTTTGCTCTCAACTAACATATGTTCGTAAAAAGCGTTTCTAACGAACCTAGCGAAAAGCCAGCCGTGCAGTTTTGTTGTCATTTATTTGCCGCACCCTGCCCTTCGAGCACCCTCTGTCAACCATGATGGACGTGGGGACTGAGGTGAGGCCAACCATCGAACATGATCTGCCGGGCTGCCTGTCGAGCAGTTTTGTCAGTGACTTTAAGAAAAAAATACATGGGAGTCTTGATCTGTTTACTACGCCACCGAGGCCATTCGGCACCGATTATGGTGCGCCGCTCGTCACGTGGCGCTTGTCACTTCGCCGCTAATTTGCGATGGGTACGATGTTGGAAACAAAAGGACCATGCCATTGGGTTCATCGGCTCCGATCGTGCCGGCGGTGCGGCGAAGCCGCCAACTCGCCCGGGAGAAATTAAAATGATATTCAGACAACTATTCGAATCGCTCTCCTCCACTTATACATACCTATTGGGTGACGAGGGCAGCGGTGAAGCCCTGCTGATCGACCCGGTCTTCGAGACGGCCCGCCGGGATCAAGCGTTGCTGAAGGAACTGGATTTATCGCTCTTGTATACGCTCGATACCCACGCCCACGCCGACCACGTGACGGCCGCTTGGCTTTTGCGGAAACGCCTGGGGTGCCGCGCCGGAGTCTCGGCGCGCGCTGGCGTGCAGGGCGCCGACTTGTTGGTGCAAGAGGGGGATACTATCAGATTCGGCAGCCACCGGCTCACGGTGCGCGAAACGCCGGGTCACACCAGTGGCTGCGTCACCTATGTGCTGGATGATGACCGGATGGCCTTTACCGGCGACGCACTGTTGATCCGGGGGGCGGGCCGCACAGATTTCCAACAGGGGGACCCCCGAATGCTCTATCAATCCATATACCAGAAGATCTTCACTCTTCCTGACGAGTGTCTGTTGTACCCTGCCCACGATTACTCAGGCCGCACCGTAACGACGGTCAAGGAGGAGAGGGCGTACAATCCACGCCTGGGAGGCGCACTCAGTGAAGATGATTTCGCCGGTTACATGAACAATCTGGGTCTGCCGCACCCAAAACAGATCGATATCGCGGTGCCTGCCAATCTCCGCTGTGGCGCGCCGGAAAAGGAGAGCGACGTGCCTTCGGATCCCGAATGGGCACCATTGACCTACACCTACGCGGGGATTTGGGAAGTCGAGCCGGCGTGGCTGGAAGAGCACCGGGGCCAGGTGACGATCATCGACGTTCGCGAACCGGAGGAATTCGATGGTCCGCTGGGACACATCCCGGAAGCCGGGCTGCTCCCCATCGATCAATTGGCCGATAAGGTGGACTCGATCGAACGAGGCCTGCCGATCGTGACCGTATGCCGCGCCGGGGGCAGGTCGGCCCAGGCCACCGTGATCCTCAATCGTGCCGGCATTGTGCGCACGGCCAACCTCACGGGAGGGATGATCCGGTGGCGGGGATTGGGCTATCCGACCGAAGGGGGCGCTACGGACGCCTAGATGGGCCAGTGCGGCGGGAGAAGCGCGTTGACGGAAGGGTTAATTTCGCTTCACCCATCCGTGGCGCAACTCAAGTCACGCCCATTGCCGGAAAATGGAGCCGAAAAACGGGCGTCGCCGCCACAGGCTCACCCGCGAAGCATCGAGAGTGCAAATTTTCCTGTGCGTGGCCCTTGCAACGAAATGGCTGGATGGCTGGTAAAATTTGACGGCAGTTTGAACTTGGAGTTTCATAGGGCCACGATTCCGGACCGGAGTCATGATAACCGGCAATTTCAGTCCGTTGTAACAGCCGATTTCTGTCGCCGAAGAGCTGACGAGGGGCTTGGTTTGCCCCGGCAGCGTTGCTCGGGGATGGGTGGATGGAGCGGCGGAAGCCACGATCGATCTGGTCGTGTGGAACCACGCGCCGATATTGCTGAAGTTACGGCCAGGGGAGAAAAGTGAACGAGGAAAACAAAAGTATCGATCAGATGGTCGAAGAATATATCACCCTGCTCGATCAGCTCGGTTTCCATGACGACGACATCAGCGATTTCAAAAACAGGGAGCACCGCCGGTTCAACTTCGATACACCCGAAAGGACGATCATATTGCAGATCGACGACCAGGTCTGCGCCCTGAACGACGTCTCGATCAGCGGCTTATCCTTCATCGCTCCCGTCCAGTATGACACCGGGCGCAACGTCACCGTAAATTTCGATGGCCGCTACGAGGTTGAAGTCGAAGTCGTCAGTTCCCGCGTGGACGATACAATGGAGAGCGATACCATGACCTATTATCGGCACGGCGCCCAATTCGTCAGCGAAAGCGACGGTTACCGGTGTACGATCGTCGTCCTGCGTTACTACATGGAAATCATGAAGAGCCACTTTTGAAATCGTCATTGCCGCTAATGGGCCGTATCCCCACCGCATCCTCCATAATCGTCGCGAAGGCCGGCAGCCGTTCACTCGCCGGCGCTCTGGGTGCAATCCATCGCGATATCGTTGCCGTATTCGACCGTCGCGCGGAAATACCACCAATGGCCCGGGCAGCCACAGCGGCAATCGCTTGAGCCAAAACCAAGCACACGGATATACGTAAGTCGTTGGTTTAAAAACAAATATTTGGTCAAGAATGTGAGAAGCGCCAATTGAAAGGCGCCAATAAGTAAGGCATCGTGTCCCGCTTTTCGCCGTAGTCGAAATATCACCGGGATTTTGCGGGCGGGGCGTTACTCGTTGGCGCCGCTCTTGACGAATCGGGCGATCTGCTCGTGGGTGGCGAACCATACGCCGGGTGTGGATTGAATGTGGCCCATGAGGCGCTCCAGGATGGCCAGGCGCGAACGATGGCCGATGACGTGGGGGTGCATGGTGAGCAGAAAAAGTCCGCCTTCCTCCGCGGCGCGGTCGAACTCCGCCCTCCAGATATCCAGCACCGATTCGGGAGGCGTGTGAGGGCGGATTCCCGTTTGGCGGTCCATCCCGAAATAGGGGTAATCGTCGCGGATCCATTCCACCGGCAATTCGACGATCCCGGTCGGTTCCCCGTCCTCCAACAGCTCGTAGGGCTCGTCGTCGGCCATCAGGGAAGAATCGTAGAGCAGCCCCATTTCGCGGCAGATGCCCAGGGTGTGGGCGCTGAAATCCCACGACGGCGTGCGCAGACCCACCGGCGCCCGTCCCGTGATTTCGTTCAGGACGTCCGCCGCGCGCAGCATCAAATCCCGCTCGGTATCTTCGGGCAGCATGCTGTTGCGCTCGTGAATCCAACCGTGCATGCCGATCTCGTGACCCGCGGCGATCACGGCCCGCTGCTCCTCGGGGTAGAGTTGGGCGATCACGGCGGGCACGAAGAACGTGGCCGGCACGGCGTGGCGTTCCAGCAGGCGCAGGATGCGCGGCAGACCCACCCGCGCTCCGTACTGACCCGACGCCAGCCCGGCGGGCGAATCTCCACCGGAGCGCAGCACCCACGTTTCGTGATCCGAATCGAAGCTCAGGGCCACGGCCACGCGGGCACCGTCCTTCCAGGCCTCCGGGGCCAGGGAGCGCCCCGCGCGCACCTTGTTCACGATCGTCCGCCAACGCGTCTCTTCCCACGCCCACGAGGGGTCGGCCGGGAGTTCCTGCCGCGCCCCAGGGCGGCTCTTCGCTTGGGTGCTCATGGGCCTCCGTTGACGGCAGATCGTGGAACCGGGTTGCCGGCGGATAAATTATTCACGTGCCGGGGGGAAATCAGGCGCCGGCGGCGAAAAATCGGCCGCCAGCACGATCTGGTTGGACTGGCGCACGATCAGGCCCGATACCCGCGGCAGATACTTTTCGCGCCAATCGGGATCCTGCCGAAACTGCGCCTTGGCTTGGGCCAGATGTTCCCAATCGCGGAAGCCCCACGTGTGGTAGACGCGATTCAATGTCCCCACTTCGGTATAGTACCAGCCCACCAGCACGACCCCGTACTTTTGCCGCACCGGCAGGCCCACCTCCCGCACCGCGGCCATATATTCCTCCAGCCCGCCGGGCACCAGATCGTAAATGCGTAAATCGTGGATCATCTTACGCCGCTCGCCGTTGAATGGTTATGGCAAGGATCGATCATACGCAAATGTTCCACATCGCGCACAATATCATTCTTGACATTTCGTAAGAATGAAGATATTATCGCACCTCTCTAAAACACGTCAAATCAGAGATTAGATTCGGACTTCGCCTCCCGCTTGTACCCATCACCGGCCATGTCCGAGGAGACAGAATGAACAGCCGCTTCGAGAAACTCATCGCCACGGCCGTACTGGCTGGCGCGCTGACCCTGGCCGGGTGCGAATCCGAAACCGAAACCAAGACCGAACCGGCGCCCGGCAGTGGGGAGTTTCCGACCGGCGGGCCCACGCCGAGGGACCCGGAACCGATTCCAAGTGGCACGACCGACCCCCCACCGCCCCCCGCGGATACGATACCTCCCGAATTGGTGGCGGCGTGGACCATCGACGCTTCGCAAATCGGGTTGCAATTTTCGGAACCCGTCAACGCTACGGATCTGACCGCTGCACCAGCCTACTTCAACCTGAACGCCAACCAGGAAAATTACGGATTCAATTATAACGGGTCCGCTTGCCAGATTGGGCCTACGACTTATCTCTTTGGTTCTTACGTCTACGACTTCAAGAACTATTGCACCATCGCCCCGGACAACTCGTACGTCAGCGGCGCGCCGATACCCATTGCCGGAATCCAGCCGGTCACGGCCGACCCAGCCATTTGGGTTCTTGACCTGGTCTCTCCCATCACCCCGGTTGAGGACGGCGGCACCGGTCTGCTGCGGCTGACCTATACCGGAGGCCCCGGCGGCGTGGAGGATCTGGCGGGCAATCCCCTGGCCGATATCTCCCTGTCCGGAGGGGAGCGGGGGAATGTCCTGGACGGCGTGGGGCCGCCCCAGCTTATCTCGGCGTACACCATCAGCCCAACGCAGATCGAGCTGGTCTTCAGTGAGGCGGTGACCAGCATCGATCCCAATGTCGCGGCGGGTGCTTTCCAGATCACCGATAGTACGATGTACTTGTACGGCACACCAAATCACTTCTTCAAGGCATCGTACTCTTGGGCGTTCACGACGTATGCAAATAACACGATGTATGGAACTGCCGGGGTAGCATCCTACGGCGGCGATCCCCTCCACTTCCGCATAACCTTTCCAGCGCCGATTCCGGCCAACTGGGATGACGGCAGGGGCCTGCTGCGACTGAACTATTTCGATCCAGTGCCGCCGGAAGGCATTCAGGACCTGCAAGGCAATTTCCTCCAGACCTGGGATCTCGACCTGTCGCAGCGCCAGGGTAACGTAGACGATTCGATCCAGTAGCGCAGCGGAGAATGCCCGATTTTCGGCCGGCTTACGTCGCCACTGCGGGCGGCAGGGTGCTCAATAGGCTCCACACGAGGGATCTCGGCGGCTCCTACCATCATCCCGTCCGTTCTCGCCTCAAACCCCGATCTCACCGAAGCGGCCCTGCTGATAGTCGGTGATCGCCTGCTCGATCTCCTGATCCGTGTTCATGACGAAGGGACCATAGCGGGCGACCGGCTCGTTGAGGGGCACGCCGGAGAGCAGGAGCAGCTCCGCGGGCCCGGCGGCGTCAGGTGCCACGGCGATGCGCACCACCTCGCCGGGGCCGAAGACGGCGAGCTGCCCTTCCCGTACCGCCCCGGACTCCGGCCCGATGCGGGCTTCCCCGGAAAAGACGTAAGCCATGGCGTTGTGCTCCGCCGGCACCGGCTGGTCGATGCTCCCGCCCGGTTTCACCGTGAAGTGGAGGAAGGATATGGGCGTGCGGGTGTCGATGACGGCCTGGGCACCCAACGATTCCCCAGCGACGACGCGCACCTTGACCCGTCCGTCTTCCGATTCCGCTTGGGGAATATCGGCCGCCGGCACGTCCTGGTAGCGGGGAGACATCATCTTGTCCCGCGCGGGCAGGTTGACCCAGATCTGAAAGCCGTGAACCCTGCCGCCCCTGCGCTTGAACTCGGCATCAGGCACTTCCGAGTGGATCACGCCCGAACCGGCGGTCATCCATTGCACGTCGCCCGGCCCCAGGTAGGCCACGTTACCCTTGGAGTCCTTGTGTTCCAATTTCCCTTCGAGCAGGTAAGTCACCGTCTCGAATCCGCGATGGGGATGATCCGGCGCACCGATCGCCTCACCGGGCGGCCAATCCACAGGCCCCATCTGGTCCAATAAAAGAAAGGGGTCCACCCCGTCCAACCGCTCGGTGGGGAATGGGCGCCTTACGGGAAATCCCCCGCCCTCCAGGGTCTGGACGCCATCCACGATCTCGCGCACGGGGCGCAATTTCAGCTCAGTCATCTGCATGCTCCTTCCACGAAACGCACTCGTTGGCCGCCTTATCCGAGGCCCATGGCCTTGCGGAATGGCACGGCGGCGTTTGTTCTCGAAACAGGGTTCTTGAAATTGGGCGGCCGGCTGCAACTCGGCCTCACGATGATGGAACTAGTTTAATATTAAATGATTTTGCAGTCAATCTTGCAGTCAACGTTCACGGCCACCGTCCGGTGCCGCGCGGGAGGCTTTGAATTCGTGTTCAACGGCATCCGGGTCATTCGCGGTGCGGAATTCGCCGGCTGCTCCGAACGCTTTGCCGACACGGGCGAGCAGCACCACGTCGTGGGAGGAGGGGTTCTGGAAGACGCGCAGTCCGAATTCGGGAAGGATGGCCAGCAGGTGGTCGAATATATCGGCCTGGATGCCCTCGTAGCGGAACCAGTTGGTATCGTTGGTGAAGACGTAGATCTCCAGGGGCAGTCCCTGGGGCGTGGGGGCTCTGTGGCGGACGAGGAAGGTGTGGCTCTCATGGATCTTGGGGTTATCGCGCAGGTAGGCCTCCACGTAGGCACGAAAGGTTCCCAGATTGGTCAGGTGCCTCCCGTCCAGGTAGTTGTCCAGCTCGAGTCCACGCTCGCGGCGGTGGTCTTCGATTTCTTTCTGTTTACGGTCCAGGTAGCCACCCAACAATCGAATGCGGCCCAGCTTTTCCAGCAATTCGGCGTCGAGAAAGGATATGGAGGTCTGATCGATCAGGAGCGCCCGTTTGATGCGCCGCCCGCCGGAATCGTGCATGCCCTTCCAGTTGATGAACGCGCTTTCGATCAGCTTGTAGGTCGGAATCATGATGATGGTGTTGTCCCAATTCCGCACTTTGATCGTATGCAGCGCGATCTCGATCACGCTGCCATCGGCCCCGAACGCGGGCGACTCGATCCAATCCCCCACCTGCAGCATCTTGTTGGTCGTGAATTGCAGGCTGGCGATGAAGGACATGATCGTGTCGCGGAAGATCAGCAGGATCAGGGCGGTGAGGGCACCCAAACCGCTGAGAAAGATGGCCGGAGACTTGTCCAGCAGGGCGCTGATCACCATCACCACAGCGATCAGGATCACCGCCAGCTTGGCGAGTTGGGCATAGGTGGTAATCGGCCGGTGCTGGGATACCTCCGTGGTGTCATAGATGCGCTGAGCTACGGTGATGCCCCGAAGGATCACCAAGGTGATGACCGCCACCAGGGTGGCTTCCATCAGCCGGCTCAACAACGGACCGAAAGTGGGCAGGAAATTCAGCCCCAGATAGAGCACCAGCACCGGCACCAGGTGTACCAGGGGGTGCAGCGCCTTTTCCTCGAAAAGCAGATCGTCCCAGCGGAAGGGCGTTCGATGGGCGATGAAGCCGAACAGGCGGGTTAAGAGACGCCTGGCGACCCAATAGCTGGCCAGTCCGACCAACAGCAGAAAGACCAGGGCGAGGATCTCCTGCAGGGTAGGATGAAGCCGCTGCACGGCGTCCCACTCGAGCCAAGAAAGCATTTTCGCAATCAGGTTGTCCGCCGGTGTCATGGGGCGATCCTAATTAACCATTTTGGGCGTGACGTCGCCTGCTGGCGGCCGATCCGCACTGGCTGGTTGCGCCGAACACCGTCCGGCATTGGAGGAGATCGAGACCGTCCTATCGTACGGAGGCCACTCACTCGGGGCAAGATTGCTGGCGAATCCAATTTCGGCTTTGGTGGCGCGAGCGACCTCTCCTACTTGCCATGATGGTCTGCCATGATGGTCTGCCATGATGGTCTGCCATGATGGTCTGCCATGATGGTCTGCCATGATGGTCTGCCATGATGAGCCGGGAGGCCCAACCCACAGGCCGTTGGGTCTCCTCATGGTGAGGCTGAAAGATGATTTTCAATGCATTCGGGTTGACCCGGGCCGTCCCGGCATAGCTTCTCCTAGCGAGGCGAAACGTGATAGGATTCGCCGAAATTCCGGAGATGAATCGATTTACGCCGTGATACACCACCCGTCGCCGTTCCGGTAGTTCCGGCGCGAGACCCGGACGGTTTAGGGCAATCTTCGGCACCCAACGTCACGCGCAACCGCCAAGTTCGCCATCCACCCATCAGGAGGCAAAGCCCATGGCCCGCACCGCCGCCGCAGAAACTGCCATCGCGCCCAAGGCGCTCGAGGAACTATACACCACCATGTGCCGCATCCGCGGCTTTGAGGAATGGACCAGCGAGCTGTTCCAATCGGGGATGGTCAAGGGCACGGCCCATAGCTATATCGGCCAGGAGGCCATCGCCGCGGGCGCCTGCCTCAACCTGCGGCAGGACGATTACATCGGCAGCAACCACCGGGGCCACGGTCATTGCATCGCCAAAGGGGCAGACCTGCAACGGATGATGGCCGAGCTGATGGGACGGCAGACCGGCTATTGCAGGGGGCTCGGCGGATCCATGCACATCGCCGACCTGAACCTGGGCATTCTCGGGGCCAATGGGATCGTCGCCGCCACCATGCCCCTGGGCAGCGGCGCGGCATTGGCGGCCAAGCTCAAGGGCAGTGACCAGGTGGTCGTGGCCTTCTTCGGTGATGGCGCCACCAACCAGGGCATCTTCCACGAATCCCTCAACCTGGCGAGCGTGTGGGATTTGCCCATCATCTTCATCTGCGAGAACAATCAGTACGCGCTCACGACCTCCTACCTGAAATCCACGGCCGTGGAGAGGATCTCGGACCGTGCGGCGTCATACAGCATCCCGGGCATAACCGTGGACGGCAACGACGCGGTGGAAGTCTACAGGGTCATCGGCGAGGCCGTGGATCGGGCTCGTGCCGGCAAGGGCCCCACCCTGGTCGAAGCCCTCACCTGGCGTTGGGGCCAACACAGCATGCGCGCCAATTTGGCCGACCCCCGTACCGACGAGGAAATGGAATCGTGGATGGCCAAGGACCCCATCAAACGCGTGGAGCGGAGGCTGGCCTCGGCCAAGGGCGTGGGGCGCAAACGGATCAAGGAAATCCAGGAACAGGTCTCGTCCGAACTGGATGCCGCCGTGGAATTCGGCAAGGAGGGTCCCGAACCGACCGAAGAGATGATGCTGGCCTCGGTATACGCGCCTCACAAGGATCACGAGGAGCCCAGCGATCCGGGTACCCGCGAACTGAACTTCATCGAGGCGCTCAATGAAGCCATGCGCCAGGAGATGGAGCGCGACCCATCGGTGTTCATTTTGGGAGAGGACGTGGGTGCCACCGGCGGCATATTCCAGGCTACCAAGGGGCTGATGGATCAGTTCTCGGCGGACCGCGTGCGCGATACGCCCATCTCCGAGGCCACCTTTTGCGGTGTGGGCGTGGGTGCGGCCATCGTCGGCATGCGGCCCATCGTCGAGGTGCAGATCTTCGATTTCGTAGCACTGATGATGGACATGATCGTCAACCAGGCTGCCAAATTCCGCTACATGCTCGGCGGCAAGGATACGGTGCCCCTGGTCATCCGGGGACCCCAAGGGGGTGGCATCCGTCTGGCCGCCCAGCACAGCCAGAGTCTGGAGGCCTGGTTCACCCACATCCCGGGACTGGTGGTGATCGCCCCCTCCACCCCCTTCGACGCCAAGGGGCTGCTCACCGCGGCTATTCGCGACGATAATCCGGTGATCTTCCTGGAACACAAGCTGCTCTATCTGGGCTCCACCGGCCCGGTGCCCGAGGATCCCTATGCCATCCCCATCGGCAAAGCCGACGTGAAGCGCGAGGGCAAAGACGTCACCGTGGTCGCCACCCAGATGATGGTGCAGCGGGCCCTGGCCGCGGCCACCCAACTGGAACGGGATGGCATCAGCGTCGAGGTGATCGATCCGCGCACCCTGCGGCCCCTGGACGAGGAGACCATCATCGACTCCGTGAGCAAGACCCACCGCCTCGTCATCGCCCACGAAGCCTGGAAGAAGGGCGGCTTCGGCGCCGAGGTGGCGGCCACCGTCCAGGAAAAAGCCTTCGACGAGCTGGACGCCCCCATCGTCCGCGTGGGCGCGCCCGACGTGCCCATGCCCTTCAACGACAGTCTGGAGCGCGCCGTCATTCCCTCCCAAGCCAGGATCGAAGAGGCCATCCGCAGCCTGTTTTGAGTCGGTGCGGGGCGAAAGTGTAAACTTGTCGGAGACTCTTTGGCAGCTTGAGTAGGAGCACACTCGTGAACATTTCGCCCATACATCTCGTGTTGCGGTGCTATGCCTTGCGGGATGAAGGTCAGTGGCAAGCCGTCTGCCTGGACCTGTGTCTTGCTTCCCAGGCGGACTCTTTTGAAGTGGCAAAGTCGCGGCTGGAAGCCATGATCTACGACTATATTTACGATGCACTTGCTGGCGAGGACAAGGCATTCGCCGATCAGCTCATTCCCAGGCGCGCGCCGCTCGGCCAATGGCTCAAGTATTACGGGTACGTGATCCGCTCGAGGATGGGGGCGGTTCGGGATGAGGTCTGGCGGCTGTTCACCCAGGCCGTTCCACTTGTCCCCGATTCCGCCCATAAGCACGCCTGATGGGCCGACGATACCCGCCTTTGGAATATCGGGATATTCGTACGATTCTTACGCGCCTCGGATTTATCAAACAACCGCGAAAAGCAACATCGCATGAGCAATGGATCAATAACGTAGAAGGCCGATTGTACAAAGTCACCGTGAGCAGGCACAAAGGTACATATGGCCACGAACTGATTGCCTCCATGGCCAAGCAGGCCGGGGTGTCAAAAAGGCAATTCTACGCGGCCTTGTATGATTAACGATTGAACCTTTCACAGGATTCGCGGGACGTCCACCTCAGGATCGTTGGTCACCTTCATGTCCCCCTCCCCTGTCGAAACGTCCAGGATCGCGCAGCAACGCTCGACGCGTGAAGCCTGCTCGCACCCGATCCCTCGCGTCCGCCGCACGTCAATCTTCCAGCATCCCGAGAATGCCCGTGGCTTGGCCGGCCTCGATCAGATGGCCGTCTGGGTCGCGCATGTAACAACGGATTTCGCCGCCGCGATCCATGGGCGGTGTCAGGAACTCGGCGCCCTTGGCACGCCACGGCTGTGGGATGCGCAGCTCTTTATTGCATCACGATCCCATCGGAATAGGTCAGGGCTTGGCCCGTCATGCCATCGGATGCGGGCGATGCCAGATAAAGCGCCAAACGGGCGATCTCCACGGGAGGGATCAATCGCGGTTTCAGCGACCGGCTTTGAAATTGAGCCTTCATGGTCTCCGGGTCGATGCCTCGGATTTCGGCATCCTGCCGAACCACCTGGGCGAACATGTCGGTATCGACCATTCCGGGACAGATCGCGTTGGCCGTGATCCCCTGTTCCGCGAACTCGATCGCGATGCAGCGGGTCAGACCGATTACGGCGTGCTTGGACGTACTGTAGGCCGCACGGAACTTGCTCCCCATTCTCCCGGCGATGGACGATAAATTGATGATTTTGCCACGCCCACGACCGGTCATGCGGCGCAACACGGCCTGGGAGCAAAGAAAGGTGCCCGTGACGTTCACTTCCAGCACGCGTGTCCAGTTCTCCAAGCTGTAGTCCAGGAAGGGTGTGCTCTGGAAAATACCCGCGCAGTTCACGAGCACGTCGATCCCTCCCAGATCCTTTTCGGCCGCGTCGACCGCCTGCTCCACTTCGGCGGGAAGGGTCACGTCTCCTTGCCTGTGGCCGGCCTTGACGCCCAGAGACCGAGCTTCTTCGATCATCGCGGGCAGGTTATCAGCCTGTAAATCCATCAGGAACAGATTGGCGCCTTCCCGGGCGAATTCCAGCGCTATCGCCGCACCAATACCTTTATTGGCGCCTGTGATGAATACCGTCTTCCCCTCCAGCTGTCGTTGTGAAGCCATGGGCCTCCTGGTCGGATGGTTGCTCGTTACCAGAATTACGGATTGTCCCGGCCTGCTCCCGGTCGAAAGCTCGCGTACGATCGAGTGCGCTTCCCCTCCAGTTCAGCACGTCCGTGCGGATTCGAACCGCCGGCCGATGGATTGAAAAGATCTTGCCCCGAACAAATCACAACACCCGGCAACAAACAAGGCCCGGCAACAAACAAGAATAATGATTTCGGCGGGTTGGAGATTTCATGCTGGCCTTGGGCGCGGTGGCTATCGGTGGGTTTTCGTGGTCAAGACTCCCCCATTTATCCCATAAAACCAGGTGCATTGGGCTCAGATCGATGTGCGCTGAATTTTCGGACTCGGGTGCTTGGAATTCAATATGTGCTCCTGCTCGCCGATGAAATCGGATATTACCCGGAGGAACGTTTCGGGCGCTTCGACGTGCGGAATGTGGCCGGCACCGGGAATCAGCCGCAATTCGGCGTGGGGCATCGATTCGGCCAGATGTGCGGCGATCGGGGCGTACTTGCGGTCGGCCTCCCCGGCGATAACGAGTACGGGAACCTTTATGGCGTGCAACTCACCCCACAGGGGTTCCATCACCCCGGCTCCCATGCCTCTCAACGAGTTGGCCAACCCCGTGGGGTGCTGCCGCAACCGGCGGGCCCGTTCCTCGTGAAACCGTTCGGGCGGCAAATCGTGCAACGAGGCGAAAAGCGGCTGAGCCAGCCAACGGTCGACGAATGCCTCCATCCCTCGTACCAGGATGGCATCGGCCAGTGCGCTATCCGACGCCACCCGCTCGCGCCGTTCAGACGGATCGCTGATCCCCGCCGTCGTGGATTCCAGCACGACTCCGCGCACCAGATGGGGTTTGTTTACCGCAGCGGTCAGGGCCAGCCTGCCTCCCATGGAGTATCCCACCCACCAGGCTGGGGGGGAGGCCCTTCGCTCCAGCATGCGCTCCAGATCGTCCAGGCAGGCCTCGATCCGATACCGTTCCGGCTCGACCGGGCACGGCGACCGGCCGTGTCCGATCAGATCGACCGCAACCGTATCGCCGACAGCCCGCAACCGCTCCCTGAACGGCGCCCACACGGTGCTATCGCCCGCGAAACCATGGATGAGCAATATCGTTGGGCGCGACAGCGCGCTCTTTTTTCCCGGTGCCGGTTCTCTCCCAGCGTTCCCATCCCAATCGGCATAGAGCGGCGCATTCATTGATATCTCCAGGCCCGCCGAACAGACCCGCCGAACAGGCCCGCCGAACAGGCCCACCGAACAGGCCCGCCTAACGACGGCGGCGAAGGAACATTCGCCATGCAACACGTCAACGGCGGCCGCTTCTTAGGGATATAATCATCATCCCTGCCTGCGTTCCAGGGACTAATTGCGACGATCCTGTGCCACCGGGAACGATTTAACTATAAAAATCAAACACTAGATTCCAGCCGCTTGGCCACCGCCTGCCAAATCCGGCGATGCTGGTCCCGATTGGTTTTGCGGTCGGTGACGATCTCGATGACCCGAGTGCCCCGCGACGAGATGGATTCGGCGACCGCGCTCCGGAATTCGCTCCAGTCTTTGGGACGCACGAAATCGACACTGTATGCGCCGGCGAGCGCACGAAAGTCGATATCATGAGGCGTGGCGAAGTGCTCCTCGAATGGAGGGTCGAACTCGGCCACGGGCAGCATTTCGAAGATTCCGCCGCCCCGGTTATTGATCACGATCACGGTGAGGGGCAGGCCGTATCGCCCGGCGGCGAGCAGTCCGTTTGCATCGTGGTAGAAGGCCAGGTCCCCCGTCACCAATACCGCTGCCCCCCGTCCTCGGTGCGCCGCCGCCGCGCCGAGCGCGGACGAGAGCGTGCCGTCAATGCCGTTGGCGCCCCGGTTCACCAGGTGGCAGATCTTGGTGGCGTTGGAAGGGGTGAAGGCATCCAGATCTCTCACCGGCATGCTGCTCGCGGTGTACTGCAACGCGCCATCGGGCAGCAGCGATGCCAGCTCCCAAAAGACGCGGCCCTCGAACCATTCAGACGCCATGGCCGTGGGAGCCGAAGAAGAGAATAATTCGTCGAATACCTGGCGTGCCACGGCATCGGCCTGCTGGAAGGTTTGCAGCCAGCCGCCATCCCGCTTTTCGGCGCCGGGACCGAGGGCTTCGGACAACGCACGGCAAAATTCGGTGGGATCCGCCGCCACCAAAATGGTGGGATGGTGTGTGGGTTCCGGCCAACGGCCTCCCGGATCGACCACGACCAAGGGACAGTCCGGGTGCTCGTCGAGCAGCACCTCCAAATGCGGGGCGGTGGGCATGGCCCCAAAACGCAACACCAATTCGGGCCGCAGTCCTGTGCGGAAGTCCGGGGCACGCAGGATGGCCTCGCCGTGAGCGATGATGGCGCATCGGTCGTGAGGACCCTGGCGCACCTGGGACGGCGGCTCGGCCAACACCGGGTAACCCGTCTTGCGGGCCAATTCCGCAACCGCGTGGGGCCACTCGCCCTCCCGCTGACCGCGGGGAAGCGGCGAAATCGGCCCACATACGATCAACCCCCGAGGCGCGGCATGCACCTTGGCTGCCACGCGCATCACGGCCTCGGGCGCAGGCACGGCCCATGGCGCATATCCCCTGCCGAAAGGCGCGCTGTCTCCGCTAGGGGAAGCAGGGGCCTGCCGGCTCATCAGTTCCTCTGGCACATCGCCCGGCACCGGAATGGGCTCCAGGGGCTTGCGG
>JACZRV010000096.1 GCA_022574555.1 SAR324 cluster bacterium
ACGCTGGTAATCAGTGTTGCTCCTGACATTTGGGGTTCTCCTTGGTTTTGGGTTACTGGTTAGAGCACCCAAGGAGTACCCCTTTTCACTTTCATCACGCTACTGACACATAAACTCGTACATCACCGCTTGGCGATGCCTGCTTGGCAACACCCACATTCCGTGATGTCATAGAAGCCGTGAGGTCATGAAAGACAGGCTTTCGACCGATGCCGGGAAGTCCAATCCATAGTCACCTAATGATAAAACGCTACCAACTCATCATCGGGGCAGCCATCGTGGCAGCCATCCTTGGCGGCGTCATCTACCAGGGTTTCCAATCGACGGTCTTTTACCACACGCCGGGAGAAATCCTGGCCGCGCCAAGCGACTTTCAGGGCCGCACCATCCGCATCGGCGCTCTGGTGGAGAAAGGCAGCTCGCGATGGGATCCAGAGGCGGTTCAGCTCAGTTTCAAGGTCACCGAGGACTCGCAAAACTTCATTGCGGTGGTCTATGAAGGCGTGAAACCGGACATGTTTCGAGAAGGCCAGGGCGTCGTGGTCGAAGGCCGTATGGACGGGTCGGGGGTGTTTCGCGCCGAAACCCTGCTGGTGAAACACAGCGAGGAATACTCGGCTGTAGAGAAATACGTGGACAAGGAACAGCTCTACAGGACGTTATCCAAGCAATGAGCCACGAGCACAGTATCCACGAGCACAGTATCCACCAGCCCAGTATCCCCGGCATCCGGCCTGACGGGCTATTCAATCCCATCCCGGCGATTAATCCATGACTCCCACGATCGGTTATATATTCTTGACTGCGGCCCTGGCCGTTTCCCTGTACGGCGTGTTCGTGCCGCATCTGGGCGTGGTGCGAAACAATTGGAACCTGATCCGATCGGCCCAATTCGCCACCATCCTCAACCTGGTTTTCGTCCTGGCCGCGAGCGCCGCTTTGGTTCAGGCCTTTGTGGGGGACGATTTCGGGGTCGTTTTCGTGTGGGAAAATTCCAGCAGCGACCTGCCGCTGTTTTACAAGGTGTCGGCATTTTGGGGAGGCATGGATGGCTCGCTGCTCTTTTGGGAGGTGGTGCTGGCGGGAATGTCGGCGCTGGTCGCCTACCTCTACCAGCGCACCAATCGGGAAGTGATTCCCTACGTCATCGTCACTCTGAATATCATTCACGTCTTTCTGCTCCTGCTGCTGGTGACCTATTCCAATCCCCTGGCTACGCAATTGCCCGTGCCGCTCGAAGGGCGCGGGCTGAATCCGCTGTTGCAGCACCCGGCCATGGTCTACCATCCGCCCATGCTGTACCTGGGCTATATCGGCTTCAGCATCCCCTTCGCGTTCGCCATGGGCAGCCTGGTGCGGGGCAAGCTGGACAACGAGTGGGTGGTCACCACCCGCCGCTGGACGTTGTTTGCCTGGTATTTTCTTACCATGGGCCAGATGCTGGGCGGGCAGTGGGCATACGAGGAGTTGGGTTGGGGTGGGTATTGGGCCTGGGACCCGGTGGAAAACGCCGCTTTCATGCCGTGGCTGACCGGCACGGCATTTTTGCATTCGGTGATGCTGCAGGAAAAACGGAACATGATGAAAGTGTGGAATATGGTGCTGATCATCGTCACCTTCTCCTTGAGCATCCTCGGCACCTTCATCGTGCGATCGGGGGTGCTCAATTCGGTGCACGCCTTCGCACAGTCGGAAGTTGGTCCGGCTTTCCTGATATTCATCGCCCTCGCCATGGTCGTGGCCTTCACCCTGTTGTTCAAGCGCATCAAACTGCTGGAATCCCGTCACACGGCGGAAAACCTGATCAGCAAGGAAAGCAGCTTCCTGCTCAATAACCTCCTGTTCGTGGGTATCGCCTTCACCGTGTTTCTGGGCACGGTTTTTCCTCTTTTGGCGGAGGCCATCCGCGGCACCAAACTTTCCGTGCAAGGTCCCTTCTTCAACACCATCGCGGCGCCCTTGGGAATCGCTCTGCTCGCACTGATCGGAGTCTGCACCCTGATCGCATGGCGCCATTCGAGTTGGCGATTTCTGGTGCGCAATTTCCGCATTCCCTTGGGTGGGGCACTGGTTGCCGTGGGATTTTCCTTTGCTATGGGCGTAACCCATGGCGGGGCGCTCGCCGTTTTCGCCGCAGCGGCATTCACGGCAACGGTGCTGACGTTGGATTTCTCCAAGGCGGTGATTGTGCGCAAGCACCAGGGGGACTATGCCTGGCCCGAGGCGGCGCTCCAGACGGTGATGCGCAACCAACAGCGCTACGGAGGGATGGTTCTTCACTGGGGCGTCGTGTTCGTTTTCATCGGGCTGGCCGGCAATTACTTTTCCCGAGAGTACAATCTGACCATTCCCCAGGGCCGCACGGCTACCGCGGGCGAATACCAGCTTTTGTTCAAGGGCTTCAAGAGCTACCAGGAAAACAACGCCCAGCTGCGCGCCGCCGAGATCGAGCTCTATCGGGACGGTGAACTGCTCGAAACCCTTCTTCCCGCGCAAAGCAAGTATCCCACCTCCGCTGAGCCGTTGACGGAGGTGGCCATTCGCCGCACGATAGCCCATGATTTCTACCTGGCCATGGCCAGCGAAAACGAGGATGGGTCGGTGACGCTGCGGGTGCTGATCAATCCTCTGGTTGTCTGGGCGTGGATGGGTTTTCCCCTGTTCACCCTGGGCGTGGGCATCGCCATCCTCTACAAGCCGAAAAGCCTGCGGGAGCCTGCCCTCGAAAGGCAGTATGGCGTCGCGTGACGGCGATCATTAATGTGTCCCACCGTGTGACCGTGACATGATCCGATCCTGGAAATTCTGGGGCGTGCTGTCGGCCATTGGGGCCGTGGTGGCGCTGTTCGCCTATGGCTTCACCGTCGATCCCAAGCTGGTTCCATCGCCCCTGGTCGGCAAGCCGGCGGCGGACTTCACGGTGCAGCAGCTGAATGGCGAAGGCGCGCTGACCTTGAGCGATCTGCAAGGAACGCCCGTTCTTTTGAACTTCTGGGCCTCGTGGTGCGTGGCCTGCCGGGACGAGGCGGCCATTCTACAGGAGGCTCACCTGCTCTACGACGTCGCCCAAAACAGGCTGCGCGTGATCGGTGTGGCGATTCAGGATACGCCCGAAAAGGCCCTGGCGTTCGCCGAGCGGTTCGGCAAGACATACTTCCTGGCGTTGGACGACGAGGCAGGAACCATTGGCCTCGATTACGGGCTGTACGGCGTGCCCGAAACCTTCTTCATCGACGCCGGGGGCAGGATTCAATACAAGCAGGTAGGCGCGGTGACCCGCGAGCTCATTCGCACCATGCTGGATGAGATGGCGGATGAGATGGCGTCCCCCAAGCAGGAGAAGGGATCGTGAACCACGGGTCGTGGGCGTTGTCCACACCGCGCCTGCGTGCGGTATTTATTATCATGGCGCTGGTTCTGCTCGCCGGTGCGGTTTTCGTCCCCGCGGCTTCCGTCCCTGCGGCGGACGACGAGGCGCTGGAGCGACGGGTGCTGGAAATTACCGATCAGCTCCGCTGTCCGACGTGCCAGGCGATATCGGTGAAAGACTCCGCAGCAGGATTCTCGCGGCAGATTACCGGTAAGGTGCGGGCCATGCTCAAGGAAGGACAGAGCGAGGACGAGATCAAGGCCTTCTTCGTCGCCCGCTATGGAGAATGGATCCTGCGCGCTCCAAAAAAGCAGGGCGTGGGGCTGATCCTGTGGCTACTGCCAGGACTGGCCATCGCGGCCGTGGGCGGGTGGGTCGGCTACGTCGCGTTTCGTGCTTCCCGGCGCGGAGAAGACGAACCCGAAGGCGGCCGTCACGGCGAGATCGGCGAGGCGGAGCGAGATCGTATCGAGCGAGACCTGCGTCGATTCGAGGAAGGGTTTTGACCGGTGTGGGTTTTTTTCATATCAGCGGCGGTGCTCCTGGCGGCCGTGGCCATACTAGCCTATCCATTGGCAATTCAGCGCCTGGAGACCTACCGGGTTTCCCACGAGACCAGCACCTCTTTCAGCGAGCGGGACGCCTTGCTGGAGGCCATGAGCGACCTTGAGTTGGATTTTCGGGCGGGGAAGATCACCGCTGGCGATTACGAGACGGGAAAAGCACGCCTGCAGCGGGCGTATCTTGCCGAGGTCGGTACGAAGCAGAATGCCGACCCCGCCCGCAAAATGCACGGATAAACGATCCATGCGGCCACATCCCGCAATGAATCGATGACGCTTGAGAGAAGAAGCTTCATGGCTTTGGGTCGGTCTGGAGCCGGCTCGCACACCCTTAAGAAGTAGAGCATACCCGATTCTACAGCGGCTGATTGATGCGGCTGATTGATTCGGCGGCTATCGGAGTAACAAGCACATCGGATGATACGGCATGGGCGCGGAAGGCCCGACGAGATGACCTTATTGGGTACTGCGAGACAACGCAGCAACGACCAGAATTTTTATTTCCAGAAAGGGACAGAACGTTCGTAATTTTTGTGCGAGAGGGAGAGCGCATGACAACAAACCGTATGAATAAAATTAGTTCTGCAGGTGGTTCAGGAGAGAATTGGAGCGTAGAATTTACCCAACCAATACCAAGAGACAGGCAAGTATTTTATCAGTCAGAAGCGTACGATGGTTCAGGCCGTTTGATCGACAGGACAGATACTAGCGCCGCGATAAAGAGAGATGAGATGCCGGACATTATAAAAGTTACTTTTGATTAGGTCGTTCCAGGGACGAAAACCTACCTGACCTTACTCCTTTTCCTCATATCAGCCGCAGCCGGCGCCGAGCATTTCAACAAGACCGATACGACGGCGACGGTCATCCAAATTGACACAGCCCGCCTCAAATTGGAATGGAACGGTTAATCGCCTGCGGCCTAGCCCTTCCCTATGCAGGGGGAACACGCCATGGATGGCGCCGGCAGGCAGTTCCTCGCCGCGCAATTGGCCAATTCGGCACGCCCCGAACCTTGCGCTCCTTATTTTTGTCGCGCTATGTTTGTAACTCTCCCCAATAACCCCCTGATCGAAAGGAGTCGGTCATGAAAGCCGGAGAATTAAAGCAGCTCGTAGCCGCCTTGGACGATGAAATCGTAGTCAAAATCGTTGTAGAAGACCCCCTTGATCCGGTTGAGCAAGACGCTTTTTTCAAGCACATCAGCGACAATGACGGTGAGGGTGTCGTAATCGTTTAATCTAAAGCCGGCAAATCTCTCTACACCCCCGCCAGGGCCGTAATCGCCGTCAGGGGGCGACAGGGCCGCGAAACCGAGCCGATCGCCGATCGGATGGCTTTGGAGCCATTGATAACAAACAGGTAATGGTGCGAGAAATATCGAGACCGTCGCTCCATCAGGCTATCTAGTCGCAAGGCAGCGGCAGCCGCGTTCTCGGAAGCCCCATCTATTCCCTCCCGGCCCAATCTCATACGCCCCTATGCTTCCGGCCCCTATTCTTCCGGCCCCTATTCTTCCAGCACGGCTTCCAGGGCGGCGAAGTTGCGGGCTTGCACCTTGGCCACCACGGCCAGACCTCGGGGCAGGATCTGGAAGGCGTAGTGCTCGGCGGTCTTTATCTTGTTGAAGTAGAAGCGGGACTCCTCGTCTTCCCGCGCGGCGGCCGCCGGGTCGTCGGTGCGCTCGGCCAATTTCTCCTCGGCAATCAGGGCCATCTTGAGCAGGTAGTAGGCGCAGGTGACGTCGCCGAAAAACACGGCCAGATCGGACGCGTGAAAGACCCCTTCCCTCGGCCCTAGCTCCTGCGCGATGTTGCCCACGGCCGCCACGGTGGTTTCCAGTTTGCTCCGTGCGTCGCGCCAGGCATGGATGGCCAGACGCAGGGATTCGACACGAGCCCGCTCCGGCTGCAGATCGGCCAATTCCTTCAGGTAGGTCTGGAAGAGCTCGCCCCCGCGCAGGCGCAGCTTGCGGGCCACCAGGTCCAGCGCCTGAATGCCGCTGGTGCCTTCGTAGATGGAGGTAATCTTGGTATCCCGCAAGGCCTGAGCCAGGGGAAACTCCTCGGTATAGCCGACGCCCCCCAATATTTGCACGCCCAGCCGAATGGCCTCGAAACCCTGGTCCGCCGCGGCGTTTTTGGCGACCGGCGTGAGAATATCCACCAGGTCTTGATAATGACCCCGCGTTTCCGCCGGGCCGTGGTGGGCCATATCGGTGTAGAATCCCACGGCGTAGATGAGACCGCGCACGCCCTCCACTGTCGCCTTCATAGTGAGCAGCATGTTGCGCACGTCGGGATGGTGCACGATCGCGGCGGGCTCCTGGGATCGATCCTTGCCCTTTTCCACCGGGATGCCCTGCACCCGCTCGCGGGCGTACGACAGGGCGTTGCGGTAGGCCCCCGATGCAGAGCCCAGGCCCTGGTAGGCCACCACGAGCCGGGCGTGGTTCATCAGGCGGAACATCTGAGCCATGCCCCGGTTTTCGCCTTCGAGCAGGTAGCCGTGGCAATCGTCATGGGCGCCGAACTCGAGCACGGCTGTCGGCGAGGCCTTGATCCCCAGTTTATGCTCCACGCGCACCGTGGCCACGTCGTTGGATTCGGCCGGCTGGCCGTCCGGGTGCAGCCGGTACTTGGGGACGATGAACAGGCTGATTCCCTTGGGCCCCTTGGGCGCCCCTTTGGTGCGGGCCAGCACCAGATGAATGTTGTTGTCGGTGAAGTCGTGGTCACCACCGGATATCCACTGCTTGGTGCCCCGGATCAGATAGTGGCCGCCGTCTTGCGCCTTCACCGCGCTGGTGGTGATGTCGCCCACGGCGCTGCCGGCATTGGGCTCGCTGAGGCACATCGTTCCGCCCCACTGGCCGGCGATCATCTTTCGGCAATAGACCTGTTTTTGGGATTCGTCTCCGAATTGCTGAATCAGGCCGGCGGCCCCGGCGGTGAGCATCATGGTCGTGTAGAGGGCGGGATTGGCTCCGTAAAAGTTTTCCAGCACGCCCAGGGCCACGCTGAGGGGAAATCCCTGCCCCCCGCTTTCGGGGTGGGCGATCAACCCCATCCATCCGGCGTCAGCGTACTTGCGCCAGGCTTCCTTGAACCCTTCCGGGGTGACGACGCCGCCGTTGTACATGTGCGAGCCCTTTTCGTCACCGATCTTGTTCAGGGGAGCCATCACCTCCTCGGCGAAGGTTATTCCCTCCGAGACCGCCATATCGAACAATTCCTCGTTGAAATCCTTGAAATCGTCCAGTTCGAGGAGTTGTTGCACGCGCAGAAACTCTTTTTGCACGAACCTGATATCGCGCCGGTCGGCACTGTATTCTGTACTGTTCATCTTCCCGTCTCCCGTTCGCCGCCGTATGATTATAAAAGCATTTGGCCGTGAAATTACTATTAATAGACCATATTAATAGACCATAGGTGATCTAGGCGCGTAAACCCGATATTGGACGAGGATTCGCGGCCCAATATCGCCTCCGAGGCGCACCAGGTCCGACCTTCGTTTCCAACCGGGCGCGCATATGCTGTAATGTGTGCCGTCATGAGGCAACCAGGTGGGGCCTGCTCCCCGCCGTGTCAATGCGCCGAGAGCGCAGCATGTTACAAAAATCTGCTAAGCGATGGCCGCAATGGATCGAGTCACAACTCGTCCGCAGGGGCATCGAGGACGACCGGGTATTGCGGGCCTTCGAAGCGGTGCCACGCGAAGCCTTCATTCCTTCCCGTTACCGTGACCGGGCTTATTCCGACCGCCCGGTCAACATCGGCTGCCGCCAAACCATTTCCCAGCCTTTCGTAGTGGCCCTATCCATTCAGGCGCTGGAACTGACCGGCACGGAGAAGGTGCTGGACGTCGGAACCGGCTCGGGATACCAGGCGGTGCTCCTCTCCCATTTGGCGCGGGAAGTCTTTTCCATCGAGGTGCATCACAAGCTTTTCATCAACGCGAAACTGGTCGTCGAGCGTTGCCAACGCGCGCCGGTGTACCAGCGTCATGGCGACGGCAGCCTGGGTTGGGCAGCCGAAGCGCCGTTCGACGCCATCGTCGCCGGCGCCCGCGCTCCCCATCTGCCCCAAAGCCTTGCGGATCAGCTGGCCGTGGGTGGCAGAATGGTGATCCCCATCGGGGGGGAATCCGCCCAGGGGCTCTTCCAGTTCAAAAAGGAGGCTGACGGAATTTTGCGCAAGAAGATGCTGACGCGGGTTGTATTCGTTCCTCTTGTGGGCAAGGAGGGAACCGGCGGGGTCCCCGACTGATCCCGGCGGCGCGAGGGACGGCCAGCCTGCCGGCTATGGCCTCCGGCGAGGGTTCATTTGTACCGCAGACCCTGCACCAGCGGGAACCGCATGGCCTTGTGGGCGGGGTATACGGTCGCCAGCAAGCTCACCACCATCGTGCCCCCGATGACCATCATCATGTCGCGCAACGAGACCAATACGGGTATCCGGTCGCTGCCGGGGTAAACTCCAGGCGGAATTTCGATCAACTGAAAGGTATCCAATGCCCAGCAGATGGCAAGTCCCAGTGCCACACCGATCGCCGTGCCCGCGGTGCCGATGATCAGACCCTGAATGATGAACAGGGTGCGGATGCTGCTGCCGCGCGCGCCTAAAGACTTGAGGACGGAAATATCCCGGGCCTTCTCGGCTACCAGCATGACCATTGCGCCGATGATTCCGAAAAAGGCGATCACGACGATCAGCATCAGCACCACGAACAGCATCACTTTTTGCACGCGGATCACCTGGAACAGGCTGGAATTGCTTTCCAACCAGCTATAGACGCGGAACGACTCGTCTCCCAGCCGCGACAAGGAACGCAGCACGCGCGCCGCCGTGGCCGCTTCGAGTGGATCGTGCAGCCGCAGACCGATGGAGCGCTTGTAATTGGTGCCGGGATATACCGCTTCGATCGCATCGACATTGATCAGCACGACCAATTCATCGAAAGCGAGGATACCCGTGTGGAAGTAGCCCACCAGTTGCAGCCGGCCTTCCGCCGGCACCGGGCTGAAGCCCTCACCCCGCTTGGGAAAAGTGAGGGGCACCAGGAGATCACCCAGTTCAAGCCCCAGATCGTGGGCCAGGTTGGGGCTGAGCAACACCGGAACGAGGCCGGGCGCGATGGGTCGATCGAGGAGGTGCAGCACCTTTCGTGCGCGGGACAGGCGTTCGTCGGGGTGCAACGAATCCCATTCGGCGGAGCCATCACTGAGAAAAGCCAGGAAATCGGCGACACCGGATTCGACGGATGGATCGACGCCCCGCAACATCACACCGTGCATCAGCGTTCCTTTTTGGCCGGTGTTGGTCACGAGCGCCTCGTGCAACAAAAATGGGGAAACGCTCTCCGGTTTCATTACGGCTATCAAGTCGCGGGTCAGAGCCTGGGGGTCGTGGAAGCCTTCCGAGGAATCGGGCAACACCGAGACATGGGGGAGCGCGCCGGCCATGGCTCGAATCATGTTGGCCTGATAGCCGTTCATGACCGACATGGCCACCACCAGTGCGGTTACGCCCAGCACCACACCCGATACCGCGAAACCGGTAATGAGAGAGATGGAACGCTCCCGTTTCCGGGAAAGAAGGTAACGCAGGCTGATCGCCAACTCGTAACGCAAGGCACGCCCCCATTGTGGAACCTTCGCCGCGCTCCTCGACAACGGCGCGGATCGTCTGATTTTCCGCCGATCCGGCAGCGGATGCAAGCGGTACGGGCTAATTTATCTCACTGATGCAAAATCTGCGATTGGATCGGGTGGGCCGGTGGGCCCCGAATCTCGCTGGGGCAACCCGGCGATACGGCGCATGGCAGGTAGGGCGGGCACCGGATTGGATATTCGATCAGGGGAGGGGAGGAAAAATCAATCGAAAAAGGCACACAGATGGGAGGGGGGATCCACGCCATGTGCCTCTTTCGATAATTCGAGCGCCAACGTCTGGAATCGGTCGCCGTCATGTGGAGGATTCAGACCAGGGGCAGCAGGCTCGACCTGGCTGTGGCGATGTTCATTTTCACCTGCGTGGCGTCCAGTTTCATCGCCGTCGCGATTTCGTGATACCGGAGCCCGCCCAATTCCTTGAGCAACCAGCACAGGGCACACTCCGCCGTCATCAAGCTGAGCAGGGAGCAATCGCTGGTTTCGCCCTCCAGCCGCTCCAGCGCATTACGGTAGAGCTCGACCACCGTGATCTCTTCCTGGGATATCGTCGTGCGAAAAATTTCTTCAGCAAGATTGATCGATTCCTGAGGATCCTCGACAAAAAACTTGAGCACCGCATACATGGATTGGAAATGATCGTTGACCAGTGCCTCGACCTCATGGTGACAGGCCGGTTGAAGCTCCAGGCTATTGTGGGGGGCTATCATGGTCATGATAGGATTCTCCTGTTTTCATTGCACCGAGGTAAATCGCCCGGTTCCGGGTTTGTCCTCAATATCCCATTGAAATATCCCATTGATTCTAACCTTTCAGTTTCAATCGCCGTGCCAACTAAATTTGTCCTATGATTACAGGATAGTTTCCATTATCTAGCAATTTCTGATGCCCGTTGGTCTGAAAAATGGATCATATTGATACAGTTTTGTCGCAATCGATCGGTTCAATTTGAGACATGTATCACGATATTTCCTGCAGTTGCTATTTCAGTGCGGACAGAATAAATCCCAATGGTCGCGCTTATCCTCGGAGTGCGACCTGGGCCTTACCCGGCTGAGGGCGACGAGAAGAAGGCGCACCCGGCCCGAACCGCATCCAGCGGATCGAAGCCACCCCCCGGGAAGAGAGCGGCCCCTGCGGGCGGTTAAGCGACTCTTTTCCGGCAAAACGTTGCACCGCCAATGGATATCGTTGCGCCCATCCGCCCGTGAGGCTGGAGCATGGGCGGCGGAATATAGGCGGCGGAGCATGGGCGGCACAGCGCCCCTAAATTCGCTTTCCCCCCGGCCCGCTGCCAGGTGACTCGGGCGGGCTCCATAATTATCCCGGCGACGCCGGAGAAGGAAAATTCGGCATGGCGTTTCGCGAGATCAAAGGCCGTTACGATGGCCCGTCACTGGAACAGAACATCCTGCGGTTCTGGAAGGAGCAGGGCATCTTCGAGAAGACCCTGGCACAAACCAAGGGCCGGCCCCTGTTCACCTTTAACGAGGGTCCGCCCACGGCCAATGGCCGGCCGGGCATCCATCACGTCCTGGCCCGGGCGTTCAAGGACATTTTCCCCCGATTCAAGACCATGCGCGGATATCACGCGCCGCGCCGCGCCGGATGGGACACCCATGGCCTCCCCGTCGAGCACGAGATCGAGAAGGAGTTGGGTATCTTCGACAAGAAGCGCATCGAGACCGAAGTGGGGATCGAGGCGTTCACGCGCCGCTGCCGCGATTCGGTCATGCGCTACATCGTCGATTGGGAGAAGATGACCGAGCGCATGGGCTTCTGGGTCGATCTGGAGAACGCTTACTATACCCTGGATAATCGATACATCGAATCGGTGTGGAATCTCCTCAAGCGGATTTGGGACAAGGGCCTGATCTACCAGGATTACAAGGTGGTGCCCTACGACCCGCGCATTGGCGCCACGCTCTCCTCGCACGAGGTGGCCCAGGGGTATCGGGATGTGGAAGACCCCTCCGTATTCATCCGCTTCAGGCTGGCCCAGGATCCCGCTACCGCGATTCTGGTGTGGACCACCACGCCGTGGACCCTGCCCTCCAACTTGGCCCTGGCGGTGCATCCGCAAGTCGATTACGCCTTCGTGCGCACCGCAGGCGAAACCCTGATCGTGGCCCGTGAACGGCTGACGGCGGTGTTTGGCGAGGCCCCATGTGAAATCCTGCGCACGGTGAAGGGCCGCGAATTGGTGGGCCAGCGTTACCAGCGCCTCTTCGACTATCTGCCCGCTGAAGGCGATTGCTGGAGGGTGCTGCCGGCCGATTTCGTGAACACCGAGGACGGCACGGGGATCGTCCATATCGCCCCGGCCTATGGCGCGGACGACCTGGAGCTGGCCAAGGTGCACGGGCTGCCCGTGGTGCACGGAGTGGGGCAGGACGGGTGCTTCCTGCCGGAGGTAACCCCCGTGGCGGGAATGTTCTTCAAGGACGCCGATGCTCCGCTGACCGAGGAACTGCGCCGGCGGGGCCTGCTCTTTCGCGCCGAAACCGTGCGTCACAGCTACCCCTTCGGCTGGCGCACCGGCGACCCCCTGATCTATTACGCCAAGAATGCCTGGTACATCCGCACCACGGCCGTCAAGGACAAGATGGTCGCCCACAACAAGACCATCAATTGGGTTCCGCAAACCATCCGCGACGGACGCTTCGGAAACTGGCTGGAAAACAACGTCGATTGGGCCTTGTCCCGCGAGCGGTTCTGGGGCACGCCCCTGCCGATTTGGAGCGATGGCGAGGGCACCTATATCATGGTCGGATCCCTGGCCGAGCTGGAAAAATTGACGGGATCTTCCCTTTCGCAGCTGGACCTCCACCGCCCGGCGGTCGACGAGATCACTTTCCCCCATCCCGAAACCGGCAAGACCATGCGCCGCGTGCCGGAAGTCATCGATTGCTGGTTCGATTCGGGGGCTATGTCTTACGCCCAATGGCACTACCCCTTCGAAAATCGGGAGGAATTCGGACGCCACTTTCCGGTGGACTATATCTGCGAGGCCATCGACCAGACCCGGGGCTGGTTTTACACCCTCCACGCCATCGCAGTGCTGGTCTCCGATACGCCGGCCTTTCGCAACGTGATTTGTCTGAGCCACATCGTGGATAAGGACGGCAAGAAGATGTCCAAGTCTCAAGGCAATATCGTCGACCCCTACGATGTGTTCGATACCATCGGAGCCGATCCGTTGCGGTGGTACTTTCTGGCCCGGTTGGCCCCCGACGTGCAGAAGCGCATCTCGGTGGACATCGTCGCCGAGGTCGCCGGCACCTTCATCAATACATTCTGGAACGCCTACTCGTTCTTTGTCCTATACGCCAATCTGGACCGGGTCGATCTGGGCAATGACGTGCCCGTTGCGCGGCGGCCGGAGATCGACCGCTGGGCGCTGGCCTTGCTCCACGGCGGGATCGAAAAGGTGACCGAGGCATTGGATCAGTACAATCCCCGCAGCGCGGGAGAGGTGATCGAGAATCTCGTCGATCAACTCAGCAACTGGTACATCCGCCGCAACCGGCGCCGCTTCTGGAAGTCGGAACAGGGAGACGACAAGCAGGCGGCATACCTGACCCTGTATGAGTTTCTCGATACGGTCACCAGGCTGATGGCGCCTTTCATGCCCTTCCTCGCCGAAGCCGTGCACCAGAACCTGGCGCTGGGTGGCCGCGCCGATGCGGCCCAAAGCGTCCACATGGAATCGTGGCCCGAATCCAGGCGGGAACTCATCGACGACGCGCTGCTCAACTCGATCGAGGTGGTGCAGCGGGTGGTGGGTCTGGGGCGCTCCGCGCGCGCCACGTCCAAGGTGCGCGTGCGCCAGCCCCTGCCCGCCGTTCTGGTCAGGGTGCCCCATGACACCGCGGCCGAGGCGGTCATCTCCCACCAGGGGCAGATCCTGGATGAATTGAACGTCAAGTCGCTGCAACTGGTCGCCAGCGACGCGGCGCTGATCACCTATCGTTGCAAACCCAACTTGCCGCGCCTCGGCAAGCGCTACAGGCATCTGGTGCCCGCCATCCGTCAAGCCCTGTTGGATGCGGACGGCGCGGCCATCGCCTCGTCGGTGGCCCAAAATCGGCCCTTCGAGCTCACCGTGGATGGACAATCCATGGAGTTCGCTCCGGAAGACGTCCTCATCGAGACCGCCTCGGCAGAAGGCTATGTCTCCGCCGAGGATTCCGGTTACCTGGTGGCCCTCGATACGCGCATCGACCATGCCCTGCGCCGCGAGGGGCTGGCCCGCGAACTGGTGCGCACGGTGCAGGAGGCGCGCAAGCAGGCCGGGCTACAGGTCTCCGACCGCATCCGCCTGCGGCTCACCGGCAGCCCCGAAGCGGAGTCCGTGGCCGCCGAGCACAGGGACTACATCATGGGCGAGACCCTGGCCGGCGAGTGGCCGGAAGGCGACTTCGATCCGCAACACAGCGCCGAGCGCTCCCTGGACCAGGAACACTGGCGCATCGAGCTGGCCAAGGCGGAGTAGCGGGGCATATTACCCAAGAAATTAGCGCAAGCAAGACCACTGAGGGCACCGCCCTGGATGTGTGCACCCTGGGTGAGATGATGCTGCGGCTTTCGCCAAAGGGTGGAAAACGAGTTTGCCGATATCAGGTGCGTTTATTGGTGAGCGGTGGGGAAACGGCGGCGCACTCTTCATATTTTGTTCAGGTAGACCCGTCGGCTATCAAATTTTTCGCCCCTATGTGGTTGGGCTTTGGTCAACCGTTGTTAGCTCCTGCAAGATGCTCAACGAAGGAGTGAAGAATATCTCGCCGGTTGCCGGTCTTGAATATTCCATCAAATGATCATGAAGCCCGTCCCGGGACCGTCCGAACATCCTGCGGAGCATCTTGTTGAAAATGGAGGCATCTTTGGCGTAGGCGATAAAAAAGAGGCCGGCTTCTCCCGTCGCTTTTCCGTACGGGAGGCTGTGCCGGACGATTTGCAGTTCCACGCCGTCTTCCTCGATTTCCACGCGGCTGATGTGGGCGGTCGTGGGCATCTCTGACTCGTCCAACTCCTGACTATCCGATTTGCTGCGCCCAATTACCTTCTCTTGTTCGGCTACCGAAAGTTTCTCCCACTTGGTAAGGCTGTGAACATAACGCTGAGCAAGCAGGTAACTTCCCCCTGTAAAATCACGATCCTCATCACCAATCAGCGCCACCTTTGCCCGTTCTTCCCCTTTTGGGTTGGCTGTCCCGTCAATGAACCCGGTCAAATCCCTGGAGTCCAAATAGCGGAAGCCGTGAATTTCTTCCAGAATGTCGACGTGCGGCACCAGATTCATCGTCAGACGGCGTGCCAACTCAAAATTCAAATCGGCACGATCCGAATTGATGTGAACCATTAGATCGCCTCCGGTGTTGGGCACGTCAAAATTATCCACACTGATCTGTTGTAGAGGCTGAAACAACGTCGGCTCTTTTTGAGGGGAAATCGCACGCCAGTACCGAAGACCAAAACTGATCGTCGCCCACAGTCGGCCGGCCGGATCCAAGTCGCTAATAGCTTCCACCAGGGCCGGAAAGGCGCCGCATAACTTGGCCACGGAGCGCCCATCCCGGCCTGGGTCTCTCACCGTCATGGTGAGAAACAAGCCGTAATTTCGGTCTTCTTCGATGATGCCTTTCTGCCATGTATCCATGATTGCCTACGTGTGACATTGAGACGCGATGTGGATATCAGAAATCCCCAGATCGCAGGCGCGCGGATTTGCAGCGCTTACCGGAAGTAGAGCCCGCCGTTCAGGTTCACCGTTTGTCCGGTCATGTACCCGGTGCCCGCACAGAGCGCCACGGCATCGGCGATCTCTTCGGGCCTGCCCACCCGCCCCAGGGGAATGATCTTGGCCCGGGCCACATTGTCGCGGCCGGGACCGGTATCGATCATGGTGGGCACCACCGTGTTCACCGTGATCCCCTCCTTGACCAGTAACTTGGCGTAGGCGCGGGTCAATCCCTCCAGGCCCGCCTTGGCGGCGGTGTAGTGGATGCCCACGACGCCGCCGGTGGCCGCCGCGCCGGAGGAGATGTTGACGATGCGGCCCCAGCGCCCCTCGCGCATGGCCGGCAGCACGGCTCGGGTCACCAGGAATACCGATTTCAGGTTTACCGCCAGCACGGCGTCCCAGTCGGCCTCGGTCACATCGTCCATGGCCTGTTGCCGCGCCCAGCCGGCGTTGTTGACCAGGATCTCCACCGGCCCCAGATCGGATTGCACCCGATCCACCATGGCCCGCACCTGACCGTCGTCGGAGACATCCGCCTGAACGATCGCCGCCCGGCGGCCCAGGGCCGTGACCTGCGCCATCGTCTCCCGCGCGCCTTGCTCGTGTTTGCGGTAATGGACGGCGATATCCGCCCCCGCACGAGCCAGGGCCACGGCGCTGGCCTGGCCGATGCCCCGGCTGGCGCCCGTCACCAGGGCCAGTCTTCCGTTGAGGTCAATCATCGCGATGCTCCATGCCGCTTATTTTTTGGGAACCGCCGATAAACGCCGATGAACACAGATCGTAGGCTTGAATCGGCGGCCCGTGGTAGCGCCGGGTTACGTCCCGGCGGGGCCAACCGATGGCTGATCATACACAAACTGGCGCGGCAGAAAAAAAGAAAGGGCCGAAAGAAAGGGCGCGGATTGACATGGTGACGAGATTGTAGCCACTGTACCAATGGATAATTATGATCTGCTTTCCATTTTGTCACTCGTTTTCATGGGAGGTAAAAAGTGGCACGCAAATCCATGCATTTCCTGGCCGGGACTCTGACCCGGCTGATCCTTGCCGGTGCCCTTTTGTTACCGGCGGCCGTCCTGGCCCAGGACGAGAAGCACGACGCCGCCCTCACGCCGGTGGCCACCCTGGGGGATATCTCCGAGACGGAGAAGCGGATCATCTTCACCCGTCTGCAGAGTCAATTGTCCAAGTCCTACCGCCTCGTCTCAGAGACAGATTATGCCGCGGCGGAAGAGCTGGCCTTCGAGCAATTGGAGGCCGAGGCATGCACCGAGGAGCAGTGCATCCGCGCCATCCAGGACATCCTGCAGGTCGAGCGGCTCTTTGCCCTGCAGATCCTCCGTGAAGGGGAGCTGACCCAGATCAGCCTGACCCTGGTGCGCGAGGACGACAAGATCGTGCGGGACGATATCTGCGACGGCTGTTCCACTGCGCAATTGCTGCCCAAGGTTGAGGCCCTGGTCGCCGAGGTCATTCGCGCCGACCTGGACCTGGAAGGGCTGGTGCAGGCGCTCCCGCCCCCACCCCCGCTAGCACCCCAACTGGAGGAAGCCGATTCAGGCATTCCCCTCTGGATCTGGATAGTCGGGGGCCTGGCGGTCGCCGGTGTCGCCCTGGCCGCCACTAGTACTAGTAGTAGCAGTGGCGGGGGTAGCAGTAGTAGCAGCGGAGGAGGCGGTAACGGCGGGGGCAGTTCCGGGGGCGTGGTCGGCTTCAGCTATTGAACCGCTGCCGTTTAAATCTACTTCGTTATTTGAAACCGCAGATGGACACAGATTAACGCGGATAATTAAGAACGACATCTTCCATCTGCGTTTATCCGCGTTCATCGGCGGTAAAAAATAAGAAATTAGTAGCAGAAAGAAACATGCGCCCATCATCTCTCATCATCGCAGGTCTGGCCGCGATAGCGCTGCTGGGCGGGCTCGGCGGCTGCGGCGACTCCACCCGTGACAAAGCCTCCCCCTATGGCGCCGTCATCGCCCAGGTGGTCTGGCCGCCTGAGACCCAACCCGCCGCGCTT
>JACZRV010000097.1 GCA_022574555.1 SAR324 cluster bacterium
CCAAAACTTACACCAAAAACTATTCGACCCTCCTGATGAAGGAGGATGGCCACTGGCGCATCGACCTGATTCAAATCATCCGCGCGCCCTATTCGTAGGCTGAATCATTGGCTGAGAGACCGGGGCGCGGTGTGTGAGGCGGGAACCGCCGTAGGCGATACCGTATGCCAGGGCACGTTGACAAGGGAGGGGAGAACGTGGTGCTTTGGGGAGCCTGTGGATGCGCTGCGGAATCGAACGGCCAGCCGCCGGGGCGGAGATCATTACCGTTGATCATTGATTTACAGGATCGTTTTATACAGGATAGCTCATGAATCCAGTCGCAGAGAAGATATTCATCGGCATCGGGGGAATTATGGGTATCTGGGGCCTCGTCTACCTGCTGTCGACCTTCCCCATGCAGGGAATATTATACCTCGTCGCGGCGATAGCGGGTACGGTTATCGTCGGTTCCCTGGTCTGGTTTTTCACCCGCCAGCCTGTCTGATTTTCCAGCACCGCGTCTCGACCGTCCCCGACCTGGCCGGGCGTTTCTGATCGGGGCCAAGTTTCCAATTCCGGGGGTTCGAGCCGCCCGTTCGTGGGCGATGGCGTCCAATAGTCCAATAAGAGAGCGATTCCGGCGGCGCCTGCCAAGGAGATGCGAGCCGTTACTCCTCCCGCAAAACCTGCAGCGGTTTTCTGGATAGGATATCCAAACTGGCGGTCACGCCGACGGTCAGGGTCATCAGCGTGGCAGCCGTCAAAGCGATGAGATATGGCTGTGCGCTGAAGTCCCAACTTCCCCGGAACACGAAGGTCACCATACCCCACGAGACCACGCCCGCGGCCACCGCACCCACGAGACCCGCCAGCCCGCCGAGGAAAACGTATTCGATGGCGAGCACCGCGGCCACAACGGCCCGGGTTGCTCCCAGGGTCTTGAGCAGTACCACTTCCCTCAGCCGCTGATATTTGGTCGTCGCGACCGCCCCGATGAGGATCACGACCCCCACGACCACGCTGAAAGCGGCCATGAACTGGATCACCAGGGCGATGCGGTCCACGATCTGCTGCACCGACTGAAGGATGATCTCTACGTCGATGACGGTCACATTGGGCAGCCGGCTCACGACGGCTTTCTGGACGGCGACCCTCGCGGCGGCGCCGGGCACCTGTAAAGTGGCGACGTACATGTGAGGCGCTTCCTCCAGGGCACCCGGCATGAACACGAGGGAAAAATTGGCGCGGCGGTTTCCCCAGTCCACTTTTCGTATACTGGTCACGGTGGCCGTGATCGGCACCCCTTGAATATCGACCGTCACCGTGTCTCCCAGACCGACACCGCTATATTCGCTCCACCAGTCGGCGATGGAGACCTGATGGCCGGATCGCTCCGGATCGGGTCCGAATCGGCCCTCGAGCACCTCTTCCCCGGGTTCGAGCCGGTCGCGGTAAGTGAAGGCATAGGTAAAGCCGAGCACACGCCGCTTATCTTCGTCGGTGATCTCGTCCAATCGGATGCGATCGCCGTTCAGGGCCCGCACGCGGCCTCGCACAATGGGGATCAGCCCGTCGCGGGGCAGGCCGTGTTGCGCCATGATTTCGCCGAACGGTTCGAGCTGCGCCTTTTGGATGTCGATAAAGATCAGGTTGGGTTGACCTTCGTCGCTGTTGCTGACGATTTGCCGCAGCAGACCGTTTTGGGTCAAGTAAATCAGCAGCACCAGCATTACCCCTAGCCCCAGGGCGATGGATACGGGCACCGCCTGATTGCCGGGCCGATACAGCCCCATCAATCCATATTTGATGACGAAGCGGCGGGGTTTGGGCATGCGCCGCAGCAGGAATAAAAATCCGCGGGTGGCCAGGTATAGGGCGGCGATGGCGCCGGCCAGCCCGGCGAAGAAGATGCCCCCGATCTTCCACGATCCGCCTTGCCAGACCGATAACGCCAGCAGTACCGGCAAGACCACCCCCAGACTCCACCACAGCTCGAATCGCTGCCCGCGGTCCGCCTCCACATTGCGGCGGAAGATGCGGGCGGGCGGCACCCGGCGCAACTGAAGGATGGGAGGCAATGTAAAAAGGAGGGTGATCAGACCACCGAGCAGCAGCCCCTCTCCCGCCGCGGCCCAGGAAATGGAAAATTCCATTTGCACCGGAATCAGCCCCTTCAACAGATGGGGGAGAACACCCTGGAGCATCAGCCCCAGAGCGATACCGACTCCGCTGCCGGTCAGGCCCAGCAGCAACGCCTGAAGCAGATAGATGGCCAGCACGAGGCCCGATGTGGCACCCAGACACTTGAGAACGGCGATGGTTTCGACTTTTTGCGCCAGGAACACCCGGATCGCCGCAGCCACGCCCACACCGCCGAGCATGAGCGCCACCAGCCCCACCAGGTTCAAGTAGTCGGTGAGGTTGCCCATGAAACGGCTGACCCTCGGTTGTGCGGCGTCGTAGGTGCGCACCCGGGCGAACCGATCGGGAAGCTTTTCCCGCAAGGCGGCGGCAACCGTGGGCGAATCGGCGTCCGGTGGCAGCTTCACCATGGCCCGGTACCGCACCAGTCCGTCCGGCCGGATGAGGCCGGTAGCCTCGCCCCCCGCATCCGTCATCAGCACCCTGGGCGCAAAGCTGAACATGCTTACCGTGTCCGGCTCGCGGATCAACTCACCGCCGATGCGAAAATCGGCTGAACCGATCCTGAGGGTATCGCCGATTTGGAGACCCAGGTGAATCAGGATGGACGAATGGGCCAAGACGGATCCCGGCTGTAAAAGCTCGCGGAAGGGTCGCCCCGAAGCGGTCAGCACTTCTCCATAGAAAGGATAGCCATCGCCCACGGCCCGGACGTCCACCATCCGAGTGTCCCCCGTCGCCGGCGCCATCGCCATGGAGACGAACTCGCGAGAGATGGTGATCGCCGCTCCCTCCGACTCCAACTCGGCCAAGGCCGCCCGCTCTGCTGCAACGAAGGGCCGGTTGCTGGTCAGGATCAAGTCGGCGGCCATGAGGTTGCGGGCCTCATCCCGCATTTTGCTCTCGATGCCGTAGCTGAACGACTTTACCGCGACCAGCCCACCCACGCCGACGGCGATGCAGAAAACGAAGAAAACCTGCCGCTTCCACGAGAAGCGCGATTCCCGCCAGAACATGGACCAGACGAAACGAATCATGGTTCGACGCCGCCGCTGCTGTTACCGCCATCACCGCCCGTTGCCGGCAGCGAATCCTCCACCACGCTGCCGTCGCGTAATTGGATCGTGCGTTGTGCTGCGGTGGCGATCTCCGGATCGTGAGTAACCAGCACCATCGTGGTGCCCTGTTCACTGTGGATGGCGCGCAGAAGGCCGATGATATTGGCGCCGGTGGCTGTATCGAGATTGCCGGTCGGCTCGTCCGCGAGCAAGATCTTGGGGCGGCAGGCAAAGGCCCTCGCGACGGCCACCCGCTGCTGTTCCCCTCCGGAGAGTTGTGCGGGATAATGGCTTGCGCGCTCGGTCAGGCCGATAATATCCAGAAGTTCGTTTGCGCGGTCGCCGGCACCATCCCTGCCCATGATTTCCAAGGGAATCATCACGTTTTCCAACGCCGTCAGTGTGGGGATGAGTTGAAATGTCTGGAAAACGAAACCCACGTTGCTGCCCCGAAAGCGGGCCAACTGGTCCTCGTTCATGCGGCCCAACCGGGCGCCGTTGACGTCGATCTCTCCTTCGGTGGGGGTATCCAAGCCGGCGATCAGCCCCAGTAACGTCGATTTGCCGCTGCCGGAAGGTCCCATGATGGCAACGAATTGCCCTTGCGGGATGAAAAGATCCAGGGGGTGTAGGATGATCAATGGCCTGCCCCCACTGGGCAGAACCTTGGTGACGCCGCTGAGTCTAATCATATTGGAGGCAACCGCTGACCAAGGATACGGAAGGCCGAAACGAACCGGGCTGCGGCCGGTGCCGTGACGGCTAGAAACCCCCTTCCTTTGTCAGTTTAGCCCGCCCCCCAACAACGGGCAAGACGACGGATGCGACCCCATCCGCATGAAACTTTTACACCGCTCCGTATCGCGTGCTAGGGTGCGGGCGTTCGTTATGCAAGGTCATCGTGTCGAAGGAGTGCTGAGTGGATTTGGAAGAAGCGATCGAATCCATCTGGGAATGCAATGAGCAGGGAATATATTACCCCCAGGAATGGAAGGGGAAATTCTCCATGGACGATGCCTACCGCGTCCAATTGGGCATCTTGCAACGGCAAATTCAGTCGGGCGTCTCCCAAGCCGGGTGGAAGGTGGGCCTGACGGCCAAAGCCATGCAGGAACAGCAGCGCGTGCACGAACCGGTTTTCGGTTTCCTCCTGCAAAACGGTGCCAAGCCCAGCGGGACGGTCTTCGCCTTCGACGAGTTGATCCAGCCGGCCTTCGAAAATGAGTTGTGCTTTTCCATCGGCACCACCTTGAAAGGCCCGGATGTAACGGCGGAGCAGGCACGCAAGGCCATCTGCGCCGTCCAGCCGGCCCTGGAAATCCCTGAACGGCGGGGCGATTTCGCCGCCGATTTTCCGCTCACGATCGCGGACAATGCCCAGGCAAAATTCTTCGTGTTGGGCGAGGCGACCAGTCCCCTGCCAGGGGATGTCGATCTGAGTGAGAGCGCCGTCGAGGTCTTCATCAACGGCGAGAGCGTGGATTGGGCCAGCGGCCACGTGGTGATGGGCAATCCGGTCGAATCCATCGTCTGGCTGGCCAACAAGCTGGCCGACTTCGGACACTCGCTGGAAGCGGGAATGCGAGTGATGTCCGGTTCGTTTACCAAGCAATACGCCTTGGCTCAGGGTGACCATATCGAAGCGCGGTTCCAACCTTTCGGCAGCGTGGAAGCCGAATTCCAATAAATCCGGCAATAAATCCAGCAATAAATCCGTCAGTAATACGGGCGAAGATCCAGGCTTTGCCGCGGCCATTCCGGAAGGCTCACCGCCAAAGACCCAGGTTTTTTCCATTCGTGAGGCTTGAGTAGATGACTGAGCAAGAGACGATTCAATCCATTTGGGAGTCCCACGGGCGGGGCATCCATTTCCCTGCAGAGTGGACGGGCAAACTCGGCCTGGATGAGGCCTACCGGGTGCAATTGGGGATTCTGGCCCTAAACGTGGAACACGGGTCACGGCATGCAGGCTGGAAAGTAGGGCTCACCGCAGACGCCATCCGCGAGATGTTCGGCGCCGGCGCACCGGTTTTCGGCTATCTGTTGGCGGAAAACAGCCTCGACTCCGGGCACGAATTTACCTTCTCCGATTTGCAGTCACCGGCGGTGGAGTCGGAAGTGCTGGTCACGTTGGGGCGGGATTTGACCGGGCCAGGCGTGACGGCAGAGGACGCCCGCGGCGCCGTCGCGGCCATCGCTCCGGCTTTCGAAATCGTGGAACGGCGCGGGGGCGATCTTGGAACCGATTTCACCCTGGGCATCGCGGACAACGTGATGCAACGCTGTTTCGTCCACGGCAGCGAGCAGCCTCTACCGCCGGATCTGGATCTGGGCGACGTCCAAGTCGACGTGTCGATCAATGGCCAAGTGAAGGCCAGCGCGCTGGGAAAACAGGTCATGGACAACCCGCTGCAATCGCTGGCGTGGCTGGCCAATTCCCTCACTACTTTCGGCCAGGGACTGAAAGCCGGCCAACGGGTGATGACCGGTTCGTTCACCAAGCCCATTCCCGCCGAACGTGGTGATGCCTTCGAAAGCCGGTTCACCCACTTGGGAAACGTGAATATCACTTTCGGATAGCCAGAATTCGCGGATATCACTGAAAAAAAAAAGCGAACCGGAATTAAACCGGTTCGCCGTGACTCGAAGTAAAGCAATGGGCGGAAATTCTACCCTCAGGTGTTGGGTTCCGGCCTGCCCTGTCCCAATGCGGTGTCAACCTCGATGGCGTCCAATTCCCTGCGGGATTTGCGCCCCGAGGTGGATTCGGGAAAGCGGCGGGCGGCGTTGGAGAAATAATACTGCGCGCGTCCGATCCTATTGCGCGTTAGATAGATGTGCCCCAGGCGGTAGATCGCATCGGGCGTCTTGAATCCTTCCAGTGTGCTTTTGTGTTCATAGTTGCGCAGCACTTGGCGATAGGCCGCTTCGCTTGCCTCGTAGCGCTGCAACCGGAAGTTGGCTTCGCCGATCCAGAATTGGGCATTGTCCGCATGGGCGTCGTTTCCGAAACGGCTGAGAAACTCCTCGTACACCCGGATCGACTCCTCGAATTTCCCTTTGGCGTAGTGCACGAAACCCCGCTCATAGAGCGGCTTGGCCTCTGGGATCGCGCTCAGGACAATTGGATTGACCGGCGGAATCAGGTCAGGATCCTCGAACGATTCGGACTCACGCTGGGCCGATAGCACCGGTAATGGGGTCAGTACCTCGTTTTCTTGTCTACCCCTGGCCGCGCTCCGCCTCGGGCCGTCGATCGGCTGCCCGGCCTGGGTCGTGCGGATAACGGGCTCGGCGGCTCCCTCTCGGGTCGTGCGGGCCCTGGGTGGCAGCACCTCCCGTGGCGCCTCGATCCGGCCGGCGGGTGACCGCGGGGTGGGCGGGGCGATTCGCTCTGCCTTCGGTTGGGCCGGCGGCACGGTGGCGTCATTGGCAACCCGGTTGGAAGCTATCTGGCCCGAAAGGGAGCGGGCGACGGATTGCTCCAGCAGGTCAAAATTCGTTTCCATCATTTCCCGAAATTGTTGCTGCTCTTCCCGTTCCTGTTCCAATTGCGTGGTCAGCGTTGCGATCTTCGATTGCAACTCGGCTTGCCCGGACTTCAGGTCGTTGTTTTCCCGGTTGAGATGATTGATCTTGGCCGACAGTACCAAGTCCGTAGATCTCATCGTCCCGGGCGCTACCCGGTTTTCCTGTGCCACTGCGCCGCCCTCTGTTTCCGCAGCGCCCCTCTCATGATGCGAACCGGCGGCGGCCAAGGTTTGGGAATCATGCCCCTGCTTTCTGGGCGGGAGGCTCCGGGCCGGATCGACTACGCGGCTGCAAGCTGCGAGAAATGCCAGAGCCAAGCAGAGAATCAGGACGGTTTTCACATCGGTGCGTTTCATCGCGGTTTCCTCTCCATCAATTTCCGGTTGATCCATCAACTTCGGTTTGCCTGATGAGGTAAAAGCAATATGTAGACCGCGATCGCTACAAACGGATGCTATTGATTCTCCGATGAACGCAGATTGGCACGGATAAGAGTAATTTCAATTACATACGGATAAGTGCATCTGCCCGCATACACCACGCAATGAATGATCGATCCGTCGGGACTGAAAGGTTTTGCACACGGGATGGGGTAATAAAATTTCTTCTAAAAGGGCTGTGATTTTCTGCCTCTGGCGGCCAAAGAGGCGCTGCCCCTTTGGAATCCCTGGCAGGGGTCTTGACCCCTGCACCCCAGATAATTTTTGGTTTAAGTGTATCCCATTGGTTTAACAAACTATACAGGGTCAAGGGAGCCGCGCTCCGTTGCAGGGGGTGAAGGGGGCCAATAACATGGCATCGTGCCCCCCTTCCCGCCGGAGGCAGAAAATCACAGGGCTTCCAATACCAAACGTGACACGATTCCCATGATCCATTTCACGCAGGAAACCGCCATGAACACCGCGCCCCCACGTGATCGAGGTCGGCGTGACTTCACAAGAGGACGAAGTTACCCCTTCAGTCCTTCAAGGGTAGTTTTTATTTTCCGGAATAATCGGATGCGCAGGCCCCACGTGAGAGACGCATCCGACGCGGTGAGCCTGGATTAGAAGAAGATCAGGGTCATGAGGAAAAATACGGGCAGAAGGATCACGGCGGAATAAGCGAAGTACCCGAAGAAGGAAGGCATACGAATGCCTTGGCTTTCCGCGATGGCCTTGACCATGAAATTGGGACCGTTGCCGATATAGGTCAATGCTCCCATGAAGACCGCGCCCAAAGAGATGCCGGTGAGAATGGATTCCGGCCCCGCCGACCGGGTCATATCTATGGCTTCCGTAATCCCCAACGATCCCATGGCCGTGGCCAGAAAGGTGAGGTAGGTCGGGGCGTTATCCAGAAAGGCGGAAAGGGCACCGGTGATCCAGAAATAGGCGGTCGGGGAATTCAATCCCAGTTCCCCTCCTCTGGCATTGAGGATCATCAAGGCGGGGATCATGGTGGTGAAGATGCCGATGAACAGATAGGCGACCTCCTTGATCGGCTCAAAATTGAAGTGGTTGCTGGCGCGAACGGCCTTGGACGTGATGACCAGGGAGATGATGGCCAAGACGATTTGCATGCCGTCGCGCAGCAGGTTTTGCAGGTGGATTTCCCCCAGCCCGAAAAAGGGGATCACGGTCTCGAAGTGGAGCACGCCGCTCAAGACCACCGCGACCACGACGCCCAGGAGCAGAATGAAATTGACCCCTCCTTCGATCTTGATGCTCACACGGGATTGATCTCCTTCGAGCGGCTTCTCCTGCCGGATCAGTACCCGGTCCAGGACATAGAATATGGCCAGCAATATGACGCTGGTGAAGAGCCATTGGGGGGTGAGACTGAGCGTCCACTCGAACGGAATGCCTTGCAGAAAGCCGAGAAAAAGCGGTGGATCGCCGATAGGAGTGAGGGAGCCCCCGATATTGCACACCAGGAATATGAAGAACAACACGACGTGAATCTGCCGCGACCGGTTTTGGTTGGCCCGCATTAGAGGCCGGATCAGGAGCATCGCCGCGCCTGTCGTTCCGATAACGCTGGCCAAAAGAGTGCCGATGGTGATGATCGCCGTGTTGATCAGGGGCGTTCCGGGCAGATTTCCCGAAATGTAGATTCCCCCCGAAATGATGAACAGCGACCCCAGCAAGATGATAAAGGCAATATACTCCTCGTAAGTTTTGAAGAACTCGGGACCGTAGGCCGAGACGAAGGAGACACCTTGAGGCACCGAGGAGTACATCAGCACAGCGGCGATCACCATCCAGCACGCGCTGATCTTCCCATAGTGGTGCTCCCAGATATGAGGAACAACCAACGGCAAAAGCGCTATGGAGAGCAGGATTCCGATGAAAGGGGCGATCGTCCAAACAGCGGGAACGAAATGCCCCGCACCGGTTTCCGCCATTGCGATGGAAGATGTCGCGATTAATACGATCGATGCCGCCAACGATGATCTGACAAGTCTCTGTACCATACGGTGCTCGCTGAAAATAATGACCGAGGTTGCACGATATACCGCGCAACGCATGACCCGCCAGGGTAAGACCATGCCGGAAGGGCTACGTGCATCCCTGGCGCACACGATTACCCAAAGGCTCCCAGGAAAACGCAACGGTGCGTCCGGATCGCACCGGGTTCCACCACGCCTGGTTTTATCGGGCCGCGGTATTCCAGGATTAAAGCGCAGCAGACAGGGATTGTCTTTGCATTTTCGTGGAATCTTACCCTGGTTCCGCAAGTGCTTGTTTAGTCTATTACTGTGATTGACTACTATGATTGACTACTATGACTGACTACTATGACTGACTACTATGATTGACACTGCGGAGCAATTCCGCAATTCGCCATTTAGACTTCTCTGGCGGTAATGGGGAATGGCGGCCGCCGTTAACATTGTCCGAGTCCGCATTGTCCGAGTCCGCCCGCTGGCAGCCCGAGAGCCGCGAACTGGCCTGCGCCTGAATCGAGCCCATGCCAACTATGGCCTTAGCCAGCACCAGGGAGGCAAATCTGCGCCCGCCGGCGGCCAGTTAGAGCGGCCTGGGGCCAAAAGGCACGTCTTGCATCTCCCGGAGGGGTAAGACACCGGGCCGCCAGACCGCCGAAGTACGATAATGAGACTCCACCGAGTCAACGAACAGATGCGACGATACCAATCGCGGTTCTCGGGGATGTGGTGCGCAGCGTAAAACGTCTGCTTCATCCGGTTCTGTTTCCGGGCCGCATCCGCAGCGTTGGATTGGGTGCGGGCCGCTGGTCGTGATATTCTGCGGGCGTTCGGCAGTGCATATTACATGCATATTACCCTCAGGAGGGATAGCAATGATTGCGAAGCTGGTAAATTCGCCGCTACGGCCTTACGCGGTTCGCTTGGTTGGGCTGTGTCTGATCTGGGCCTTCTTCGTTTTGACGGGTGCTGCCGGAGCGATGGCCGCGGATCAGGAGCACCGTCTTGTCCAACTGAGGAGCGGGAGCCTCGATCAGCGGCGCGAGGCGGCCCTGTGGCTGGGAGAGCATGCAACGAGCGCGGCCGTGCCAAGCCTGATCGAATCGTTGCGCGATCCGGACGGCATGGTGCGCAAGAGAAGCGAGAACGCGGTCTGGAGCATCTGGATGCGCTCGGGTGACCCGGAGGTGGACCGGCACATGATGGAGGGCTCCCAATCACTCCAGCAGGGTCTATATGATGCCGCTCTGCGGGCGTTCGACAAAGTGGTGGCCGCCGACGGCGAATTCCCCGAAGGTTATAACAGACGGGCCACCGTACTCTACCACATGGGGTCCTATCGCCGCTCCATGGCAGACATCCACGAAACCCTCAAGCGCAATCCCTATCACTTCGGCGCCCTCAGCGGAGCGGGGCTGTGCATGCTCGGCTTGAAGGAACCGGCCTCGGCGCTTCATTACTTCGAGCGGGCCTTCGAGATCAATCCCAACATGCCGCGGGTGGAGGCGATGATCCAACGGCTGCGCAGACTCCTGGCCGAAAAGATGACGTAGAGGCGCCCCGGCCCGCCACCGGTACCAGCCCGCCCCGGCCAGCCCCACCAGCCCCCAGCACCAGCCCGCACTCGCTGCGGATAATGGGTCATGCTGTTCGCCCCCTGCGCGGGGCCGACGTGTGGCAGAAGATGAAGCATTGAGGGTCACCGGAAACTCTCGCGGCCGAAGGAAACGCCGAAGGGCGGAAATAACAAACGGCGGAAATACCGAACTGCTGTGCCGTCAACACTCGATAGGGATGATCCATGACAGGTTTTTGCAAAAGTTTGGGATTGGGGTTGGTTATCATGGTGCTCTCCAGTGCGGCCTGGGCCGGACCGGCAAACGGTTTTGGACTCGCCATCGGGAGCGCCAGTCACGACAACACCGGTAAATTCACCGAAGGATCATTAAAGGGGCTGGATTTCGACTACACCACCTCGGGCCTGAGCCTGGCCCTCGATTACCAGTTCAAGTTGAATGACGCCTTTTCCCTGAACGTATTTCTCCAGTCCTCCAGCGAAACCATCGACAGCAACGATCTGACCGCCACCGACGCGGGTCATGGTATCGTGGGGCTGCAACTACGCCTGTGGTTCGATGCCATCTTCATCGGCGGCCACGTGGGAAACTACACCGAGGTGCTCACCTTCGAGGATGCCTTGGGGGAGGAACAGAGCATTTCCGGAACGGGATCGGGATACGGCGCCGTCGTCGGTCTGGAAGGCGATGGGGGGCTCTTTCTCACCGGCCAGATGGATTTCGCGACCATCCAGTATTCCGACGCCGAAACGGATCTCGTGGGCACCCGCATCCACATAGGATACCGCTGGCGATAGCATCACCGAGAATCGCAGCGCGCGCTCGTACGCGGACCGAGTAAGGGAGGCAGGGCCGGGTTACGCCCCGGCCGGGCGTATCAGCCCCCCTCATCCCCGACGGTGATCACCCGCCGGATCTCGTCACTGAGGAAACCGATGGCCATGGGACGACGCACTCCGGGCAAAAGCGCCACGTCGTAGAGCTCCTCCACCACGCCTTCCATGCGCAGCCAATGGGCCACGTCCCCTGTGCGCAAATCGATGATGTAGATCGCACAACGGGGCTCCACCTTGTAACGCTCCAGATTGTCGTCCAACTCCAGTCCGCTGAAGCTCTTGTTCTTACGGCTTTTGGAAAGCCCCACGACGGCGAAATCGCCGACGAAGGCCAGCCCCCGCAGGTAGCCCGGACAGAAAACCACCGGCTCGAACGTGCCTTTATCCAGATCGGCATAACCGAAATATCCGCTGCCGGAGTTGTGGAGCCAGAGCTTGTCCCGGTAGAGCCGCGGCGAATGGGGCATGGAAAGCCCGCGCAGCAGCACCTCGTTTTCGGGCACCCCGACCACCACGCCTCCGTTGCCGCGGTGATCGCGCCATCCGTCGGCGAGATCGGTATCGGCTACGGCGGTCACGTAGCGTGGCTCGCCGGCGGCCATGGCCAGCCCATTGAGATGGCACCGGTCCTCGGAGGCCAGCCGGGAAACGAAGGGCGGCCGCCAAACAGGCACGAAGCTGTGGGTATCGCTGGTGGTGGCCAGGCAGGAAAAAAGCGTGTTCACGAATACCAGGCTGCCGTCGGTGGCCACGCCCAGGTCGTGGATGTCCAGGTCGCCCGTGATATAGCCGACCTGCGGCAGGAACAGGCGATCGTAGCCCTGGTGCTCCCCGCCCGGCTCCAGCGCGTTCTCGAAGCGGAACAATTGAAAGAGCGATGCCACCCAGATGGAACTGCCGTTCACCGTCATGCCCATGCAGCGGGGCAGGCTGCGCTCGAAGATGGAGAGCCGCCCGTCGGGCTGGAGGCCGATGAGGAACAGCTTGCCCGCCTGATAGGTGGTAAAGGCCAGGCTGACCCCGGATTCCGCCAGCCACGAGGAGAATTGCCGCGACCCGGTCAGCTCGAGACGGGGCGCCTGCTGCTCAGCTTTTCCGCCGGATTTCTCTTGGTCCTGGCCCGAATTCCCCCCCGTCTCCGATCCGGACGCCACCGGTTCATCAGCCATCCAGTTGTCGCTCCTGGTTGTGTGTCCCGAGGTGTGCGTGTCGAGGTTTCAGGTTGCGAAATTCACGCATGGAACGTGATTTTTAACATGAATCCCACGAAAAGGCGCCCAGCCGTCATAGGGAATGGTGATTGCGACTTCGAACTCGGCGGGTTTGCGAGAGCGATCACCAAGCCTGAGCCCGAGTCCGCGTCGTACACAAGACCAAAGGCGCAATGGAGTGTCAATGCGTGAGGGCAATGATCCAGCATGCGGGCTGATCAGGGCGATCGGCGGGGTATTTACACACGTTTTCGATCGAGGAACGGGAATACCGCAACAAACAAATTTTCAACACACTGATATTACATATGTAATTGGCTTCGTTTTGTAATTTTTGAGATTTTTGGGCCAATTCCGGCCCTTAAGAGCCTCAACCCCGGCCTGTCGGAACCAAATCAGCGGCGAAGAGCCCAGTGGGGCGGGACTCCTGGCCCGCCATTGCCGATGCGGACGGGCCAAAACAATTCAATGGCCGCAGCCACCCTACCTTAACCATTGAGATTCTTCGCTCCGCCCTTCGACAGGCTCAAGATGACAAATATTGAGTTGCGAGCATTTTGAGACCACGGTATTTTTCCCAGGCCAGCACAGTGGCGGTGCTGCGGAATGGAGGCCAGCTCCTCCGCCCGCTTTCCATTCTACCCCCTGCCACACTCCCGGTACAGCCCCTGGCCGCGAATAACCGGAAATGGCCGGGATATATCCGGCCATTTATTTCCCCGATACACCGGCTGCTGCCGGTAGGGCCGGGGGACAGAGACAAAGCCCGGAACCATCTTTTGATCCGCAGATTTCACAGATTACGCAGATGGTTGGCTTTCTATTATTCAAATCGGCGTTTATCCGCGTTCATCGGTGGTTCCAAGTGGTCCAAGGCGGGCATGACCACCCGGCCGGATCAATCACACCCCAACCTTGATCCGTATTTTGCGCCAGGCGCCGCGTTCGAGTCGCAGCAGCAGGGTGGGACCGAGCACCACGAAGTAGATCAGGGCGCCGATCCAGGCCCCGGCCACGCCGGGTTGCACCCACAGGGAAAGGGCCCATGCCGCGGGCAGGAATACCAGCAAGGCGGCGAGCGTCAGGGCGGCGGTGGGATAGCGGGTGTCGCCCGCGCCATTGAGCGCCCCGCGGGCGATCATGCCCATGCCGTCGAACACCTGGTAGATGGCCATGATCTTGAAAATCGCTGCGGCCAAGGCGATCACCTGGGGATCGTCGGTAAAGGCCGTGGCGATGAGGCCGCCGAAAAACCAGAGGGGGATGCCCAGCAAGCCCATGTAGATCACGCCGATTTTGAGCACCTGCCGCACGGCGTGGAGGGCCACGTCGGGGGCGCCGGCGCCGATGAAGCGGCCCATGTACGATGACGCGGCGATGCCCAGGGCAAAGCCGGGAATGAAGAGCAGATGGGTGGTCTGGACGCCGATGTGATTGGCGGCCAGGGGCGCCTGGCCCAGCCTGCCCACGATGAGGAAGAACCCCATGAACGAGGCGATCTCCACGAAGTCCCCCAAGCCCTGGGGAATGCCCACCGCGAGCACCTGGCGCATCAGGCGCCACCTGGGCCGGCCCAGCACCCGCAACCGGTAGCGCGCGGGCAGGTCTCCCAGATGGGTGGCCCCCACGATCAGGATAGCCCCGCAGATTTGAGCGATCACCGTCCCCAGGGCAGCACCGGCGATGCCCAGGGCCGGAAAGCCGGCCTTGCCGAAGACGAGCACGTAATTCAGCCCCACGTTAAGTATCAGCACCGACCACTGCACGAGCATGGGAAAGCGGGAGTTGCCCAGGGACTGGTAAAGGGAAGCATAGAGGATCAGCGTGAGGGCCAGGGGAATGTCCCAGATGCGGATATAGAGATAGATTTTCCCGAAATGGGTCACCGTGGGATCGATGCCAGACCAGCCCATCACCCAGGGAAACGTCAGCGATGCCAGGCCCAGGATGGGCAGGCCCAGCAGTGCCAGCCACTGGTATTGGGCCAGCATCTCTCCGATGCGCCCGGGATTCCCTTCGCCATAGGCGCGGGCCATGAAGGTGATGGAATTGCGCATGAGGCCCATGAACAGCACCAGGCCGGTGAAATAGAATATGCCGGCCATGCCCAGGGCGCCCAGATGAGCGATTCCCAGCCGCCCCACGAAAAGGGCGTCCACGATGGACAGCAGGGCCATGGTGAGCATACCCAACGCCAGGGGCACCGAAAATCGCAGCACGTCGGCGAGGCTGGGCACGCTGACTGGAATCTCCTGGCCCGCCGGTGCGCTTCCCTGGCTGATGGTCTGTGCTTCCTCCATTTTCCTCTAGGTATGGGCCTCTCGAAATGGGCGCTTGTGACAGGCGGCTGTAGTCGCGACCGATCCCACGCACCGGATTGGGGGCGATCCGGTAATGTGCCATGATGACGCCATGAATGAAACGGGCGCGGCGCATGGACCGGAAACGCGGGTGATCGGCTTGACCGGCGGCATCGCCTCGGGCAAGACCCATGTATCGGCGGAATTCGCCCGGCGCGGGGCCCACGTGATCGACGCGGACCGGGTGGGGCACCGGGTATTGGAACCCGGCGGCGAGGCCTACGACGACGTGATTCGCGCCTTCGGCAAGGAGATTTTGGACGCTGAGGGCCGGATCGACCGCCGCAAGCTGGGGTCTGTGGTCTTCGGCGATCCCCAAAAGCGGCAGCAGCTCAATGCCATCTCCCATCCCCACATGGCCCAGCGCATGAGGCAGGAGATTTCCCAGCTGCGCGGCCGGAAAACGCCGCCGGCATTGATCGTGCTCGATGCGGCCATTCTCCTGGAGGCGGGGTGGGATGCCCTTTGCGACGAGGTGTGGACCGTGAGCGTGGCTGCGGAGACCGCCACCCGGCGCCTGATCTCCCGCAACGGCCTGACCGAAGAACAGGCACGCGCAAGGATCGCCGCCCAATGGAGCAACAGCGAGCGGGAATCCCACGCGCAGCGCGTCATCCGCAACGAGGGCTCCCTTGACGAACTCACGGCGCAGGTGGAGCGCATCTGGTGCGAGGTGACCGGGCGCTTCGCATCGTGAGGCCAACCGGGCTCCCGCATGGCAGGCGCCAAGAGCAATTCCAACCCAGGAAACCGATGATTCGATTGCCGTCACACCTGAAAGAGATCACCTTCTTTCAGGCTGTCGAAATTTTTCAAGCCGCCAAGGAGCTGGAATCTCAGGGCCGTTCCGTGGTTCATCTGGAATTCGGCGAACCGGATTTTCCCACGCCCGAGGTGGTGAGCGAAGCCGCCACACGGGCGCTGCGCGACGGCCGCACGCGCTACACGCACAGCCTGGGCGTACCCGAGTTCCGGGAGACGATCGTGGAGTATCACAATCGCAAATACGGTCTGGAGCTCGATCCCGATCAGGTGCTGGTTTCCATGGGCACGTCTTTGCTGATGCAAATCCTGATGCTGCTCCTGCTGGAGCGTGGGGACCAGGTGATCCTCACCGATCCCACCTACGCGTGTTACACCAATTTCGTCCGCTTGGCGGGGGGCGAGCCGGTGTTGGTCCCCATTCGCGAATCGGAGGGGTTCCAGCCCAATGCGGAGGCTATCCGGCAGGCGATCACGCGCCGGACCCGGGCCATCATGATCTGCTCGCCGGCCAACCCGACGGGAGTGGTGATGCGGCCCCAAGTGATGCGGGAGCTGGCGTCACTGGGCGTGCCCATCATTTCAGACGAGATCTATCACGGGCTGGCCTACGGCGGTGGGGAGCACACCATCCTCAACGACACGAGCCAGGCGTTCGTGCTCAACGGATTTTCCAAGTACTTCGCCATGACCGGCTGGAGGCTGGGTTATCTCATCTTTCCCCCGGAGGTAAGGGCCACCTTGATGAAACTCCATCAGAACATCATGATCTCCGCCTCCGAACACGTGCAGTACGCCGGAATCGCCGCCATGCGGGAGGCCATCCCCGTCTGCGAGCAATACAAGCGGGAATATGACCGCCGGCGGCTGTTCATCATCCAGCGGCTGGGGGAAATCGGGCTGCCGTTGCACTACGAGCCCAGCGGTGCGTTTTACGTCTTTGCCGATGCGCGGCGCTACGGCGCCGATTCCATGGTGCTGGCGCGGGAAATCCTGCAAGCGACCGGGGTGGCGGTCACACCCGGTGGGGATTTCGGCCCCGGAGGGGAAGGCTACCTGCGCTTCAGTTATGCCAATTCCTACGAAAATATCGCCGAAGCCATGGACCGGCTAGGCCCTTATCTCCAGTCGCGGCCGGCGAGCGCAGGCTAGGCCCATCGCCGATAGGCCTTGCGATCCACCTCTCGCGTGGTCGAACCGAGGAAATTGCCGAACTGGCAAACTGAGACGCTAGCCAGGTGCTCATGCGGTCATACGGTGATGCGGTGATGCGGTGCGCCGAGCCGTGGGGGTTACAGGCCCATCGCTGCGACGATGAGATTGTGCAGCCGCGGGCGGAAGCGGATCATTTCGGCCTGGTTTTTGTCCCGGGAGATATGCACCCGGTTGGAGAGCACGACGATCGTCAGCCCGCTTTCGGGCTCGATCCATA
>JACZRV010000011.1 GCA_022574555.1 SAR324 cluster bacterium
GGTGCCCGTGGACAGCAATTATCCCATATTTCAACCTCTTGAAGCGGGCCGGCGGAGGCTGCACGTCAATTTGAAGCAGGCTTTCGACCCGGCCGGCATATTGAATCCCGGCCGCATGTATCCGGATTTTTAACAATCCATTCACACGGATCAACCCCTTTTCCGAGTCGGCGCTCATGCAAACCGCTATCGCCCCCGAAATGTTGCAGAATCCCGAGGTGCGGGTCTCCGAGCGAATCCTGCGCGCGTGTGTCCATTGCGGTTTCTGTAACGCCACCTGTCCCACCTACCTGCTCAGCGGGAGCGAAATGGAAGGCCCCCGCGGCCGCATCTACCTGATCAAGAGCGTCCTCGAAGAGAGCATCGACCTGACCGGCACCGTCGTTGAGCACCTGGATAATTGTCTTTCCTGCTTTGCATGCATGACCACCTGTCCCAGCGGCGTGAATTATTCCCATCTGATCGACGAGGCCCGGGACCGTATCGAGACCCATTACCGCCGTCCATTGATGGAGCGGTTGCTGCGAGCGATCCTGGCTCACACCCTGCCCTATCCGGGACGTTTCCGCGTCGCCACCCGGCTCAACGTGCTGGCCAAACCACTGGCTGCGCTGTTCCCCAGCGCATTGCGTGCGTTGATCGAGTTGGCGCCAGCGAAACTTCCGCCGCCCTCCCGGCTGGCGCGGCCGGGAGTGGTGCCGGCAACAGGCCGGCGGCGGGCGCGGGTGGCTCTGCTCACCGGGTGTGCTCAGACCGTGCTGGCGCCCCAAATCAACGACGCCACCATTCGGCTGCTCACCCGGATTGGCTGCGAGGTGGTGATCCCGCCCGGCATGGGCTGCTGCGGAGCGTTGGTCTATCACATGGGAAACCGGCCCGGCAGCCTGCCCCACATGATGCGCAACATCGAAACCTGGCACTCCGAAATGGAAGGCGAGGGGTTGGATTACATCGTCATCAACACATCGGGCTGTGGGACGGTGGTCAAGGACTATGGTCACATCTTCAAAAATGACCCCGATTACGCGCAACGGGCGGGACGGGTAGCCGGAATAACGCGGGACGTGAGCGAGGTGGTGGACGAACTGGGCCTGGGAGAACTAGCGGCAATGGGCACCATCGCATCCGGACTGCGCGTCGCCTACCACGACGCCTGCTCGCTGCAACATGGCCAACAAGTCCGGCGGCAGCCCCGCGCGCTTTTGCGTCAAGCCGGATTCGAGGTGTTGGACATCCCTGACGGGCATCTCTGTTGCGGCAGCGCGGGCACCTACAACGCGCTCAAGCCGGCGACCGCCGCCGAATTGGGTCGGCAGAAAGCGGCCCACATCGCCGGCACCCGTCCGGATGTCATCGCCGCCGGCAATATCGGCTGCATGGAGCAGATCGCCCGATTCAGCGCCATGCCAGTGGTTCACACTGCGGAGCTGCTGGATTGGGCCACCGGCGGACCCCAACCCGCCGGTTTGAACCGGTCATCCCAATAAAGATCGGCAAGGGATGACGATCCGCGCCCTTCGAGACGCCTGCCCACTCGCAAAGTGGACAGGCTCCTCAGGAACGCGGATTGGCGATGAATGTGCTTCTTATGCTGTGTTGGAGACCGCCACCCTGAGGAGGCCCGCGTTGCGGGACGTCTCGAAGGGGGAGACTTTCGGAGACTCCAACAGAGCCTATCCCGCGGAAAGCAGGTCGCCGAAGCGCACCCACTTTTCGCCGTCGAAGCGCTGCATCTGCATCTGCTCGATGGGATAGAAGTCGTCCGGGCCCGTGTTGATCTTGATGCCGGGCAGGAGCATGGGCAATTCCAAATTGCGGATGTTGGCGGCCTGGCGCATGATGTTTTCCCGGGAAAGGTCGTCCCCGCACCTCTCCAAAACGTAAACGAGGGTTTGGGAAACACTGTAGGCGTACACGGTGAATGCGGGGTTGCGGCTTTCCGCCGGGACATATTTATCCATGAACTTGAGGAAATCTATCATCCCCGGATCGTCCGCCCACTCCGGGCTCGCCGGGTCCTTGATGTACTGGGCCGAAATCAAACCAATTGCATTCTCCAGACCGGCGGGTCTGAGTACTGCGTCGATGGAAGTGGAGACGTCGTTGATGATGTGCAGCGGATCCCAGCCGATGGCCTTGATCCTCTTAATCGCCTGGGCAGCGAATTTCGGAATGGAAATGTTGAAGAAGACGTTGGCTCCGCTGGTTTTCAGGTTGATGATTTGGGAATCTATCGTGGGATCGGTCACCTCGTACGATTGTTCCATCACGATCCGCGGGGCTTGATCGCCGGTCAACCCGGCTCTTTCGATTCCTTCGGCCAATCCGGCCTTGAATCCGTACAGGTAGTCCTTGCCGTAATCGTCATTCTGGTACAGGATGCCGATCCGTGCTCCGGGCACGTTTTCGATCACATACTGGGCGAAGATCTTCGAGACGGTCTGGTAGTTGGGTTGCCATCCCATGGTCCAAGGGTATTCCTTGGGGTTACCCCATTTGGTCGCGCCGGTGGCCACGAACAGATGAGGGATTTTTTTCTTGTTCACGTACTTGTGAATGGCGCTGTTGGTGGGCGTGCCCAGGGTCTGAAACAACAGGTGCACGCGGTCCTGTTCGACCAGCTTGCGGATCTGCTCCACCGTCCTGGGCGGGCTATAGCCATCGTCATAGGAAATGTAATTGATTTTGCGGCCGTTGATCCCACCCTCGTCGTTCACTTTGTTGAAATAGAACCCAATGGCGCGGCCGATGGTTCCATAGGAGGAGGCCGGTCCGCTGTACGGGTTGGTATTCCCGATGCGGATCTCGTCTTGACCGTATGCGGTCTGATCGCCCGGAAATGCAGCGAAAACCAGGATAAGTCCAGCCGTCATCGCGGCGAGCCGGAGCCAATGATTCCGTGAACACATATCTGGTACCTCCTGCGGCGCTGGGTTGTCGATTCTCAGGTTTCGGTGGGGTGGCCCTCGTTTCCGTCCGAAGCGAGGCGCCCCATGATCAACCGGTGCCAGAGAATCGCGAGGAATCCGGCGATGCCTAAGGGCATCACGAGCATGAAGACGATCAGGAATATGCCGTAAATCGCCCACGGTGCGGCCTGGGAAATGGCATCGGCAATATTGGGCACGAACTGGATGAAGAATCCGCCGTATATGGCGCCCGTGATCGAACCCAGGCCACCCACGACGATCCCGACGACGAAGAAGATGGATAAGAACAAGGTGAAACTATCTGGCGCCACGAACTGGATGACGATGGCGGAAAGGGCACCGGCCACTCCCGTGTACAAGGCGCTGACGCCGAAGATCAGCGATTTATACAGGGCCGTGTTGATGCCCATGGATTGCGCCGCAATGCGATGATCGCGGATCGCCACGAGCGCCCGCCCGGTGCGGCCGCGCACCAGATTCCAGCCTAGGACGAACGCCAGCAGCAGGATGGCCAATGTGAAGAAATACAACCATTGGTCGGGGTTCAACGGCAGTCCGAACGGCGCTTCTGGCTTGTCGATAACGATCCCCTGGACACCCCCGGTCCACCCCTCGAAAAGGTGGTACTTCAGAAATTGCGGCGTGGCCAGGGCCAGGGCCAGGGTCGCCAGGGCCAAATACATGCCCTCGATGCGCAGGGCGGGGATGCCGAACAGGAACCCGACCACCAGGCAGATCGCGCCCGCGGCGATGATGGTCCACCCATACCCGATATCCCAGCGGTCGATCATAATCGCCGTGGTATAGGCCCCAATCGCGAAGAAGGCGCCGTGACCCAGGGAAAACTGACCGTTGTATCCGATCAGCAAGTTCAAACCGAGCAAGGCGATCGCGTAGATGTAGGCCAGGGTGAACTGAAATAACCGGTAGTCGCTCATCACGAGCGGCAGGCTTGCCGCGACAACCAACACGACGGCCATAGCCGCGACCCGCGGGTAGCGGCCATTGAGCCAAGCGGTGCGAGCGGCGGGGGATTTGATCGTTTTGGGCGTTACCGTGGAAGTGACCATGGTTTACACTCTGCTCACAGTGACCTTGCCGAAAATCCCGCTGGGCCGGACCAGCAACACGACGACGATAATCACCAATGCCACACTCAATTTCAGCTCGTTGCCGATAAAGGGAATATAGCTTCCCGCCAGGTTTTCGGTGACACCCAGAAAGAATCCGCCGAAGACCGCGCCTCCCGGGCTCGATATGCCGCCGAACATCGCCCCGGCGAAGGCATAGATCAAAATGCCAGCCATCATATTGGGATCGAGAAAAACGATCGGGGCCACCATCATCCCAGCCACAGCGCCGATGAGGGCGGCCAGACCCCAACCCATCCCGAGCATACGGCCCACGCGGATTCCCACCAGACGGCTGGATTCGGGATTTTCGGCTGCGGCGCGCATGGCCAGACCGAGGGATGTGTAGCGGAAAAAGAGGAAAAGAATGGCCAGCACGATGAGCGTCACCGCGATCGCCCCCACATCGTGAGGGCCCAGATAGAGTGTCCCTATCTGGATGGGCTGATCCGGAAACGGGCTGGGAAATACCTTGATGTCGTAAGAATAGATCCAACCCGCGACGCTGTTGAATATCATCAGCAGGCCGATGAACACGATGACCACGGTCAGCACCGGGGCATCCTCCACCCAGCGGATGATCAGCCGTTCGATCACGACGCCGCCCGCGAAGGCGATGACCAAGGTGGCGAAAAACGCGATCCAATAAGGCACACCGGCGTTGATGAGGCTCCAGGAGATATAGGTGGAGAACATGGCCATCTCTCCCTGGGCGAAGTTGAGGTGGTTCGTGGAATGATAGATCATCACCAACGCCAGAGCCAGGGCGGCATAAATGCCTCCCGTAGCCAGTCCTGATACCACTTGTTGCAGAAAGCTTTCCATGGCTCGCCCGTCAATATCCGATGTAGGAGCGCCGCACGGCATCGTCGCCGCGGATCTCTTCCGCCGGTCCGTCCAATACGATGCGGCCGGTTTCCAGCACATAGGCGTGGTCGGCAAGATTCAATGCGAGTGAGGCGTTTTGTTCCACCACCAGCATGCTCACGCCTTCTTCCTGGTTGACCGTGCGCATGATCTCGAATATTTCAAGCACCACGATGGGCGCCAGACCGAAAGACGGCTCATCCAGAAGCAGCAGCTTGGGGCCCAGCATGAGCGCCCTGGCAATGGCCAGCATCTGTTGCTCACCCCCGCTCAGAGTGCCCGCCTGCTGCTGGCGCCGCTGCAAGAGTACGGGAAAATAGCGGTGCACCCGCTCGTAGTCCTGCGCGACTTTGTTCTTTTCCTTTCTGGTATATGCTCCCAGCCTCAGATTCTCCTCGACGGTCAGCGCAACAAAGGTTCCCCGGCCCTCGGGCACGTGACCGATTCCCAGCCGCACGATATCCTCGGTGGCCTTGCCGTCGATGCGCTGCCCTGCGTAGAGGATGGATCCGCTGGTCTTGACCATGCCGCAAACCGCGCGCAGCAGGGTGGTTTTTCCGGCACCGTTGGCACCGAGTATGGTCGTGATACCGCCCTCCTCGACCCTGCAATCCACGCCGTGCAGCACCTTGGTGAGCCCGTATTGGGCCTCCAAGCCTGAGATTTGAAGCAGGGCGCTCATGCGCTGCCGTCTCCCAGGTAGGCCTTGATCACGTTCTCGTCTTCCTGCATCTCTTTCGGTGTGCCCGACGCGATCATCCGCCCAAAGTTCAGGGCCACCACCGCATCGGAGACCTGCATGACCAGGCTCATGTGATGTTCCACCAGCAAGACGGTGACCTTGCGCTGGTCCCGAATCTCGCGGATCAAGCCGATCAGGTCTTCCACCTCTTTGTGGTTGAGCCCGCTCGCCGGCTCGTCCAGCAACAGCAATTTGGGGCTGCCGGCCAATGCACGCGCCAGTTCCACCCGCTTCATGGTGCCAAAGGGAAGATCGGTCACGCGCCGGTGCATCTCCGGCTCCAGCCCGAGATAAGAGATCAGTTCGGTCGCACGGTCCATCATGGCCCGCTCCTCGCGCCCCACCCAAGGCAGGCGCAAGGCGTTGCTGAGAAAATCGCTCCGGGTGCGGCTGTGCATTCCGATCATCACATTTTCCAAGACCGGCATCTTGTCAAACAACGCCAAATTCTGGAACGTGCGGGCAATGCCCAGGGGGGCGATCCGGTGTGGCGGCAATTTTAGGATGGATTTGCCCTGGAAGTGGATGTCCCCTTCATCAACGCGATAGAGACGCGTCAGGCAATTGAACAGGGTCGTCTTGCCCGCGCCGTTGGGCCCGATCAGCCCCACGATCTGCCCCTCTTCGACGCCGAACGACACCTTGTCCAAGGCGACGATGCCCCCAAAACTCAGGCTGACGTTTTCAACCGCCAACAAAGGCGCCGCTGATCCATCCACGTCTGGCTCCTGGTGTTCGATCCGGTATTTTGAGTCCCCTGCCTACCCCAAATAGCCACAAATGCATACCGAATTTCTTAGCCGGTATTTGTATCCGGCCCAATACCGCCAATTTCATAAATGGACTCTCGTGGCATCGTTTTCCAAGTGAATGTCACATGGTCATCCCGCCATCGATGTAGATGGCTTGGCCGGTTATGTACGAGGATTCGTCGGAGGCCAGATAGGCGGCCAATGCCGCGATCTCCTCCGGTCTGCCGACCCGGCCCATGGGTTGGCGTGCGATCATCATTTTCAGGGTTTCATCGGGGTGCGGGGACTGACGCACGCGTTCGTGCCAGGAGGGAGTTTCCACCGTACCGGGGCAGATGGCGTTGACGCGGATACCGCGCGAGACGAAATCCATGGCCAGACTTTTGGTCAGTCCGATGACGGCGGCCTTGGAGACCGAGTATACGCCGCGGTCCTTGACCCCGAACGGTCCGGCCACCGAGGCCACGTTGATGATGCTTCCTCCGTCCTGGTCGAGCATGATGGGCACCGTCAGGCGGCACATGTGGAACATGCCCTTTACGTTGACGTCCATCGCGATTTCCCAATCGTCCTCGGTGGCGTCGACAAGGGTTCCGCCATGAACGATGCCTGCGACGTTGAACAGCACGTCGATCCGCCCCAGGGTATTCCGCGTCCACTCGACTGCTTTCGCGCAACTCTCTTGCACGGAAACATCCCCGGCGAGGGCGTGGGCCGTTCCACCCTCCCTGCGCACGGCGTCGGCGACCCGCTGCGCTTCGTTTTCGCGAAGGTCGAGGGCGACGATAACCGCACCCTCGCGGGCAAAGCGGTAACAGCTCTCTTCGCCGATACCGGCACCGGCACCGGTGATCAGCGCGATCTTGTCCTTCAATCTAAGCATCATGTTGGGGAGCATCGATCTTGGGGGAAAGGTCATTCGTAGGAGGCATGCGTTGAAAATACCGGCTGCTCCTGCATCAACTTGGTCTTCGGTCGACGCGAGAGTTGAATACCATGGACGCGTGGTGGGCCAGCCACAAATCGAATGCGGCGATCCACCCTATGCCCGATCCATACCCTTGCACAGCCAGCAGGGCAACCCAATAGCCGATTACGTCAGGCAGAACACGCGCCCGGGGCACGAGTTGGAAAGTAGAAAAGGGAAGCAGATTGGGCGGGTGTCGTACCACATTCGATGTTTTTGTACCGATGGATCGACAACGCCGTTCTGCATTCGGGTGGATTATCGAGGTCGAAGTCGGCCCCTGTGCAAAATTTTTCCGGGGACGGCAGGGAATGGAGAGACCCCACCCGGCCAGGGTCTTCCGCTTAGTGCACGATGTAGATGCCTTTGGGCAGAGGACGCTTAGCGTTCCCGAACCGCGGGATTCTTCCCGATCACGATGCGAGGATTAATGGTTTCTTCCAAATGCGTGTCATTGGCAACCATCAACTGATGTGCCGGAACTCACTTGCACCCGCGGGGTGCAGCGGTTAGATTCGCCCAGGGTCAGCCGGCGGATTCAAAGTTGCGATATTGATCGCGGCTCGTTTTGATTTTCAATCATCAATTTCGGTCGTCATTGTGCCTGCTCAACTTCCAGCGATAGTGGCTTTGGACGGCATGGCGCAAAACGAGGCTTTGGAAATGGCGCGCCGCTTGGAAGGGCAGGTCTGGGGATTTAAGGTTAATGATCTGCTGCTCAGGGAAGGCGTGGAGTTGATACCTCGCCTCCGCCACTATGGTAAGGTTTTCTGCGATCCCAAATTGCACGACATTCCCAACACCGTTGCCAATTACGTTCGCATATTGGGCCAAGCGGGCGCCGATCTGGTCACACTGCATTGCACCGGCGGATCCGCCATGCTTGACGCGGCACGCGCAGCCCGCACCGATGGATGCGGTTTATTGGGAGTGACCGTCCTTACGGCCATGCCAACGGCGGATGTGGATTATGTTTACCACCGGAACATTTCCGAAACAGTGGGAGACTTGGCACGATCGGCTCTGGAGGCGGGGTTGGATGGCATCGTCAGTTCGCCGTTGGAATTGAGTTTGATCGACGAGTGCGATCCGCAGCACCGCCTCTTACGCGTGATTCCGGGTATTCGACCCCAATGGTACAGTCAGGCTGAGGACCAACAAAGGTTTCTCACTCCCGGCGAGGCGTGGCGCCTGGGAGCCGACCTGTTGGTCATCGGCCGGCCCATCACCCGCGCAAAGGACCCCGTTGCCGCTTGTCGGCTGCTGGCGGAAGAGTTGCCGCCGGAAAGCATTGCATCATCCTGAGGGCCATCCACACGATTCAACCCGTGTGCTGGCGGTCGTGTACGGGGTTTGTTCCCGCGATTCGCTGGACGGGCGCACGTTACTGATCCGCGGCTTCGGGCAACGAGAGCATTGGCGCATGGAAATTCTCCGGGTTGACAGACTGTCCAAGCGGTTTGGCAGCACCTGGGCCGTGCGCTCCCTGTCATTTTCGATTCACACCGGCGAGGTGGTGGGATTTCTGGGACAAAACGGAGCGGGGAAGTCGACAACGATCAAAATGCTCTGCAATCTGGTACGGCCCACGGAGGGAGATATCTTCCTGAACGGCAAATCCATCATCTCCAGTTCCGATGCCCGCCATCGGCAAAAGTTGGGGGCCATCGTGGAGTCTCCTCGCTTTTATCCTGCGCTAAGCGGACATAGAAACCTGGAAATGTTGGCGCGTATCTACGGGGTTGGGCGGGATCGGGTCGATGCGCTGATGGACCAGGTGGGGCTGTCGGAAAAGGCGAGCCATCGATTCGGAACCTATTCGATGGGCATGAAACAGCGCCTCGGTTTGGCTGCTGTACTGATCAACGCGCCGGACCTGATCATTCTCGATGAACCCACCAACGGCCTGGACCCCGTAGGCAGCCGGCAGATTCAAGATCTGATTGGGGAGCTGGCCCGCGAGCACCATGTCAGCGTGCTGCTCTGTTCCCATCAATTGGACGAGGTGGCCAATCTCTGTCATCGCGCATTGGTGCTTCACGAGGGAAAGCTGCACTTGGAAATGGACTTGGCGGAGCCGAAGGGCATCGAGGCGATCAAGGCCTGCTTCGACGATTTGGCCCGGGAGGGGGCGGCACTATGAGGGACAGATGATCGGCGAACTGGCCCGGCAAGAGGGAATCAAACTATTCTCTCAAAAATACCCGTATCTTCTGGCGGCCCTCGTGATTGCGGTTGAAGCCGCCTACATGATTGCCACTGCCATGAAACCGGCCGAAACGTCTCTCGATGTCGTGACAGCGCCACAATTATGGGCGCAAGGTTTGGGGTGGGGGTTGAGATTCGAGGTCTACGCGATTCTGGTGATTGGGGGCATGGGCATATCGCGGGAGTTTTCCCTGGGGACCGTGAAGACCGTTTTGATCCTACCCATCCGCAGGTATCAGTGGATTTTGGCCAAACTGTTGGGGCTGGTGCTCCTGTCATGGTCTCTACTGATCGTAGTGGTGGGTCTTGGTCTGGTAATCGCCGCGATCTCACCCGGCTGGGGGGATGTTTTGCGCGACGGGGTGCGCCTCTATACTGCCGGCCAGGTCTGGGGCAATCTAGCCCTCGCGTCGGGGCTGACGTTCGTATTCATGCTGCCGGTATGTGCATTTGCCCTGCTGATCAGTTCATTTTTTTCCTCTTCGGGCGCGGCGGTGGGGGTCACCCTGCTCCTCGGCATCGTGCTGGAGACGGTTACTGAGATGTTGGACCTGGGAACCTGGCTATTTATCCATCATCTCTACCGTCCCTTTGCGATGATCGAGAAATTGGGCAAGGGACTGCCTTTTCGGTGGGGCGAAACGGCAGCGTGGGGGTCGACGGTCGCACTGGTCACTTTTGTGATCTTTGCGGGATTGCTGATTTTCCGGATGGGACGGGTCGATATCACCGATTGATATGGGGGCCGAGTCCCGGCAAGTGGCGGCTGCGGGCCGGTTAATTTCGATTGACCAGCAATCAGTTTCGTGGCAGCTTTTGATTCGCATTCATCTTCTACCCATGAAAATCCCCGCATGCTGGACTTAAAAGGAAAAACGGCCCTGGTTACGGGCATTGCCAACAAACGCTCGATCGCATTCGGCATCGCGAAAGTGATGGCCGCCTATGGCGTACGGCTGGCACTGACCTATTTGCCGACCGGAAATGCCGCGACGGAATCCAAGTTCATGGCCCTGGTCGAGGATCTGCATGCCGAGGTAGTCCTTCCCCTTGACGTGGGCGATACGGATGCCATGTCGGCTATGGTGGCGGAAATCGGATCGCGTTGGGGCAAACTGCACGTATTAGTGCATTCCATCGCAGGTGCCAAGCGAGAGGACCTCAGTGGGCGATTTTCCGAAACATCGTTGGAAGGGTATCAACTCGCCCATGAAGTGAGCGGTTACAGCCTGATCGGCTTGGTCAGGGCGTTTCGTGCCCTACTCACAGTCGATGGGGGCTCGGTGGTCACCCTCTCGTATATTGGAAGCACCCGAGTCACTCCCAATTACAACGTGATGGGTAGCGCCAAAGCGGCCCTGGAGGCCAATGTCCGATATCTGGCCATGGAATTGGGCGCGGATGACATCCGGATCAATGCGGTTTCGGCCGGTCCGATCCGCACGTTGTCGGCCGCGGGCATCAGAGACTTTCTCGATCTCTTGCACAATGCCTCCACCCATTCGGCCCTCAAACGCAACGTGGAAATCGAGGAAGTGGGGCAAGCGGTGGCATTCCTCGCCAGCCGGGCCTCCTCGGGCATCACGGGCCACGTCCTCTTTGTCGATTGCGGCTACAACATTTATGGCTGATTGGGGCGGGGCCGTACCCTGACTGATTCGGCATACCCCGCTGAATTGCAACGCTAAGCCGCCGCATCCCCCCACGGTATCAACCGCTACATGTCACGTGAAAAAATCGAACAATGCGTAGTCCCAAAACGCCGATTCGGTGCAATGGACTGGATTTTGCTTGGAAATTGCCCGAGAAGATGGCGGATCTTGTCGATTTGGGATTCCCCTCTGCCTTCGGATGCGGAGCCGTGAGACTTGATGCGGCCTCCCGGCAAGGTTGCATTTCTGATCAGGTAGACCTGGCCAGGGTGTGAGGGTATTCCATTCGGCATAAACGTGGTAAACTAGTCCATGCTCCGGAGTCAGGTGCCTTTCCCCTATTGGCCGTCAGCTCGACCGCGTTGGGGAGCCCTTTCTGTAAACCGGCGGAGACTAAAGCCACAGACGATACGGAGGTAGGCATATGGGTTCGGTATTATCGCAAAACGAGATCGATGCCCTGTTGGGTGCGATTGGCGGCGGCGATATCGATGTTGGGGACCAAGGGGGAGACGATCTCGGCGACGAGGATGTGATCCCCTATGACCTCACCAGCCAGGACCGGATCATCCGGGGCCGCATGCCTACCCTGGAGATTATCCACGACCGATTCGTGCGCATGTTCCGGCTTACGCTTTCCTCGGCATTACGCAAGGTGGTGGATATCAGCGTGCGTTCAACCGAGTTGATCAAATTCGGGGAGTTTCTCAAAACGCTTCCCGTACCCTCTTCTCTGAATTTATTTCGCATGAGCCCCCTCCGGCAGAATGCGATCATGGTGATCGAAACCCGTCTCGTATTTACCCTGATCGACCTGTTCTTCGGTGGTACCGGCGAGTTGGAAGTCAAGGCCGAGGGACGCGATTTTTCCGCCATTGAACAAAAGATGATCAAGCGGGTGGTCGTCAGCGCGCTGGAAGACCTGCAAAACTCGTGGCGTCCGGTTTTTCCCGTACAAGTGACCTATACGCGTTCGGAGGTAAATCCTCAGTTCGTCGCCATCGTCCCCCACAGCGAGGTGGTGGTGGTAGTGACCTTCGACGTGGAAATGGGCCGGGCCCCGATGTCGATCACCCTATGCATCCCCTACTCGATGATCGAGCCGATCCGGGCCAAGCTCAACGCCGGATTCCAAAGCGACCAGGCTGAAGTGGACACGACTTGGGTCAACCGTTTACAGACAAATCTTCAGAGGGCTAAGGTCGAATTGGCGGTGGAACTGGGCCGCTCCGAGATATCTGTGCGGGAGTTTTTGAACATGAAGATCGGCGACCTGATACACTTGGAGCAGGAGGTGGATACGCCGCTCAACGTGACGCTGGAGGGAATCACCAAATTTCGCGGATTCCAGGGATCTTACAAGGGTCACCAAGCAGTCAAGGTAACCGAACTGGTGTACACTCCCCCGGTGGTGGATGAAATCTTGCTTCTGTAGGCAACCTGATATATGCACGAAACGAGTTTGTGGGTCTCGGCAACCAGAAAACCCCGCTTCTAGATTTTCTATGAAAAATTGAGTCACCATTTTGGCTGACGCACCGTCGCGCTTGCCGCAATGTTTCCCCCCGTCAAATCCAACTCTGTGGCGAGCTCTTCTTGCGCTGATTGTGGCCCCAGTACTTCGTGATGGAGAACCTCCCATGCCCGCATGGATCCGATTCCAGTTTGAAGCAGGCGAAACGAGCCTGATCAACGCCGAACAGTCTTACATCGTGTTCAAGCCCGATGAACAGCGTATCGAAGTGTACGCGACCGGCGCACAATCTCAGGCGGAGAATTCTGCGCCTCCCATTTGCCTCTATTTATGTGAAACAGCCAATCAAGTATCGGCTGCGGAAGAGTTGATCTTCGATCAGCTGGCTAAGTCTCAGTCCATTACGATCAATCTGGACGTACTGGACGACTATGACGTTTACCTGCACAACGTTCATGGTTTGCGCATGGTGCTGCAGTTGATCCACCACGGGCGGATTCGTATACCCATGGAAAATGATTTTGACGAACAGGACCTGTTCGATCTGGATAACGACGACAAGCGCTCCGAAATCGGGCAGTTTGAGGAGACGTTACACAATTTCCTGGAGGTGCCCGATGATGCCTTGCGGAAGGCATTCCGCAAAGACGGGGGGGACCTGCCATTCGAGCTCGCCACCGATCACGAGGAATGCGTGGATCACGGATTTCACGAGTATTGGGTGGTGAAGACCCGTCCGGACCGTCATTACTCGTTCCGCGACGGATACTCGGAATTGGTGCGCGTAGTAGCCGAAAAGGAGGGCTACGAGATGGACTCGCAAAAGATCAGCTGAGCACAACTGCTTAAGCGCACACCTTGGTCCAGGGGACAGACTCGATTCGTTGCCGGCTCCCATATTGGCTCCGCAATGATCGATATCGGGTAATGAGCTCAATCGAAATTTTGGAAGTCTCGGTTTGGCCGGAGCTCCTGTCGGGAATGGGTGCTGTTGACGCAAAAGAAATCGTCTGGTATTAGGGCTCGAACCGCATAGCTGCGGATGACATTTCTCTATCCAACCCTTCCTTCGCATTAGGAAAAAATGATCTACGAGTTGCGCACTTACACGCTGAAGGTTCGTTCCCTGCCCAAAGTATTACAGCTTTTCGCCGAGCGCCTGGAATATCGCCAGAAATATTCCCCCCTGGGTGCTTTCTGGTACACCGATATCGGCCCGTTGAACCAGATCATCCATGTCTGGCCGTACAAAAATCTCGATGAACGGGATCGTGTGCGAGCAGAAGCGGGCCAGGACCCCAATTGGCCACCGCCCCTCCATGAGTACATTGATTCCATGACGTCGGAGATCATGATCCCGTTTCCGTCATCTCCCGAAATGAAACCGGCCAAGTTGGGCCCCATCTACGAAATGCGCAGCTATATTCTCAAGGCGGGCGCCGTACCTGAACTGCGGAAGCTTTGGGAGGAAAAGATTGTGGAGCGTGTCAAATTGACGCCCCTATGCGCAGTCTGGACCAGCGAGATAGGAGAATTGAACAAATTGGTGCATATCTGGCCCTATGAAAGCCTTGAGCAACGCGCGGAAATCAGGGCCAGGGCGGTTGAGATCGGTGCATGGCCTCCCGAAGGCGGTCATTTGATCCTCACCCAGGAGAACAAGATCATGCTACCTGCCGAATTTTCGCCCCTTCAGTAAATACGGTAGATAAACGGACTAAGAAAGCCGGCGGCGGCGGATCCAAACCTCGACAATTTCGCGACAGGCGGAAAGGTAACGAAACGAGGCGTCGCTGCCGCCATGATCGGGGTGGGCGGTTTTGCTGAGCCGCCGATAATTCCTGCCCAATTCCCAAAGCGTCGCCGTGAGGAAATCCAATCCCAGGTGCCTCATCGCTTCCCGAATCTCGACCAATGGAGAGTCGTCGGGAGCGCTGAAATTGCCGGGTGTAAATCGAGCCCGGCGCTTTTCCCTGTTGCGCACGTCTTGCCAGCGGCGCACTCCGTGTTCCAATGCTTCCTGAAATTTCCTCATGGCAGCCGCGAGACGCATTCGAAACTCCCGTTCCCAATTGAAGAAGAAGATTTCAATGTCCAGACTGGATGGATCGATTCGCGCCCCCAGGTACTGAAACAGGTTCTGGGCCCTCAGGCCACGATATGTGGATTGATTCCGCCAATAATGCTCCTTGTGGCAAACCTCGTCCCAGATGATGTGTTTGGCTTTTTCCATGCCTAAATGGAAAGGATACCGCAGGAATATCGCGCCCCATTTTTTCTCCCCTGCGGCGCCGTCCAGATGCTCCACTTCAAACTCGATGGGTGATAACATCGACCGAGTAAATCGCTCGTAGTCCAATTTGGCGAAAAACAATGGGCTGTTTTCGAGCTTCCATTCGTCGCACTCGTAGTACCGGCAGAAGACTTGGGCCAGATCCTCGTCGTCAAAATGTCCTTCATTCATTCTGCGAGCGGCACACTTTTCCACTGGAGTCTCCGCCGTGCGCGCATAATCGATGCGCGTCCGCTCCAGTTGGCTTGCCGGAAATCCGGCTTGTACAAGATTGACAAATGTGCGGGGATTGCGACCCACTCGTTCCAACAAACGGAGTACGGGTTTGTCTCCGAGAACCCTGAGGGAATTCGAGGCGGCACTGTGAAGCATCGAAAAATTCCACCGCCGGCGGGCCGCCGGCGGAAATGTGTTGAATGAAACCAAACGCGACCCGTGAGCCGTTCAGTCGATCATACCACAAGTCAGCCTTGCATCGCTCTCGACGAAAGGTTATCCACCGTAAATTTTGCCACGTCGCTCTACCGGGTGGAAATTAGACCTCGGCGGAAATAATTCATTTTTTTTCGACGGGCACGTCTTACTCCGCTAAACTTTCGCGTTGACAGGTCCGCGTCGATCGTGATAAGTGGATGAAACAAATAGGTACAGCCAAATAATACTGATTACTCCAGAATGATCATATGACGTGGACAATCATATTCGGTACCGTTGCTGTTTTCGTCGGTTTTGCCGCGTTGTCATTTATTTGGACCGTTCGTCTGTCTAAAAAGTAAAATCAGCGACTGTCGGAATTTCGGGGCTTTCAATGGAAGTGCTCATCGAAGTATTCATCTATATTTGGATCGCCATCATCGCTACAGTTCCCGGTATTTTCATGGCAGGACTGACGTTCTGTGTCGCTGGTACAATGCTCACCTATTTTCGAAATTACAAATCGTAACAGATCGGCCAACTCCCTCCCCATAAAATCAGTTCCTGGGTGATCGTACGCCACGCAACGGGATACGCCCAGTAGCCTTCGCCCGAATATCCCCCACCTGCCGGATTGTACCCCTTAACGCATCGATATCCTCACGCAGCAAACGTGGGGATAGGCATCACCTCTCACCATACGACGTAATGATATAAATATTTCTAATTTCTATCGGAAACTTCTCCGGTAGTTGCTGCAAATTGGACAATCCGGGCGAATAGCCAGTCCTAACCGGCCAGACTCCCGCAACATGCGCTATCTTGAAGTGGATTGAATGACGAAGGGAGCGTCCAGAGACGAGCTCACATATCGAATGCGATTGGAATTGCGGTTACGGAATGAAATCGGGCGAATGGTCATGTCGCTCCGTCTTGATGAAATTGGGGCCAGTGATGGAATTTGCGAGGAGATAACTCGGGCAGGGCGTTTGGACCGGTCAACGACAGACCGGGTCGAATGGAATAGTTCGGGGGTTCCAGCGGGCAGATTTAGAGCTTCACGGGCAGCTTTCAAGCGGGGTCGGGAAAGAAAAAGCGTGACGGGTCGTTCGGCGGGTCTGGTGAGTTTTATGACGATGGGCGGGTCTTGGGGGTTTGCTTCGGCGGAACCGGCCAATTTGATATTGTCATCTGCTACCGGCGCCGTCCAATTCTGCCAACCGATCACGGCGCCGACAAATAGGACACATACAACGCCTAAGGCGACAGGGGCACGAATTACCTTAAGAATTTTTCGTCGCCTGTTCTCCACGGCGGAACGACGGCAAAATGCCTCCCAAGACGGTTTGATTGCGAGAGCGTGAGCGCGCTGGTGTTCAATATGGCGATAAATCGCCAGTGACTCTTCCAGCTCGTGCCAAGACGTTCGACACGCGGCGCACGTTTCCAGGTGGGATTGCCACGGCGCCGTCTGAATCGTCGCCGGATCCACGACCGCCAAACGAAGGAGAATGGGCGTCTTGTCACATTCCATGGTGTGCCACATTTTTCTCAGCGCCCGGCTCGACAGCGGTCGGAGCGAGGATTTTTTTTAGGTTCTCCCGCGCGTAATACAGCCGTGATTTAACGCTTCCCTCCGGAATGTCCAAAATCTGCGCGACATCTTGAATCGACATTTCTTCCAGATAGTAGAGCGATAGAATCACTCGATGGTTGGGTTTTAGATTGGAGAGCGCAGTATGGATCAATCGTCTATTATCACCTTCCAGCAAGAATCGCTCCTGATTGGGGCCTTGACTGACAACCACCAATGCGGTGGGGAACGACATATCTTCCATTTCACACGGTGCCACGGTGATCCACCGTTTCGATCGATTCAGCTGGCGGATCGACTCATTTACCGATATCCGGTAGATCCATGTTTTGAAAGATGATTCGGACCGAAACTTGGGCAAATAACGATAAACCAGCAGGAACACTTCCTGGACGATATCCTCGACAAGGGTCTCGTTTTTCACGATGGAGAATACCAGCCGCGCCACGGAATCGCGATGCTTTTTGAACAGCACCTCGAACGCCCTGCGATCACCCTTGAGGTGGGCCTTGATCAGGACGTCATCGTCGAGTTGAACCCAGTCCTTTAGATTCTCTGGCACGGTCGATACCATCCTCGTTTTTTTGGCGGCTCTTGACCGCGACTACGGCACACGCCGAGCCGGTGCTTCTTCAACATTGGAATCCGGCACATCTGCTCTGGTTCAATTATTTCCGCAATTTGTGATAAATGGTACTGATTTGCCTTGAAGATGAGGGAGCGATCAGTGCGGATATTTCCGCTCCTTGCATCTCGACCTTTCTTGAGCTAAGGCCCTACACATGGAAGGGAGAAATTTATTCGGGCCCTACTTGGGCCTGTGGGTTTTTGGGACAGCGTTCGGTCTTGCCGAAGCCGCGGTTGTGGTCTACCTGCGCGATATCCTGAATATCGACGGCGAAGCCCTGTTTCCACTACTCCAAAGCCTCACGATGTCACAAGAGTGGACTTTCAAGATCGAATCGTATCGGGAAGCCGCAACTCTGGTGCTGATGCTAACCCCAGCGTACCTTTTCAGCAACCGCATGTTCGAACGATTTCTGGCGTACGGGATCATATTCGGGCTCTGGGACCTGGCCTACTATGGCTTTTTATGGCTGTTTCTCGGCTGGCCTACATCTCTGCTTACCTATGACGTTCTATTCATGATTCCCACCGTATGGGTCGCACCTGTGGTGTGTCCCATAGCCATTGCACTTTCATTGGCTGTCTTCGGCACAATCTATTTTCTCATCGGACGGAGGCGGTTGCCACGAAATCCAACGATGACACAAGTCATTTTGGCTATTGCTGGTGGGGGGCTGGTGGTCTGGTCCTTCATGAACAACGCGGACTATTATCTGGCTGGCGGCATGCCTCCCAATTTTACCTGGCTGTTGTTCGGTAGTGGTTTTTTTATCGCTACGGTATCGGGCGGATATTTCCTGGGACAATTCATCCAGCAACCGCGGACTCGGTTTTTTTGATCCCCCGTCAGCCGTAGTAGGCGGATATTCCCCATTGTTATTGTGCCAAGTGCCTTCTGCCGATTCAGCGAGATGAAATGTTCAGGGATCGGGGGGTGGCGGCACATCGTATAGCTGGCTGATGCGCCTGTTGGCGCCTGCGATTTCGTCTGCTTTGAATACCAATTTGCGCTGTCCCCGTCCCGATTGGACCTTCAGAACGTGATAGCCGCGTACGGACTCGCTGATGGCCTCTCTAAAGGCAGCAAGAGAAGTTACCGGCTTGCCGTTGGCGTGTGTGAGAATGGAATTGCCGATTCCTTCGAATCCGAGATTCGTCACGTCGGGAAGCACTTTGCTGACGATGACCAAATGCTCGATTGGCCGGTCGGCCTTGCGGATGCTCCGCAAGGCGTATTCGATAACCAGCCGGCTGGGTGCCCTCTCCGCCCAATTTTTTCCCCAGGCTTTCAGGTAGCCCAGGGAGAGTTCCTGCAATAGCAATCCGCCAAATACTTCGTAATCGATTTGCCTGTCGAAGGTATGGGGCCGGATGCGGTAATCCTCGTCCGCCAGCCGTTGCCGTCGCATTACCAGTTCCATGGGCTTCCCATCGCGGATGATGCGGGCGGTGATTACCGGATCGATCGTGTCATTAATGGCGATGGGAAACAGCACCGAGCCATATAACGGGTGACTGATCAAACCTTCCGGATCGATCACGTAGTCACCGAGCTGTACGAGGATATCCCCCTCTTGCAATATGCCGGCGCCCGTCCCTCCGGCGAAAACTTTGTTGACCAAAATACCAGGGGCATCGAGTGCCAGTCCATGGAATTCGCGCAGCGCAGGCGCGTTCAGCCGCTGCCAAGAAAAGCCGCGGTGCGCAAATCCTCGGTACGGCAGCTTATTTGCCGTCTGAATGAATAGGGCCAGCGTGGGCGACGGCGTCGCCTGAATTTCTGCCCTGTTATGGCTTGTCAGAAGACCGACCAGTTCTCCGTTTACCGTCATCACCTCGGCCCAGCCCAGACCTGTCATGTTGGTATTGCCCCTCATGATGGGAATTTCCATCGATCCAAAGCGGGACGAGGAGGTGCGAAGGTCAACCACTTCGCCCGTACCCTGTTCGAATCTTCCGTTGGCTCGCCAGCGGTTGATGACGAATCGGCCGAAAGTGATGGGCGCGGCGGAGAATTTGATCGGCACCAGTCCGGCCCAGAATTCGGTATCCGCCACGGTCAGCAGAGCCAGGTCCAAATCGTAGTCCACCAGGAACAGCTCGGCTTGGAAGTCCGGATACCGTCCTAACTTTCTTACCTGAATCAGTGTCGCGCTTTTGACCAGGTCCGCGGTGGTGAGCAGCTGCCCCGTAGCCAGGACTAGGGCGTTGCCGAGCACGGTGCTCTCATTCGTCTTCTGCCAGGGGATCGTCGCATCCTGGGGTTGGTGGGTCACACGCACACTCACGACGCTGCGAAATTCTTCTCCTGCCTGGGCCTCGGCGACCTGCCAGGCCAGGATGCATGCGGGAATGGCCAGAACGATGGCACGAAAAACCGCCGCTCTCATGGAAGCCTCTGATCCTGGCGGATCCCGTAGGTATCCAGAATTACAGGGTGGGCCCTTTCGGCCTCTTCGCGGTCCAGTATGATCTTGCGCCCATCTTCCAATTCAATAACGAGAAACAAGGAATTGGAGTTTTTCAGCGCATCGGGGATCATTTCGAGATCCGTGACCGGCAGTCCGTTGACAGTGGCCACAATAGTGTTGGCGTAACGCCGGTACGCGCTATTGACCTCGTGGGGCAGCACTCTTGAGATCAGGATCGTGCGTTTGCCTTCGAAATCCGGATCTTCCGCCGCGCGGAAAAAGTGGTTGTATAGCAAAGCCTTATCCGCGTTTTGCCAATAGTTTCCGAATGTCTTCAAATATTCCTGATCCAATTCCATGAAAACGAGTCCCGCATAGACGACATAGCGGGGGAGTTGGTCGAACCGGAAGCGGAGGCGCTCGGCATCCGGATAATTCATCAATGGAATGCGGATGGTCCGTGGGGCACGATCACGCCATATGGCCAATTCGACCGTCTCTCCCAATTGTTTGTCCTCGGCTATCTGTTCCAGGCCGATCGTATAGCGGTGATAGTCAATGGTGCCATCGATGGCGACGGGGACACCATCTATAGCCGTGATCACGTCGTTGACTTTGACGTAAGCTTCCGCGGAAGCCCCCTTGATCAACCGGTCGACCACCACGCCGGTGGCCTCAGGGGGCAGGCCGAGATATTCGCGATACGACGGATTGATCAGGTTGCTTGTGATAATGCCCAGTTCACCGTAGCCGTCGTAGGTGCCATCCGAAATATCCTCAAGAAAGCGCCTGATCACCGGAGTGGGGATGAAGAATCCCACGTCGTTCAGCCGGGTATTGGTCTGGAACGCCACGCCCACGACTTTTCCATCCTGCATTACCGGGCCGCCGCTGTTGCCGGGATTGATGGCCGAGTCCGTCTGGATGCCGATGTGGGCGTCGGCTCCGGAATGCATGTAAGTGATGAACTCTACCCTTGAGACGACGCCTTCCGTTCGCGAGATCTTTTCTCCGCCCATGGGATAGCCATATGTGCGCACCCGTGTACGAAGGTTGGGCATTGGCCCCAACTCTAGAGGAGCCACTCCCTCGTCGAAAGCCGCGTCGTCAACCCTGAGTAGCGCCAAGTCGGCATCATGCGCGATGAACTCGACTCGGGCGAATGACGGTGCGATCCGTCCGTTGCGGCGGACGATGATCTGTTTGGCGTCGCTCACGACGTGGGCGTTGGTCATGATCAGCCCTTTATCGAGCAAGAAACCCGAGCCGCTGGCGTGGAGAATGGGCGTGCGTTGCCAAGGAGTGAACCAATCTCCGCGTTGGATGGTCGCCTCGATCAGGACCACCGCTTGTTCCACCTCCTGGCCACTGCTTTCGGCCTGCGCCGAAACAGCGTGCGGCAGTGCCGGCACAGATAAAATGCAGACCATCGCCAGAACGCTCGCAGGAGATCGAATGGCCGGGAGAAACCGTTTGGATATTCGAATCATGACTTCGATGCCTATTATTCAAATGGCTTTTGATGTTGCGTCGTCGAAAAAAGCCTCCACCACCACCGTCTGTTGGTCAATGGATTTCTTGCAGGCTGGTAGCGTAACCAATGAATGCCGTTTACCTGATTGCGGCGGACAATGGCCGTATGGGCGATCGTTTATTGCAGATGACCTGCGTCGCGAACCCAAATCATTCTCAAGCGAAAGTCCGTGCCGGAACACGGTCCGCGGTGGCGGCGGCGGTACGTCTCGACCAATTTTCCAGACGTGTTGCGATTAATTCCGCTGTCCGTCCATAGGCTCCCGGTTCACCCAGCGATTTCGCGATGGCTTGCAGATCCCCATTAATCGCGTTGCGCCGATCCGGGTCGTTGGCTATTTGGAGGAAGGTGTCCCTTACGCTCTCGGCCGAGAAATCGGACTGGAGCAACTCCGGAACGATTTCCTTACCGGCGAGGATGTTCACGATGGAAATGTGACGGACGTAAGCGAATTTTTTAGCCAGCAGGTAGGTCAGCCGCGACATGCGATAAACGACGACGAACGGAACTCCCGCCAAGCCCAATTGCAGCGTTGCGGTTCCAGAAGCCGCAATCGCGATATCGGCCAGTTTGAGTAATGGCAGAAAGGCATCCCTGACCACTTGCACCGGTGCTCCGGACGCCTCGACGAGGGATTCGACGCGGTGTTGATCCAAGTTGGGGGCGAGCGGCATCAGAAAGTTCGCCTCGAATCCCGTATCCCGGATCAGTTCGATACCGGCGAGAATTGCTGGCAGATTGCGTTCGATCTCGCTGGGCCGGCTTCCTGGGATCACTGCCACCACCGGCCTACTCGGATCTAGCGTGACCCGCTTGCGGAGCCGGGCTGTCTCTTCAGCACTGGCTTCGACACCGACGAGGGGGTGTCCCGCAAATGCCACGTCTACACCGATATCCCGATAGATCGCTGCCTCGAATGGAAACAGCACGATCATTAGGTCCACGGCGCGTGCTATGGTCGACAACCGCCGCTTTCGCCAGGCCCACACTTGGGGGCTGGAGTAAAATATGACGGGGATGCCTCGTTTTTTAGCGGAGGATGCCAGCTTGAGGTTGAATCCGGGATAGTCGATCAGCAATAGGGCGTCCGGCCTGGCAGCGTCCAGCCGCTTCTCCAGGCCCCAGAGCATCGCGTAAAGACGGGGTAGATGGTGCAGGATTTCCACGATCCCATGGACTTGCAGTTCGGAGAATGGATAAAGGGATCGCAGACCGGCATTTTGCATCAGCGGGCCACCGATTCCCTCCACATCCAGTGCCGGGATCAGTCGCTTCAGACCCGAAAGTAAAGGACCGCCGTGCGCGTCGCCGGAGGGCTCGCCCGCCACCGCCAAAAGTTTCATGGCCCGCCGGGGTGTTCAGGGGATATCATGCCGCGAGGCTTTACCCATAATTTCGTGGTGTCCGCGGGCTTCCGCCTCTACTTCTCTTTTCCATTTGTCTTCGCGGATCGCTTTGGCATGAGATCGGGAAGATTGGGCTTTTTGAGTTTCCCCCAATTTCTCCCATGCGTCGGCCAGCAGGTCGTGTGACTTGGGTTGATTGGGATCCAACTCAACCACTTTTTCCAGTACGGCTGCCGCCGCTTCCCATTTCTCATTTTCGATCAGCGCCCGGCTTTCTTCTACTAGAGCCTTGATGGCCTCAATATCCTTGAGCGGAGAATTCATGTCGTCACCAGCTATTTTGGCCCCGGCTTGGTCGAGGATCTGCCCGGCCCGGGAGCAATTGAATAATTGATCGGGATTCCTGGCCTGTTCAGCCAATATAGGACGACCGCCGTGCCAAATCAACGCGTCATACTGGCGGCCGAGATATCCGTCACGGGCTGTCCCAAATTCCTGATGGCCGCTACCGGCTTTATTGGTCTATCAAGGCTTCTTACCGTTCACGCGTGGCTGGTTTAACCCAGGTGTGCAGCGGAAGTGCTGATTCCTGTTCATGCTTCATCTTGACCTCCAGCCGCGCTTGTTGGGCTTGTAGCCAATTTCCCAGTCGCAATTGATCTTCCCGGGAGAGACGGTAGCGTTGCTCGACGATAAGATCGGAGAGAATGGGCTGCAGAAAGGTATAGAAATGGGAGCGCCAATCCGAATGTTCGCGCAGGTGGGCCCGGTAACTCACCTGCCCGATGCCTATCTGGCGGTTGAATCGAAATTGATCGGTCAGGTGGTCAGGAGCGATGAACATCAATTCGAGGGTGACGACATCCGACGGCATGTGAACCACATAACGGCCGAAATCATCTACATAACCCAATCGCGCAGACACTCGGTAGACGCGCTCTTCCGTATCCATCGTCTTGAGCAGGTAGTGACTCTGGAAGACCACCACAAGCACATCCGCCATGTCGGTATCGCTGCTGGCCGTTTCGATCGTTCCCACGATTTCGCTGGTCCCCAGACCCCATTTGAAATCGGCCTCCGGAGGCAGACATCCGCCTATCATCAGACTGATAGATATTAACCAAATCGAGGTCGGCCAGGCCGCATAGCGGTTCACCGTGCCCTCATTCGGTTGCATTGGCACCGTGCTACTCGTCTCCTTCTCCCTCCTCAGCATCGAGATCTATGGCTGTCGGCTCTTCCTCGTCCCGGTAAATAAGGCTGATGGCGCCTTCTTTGACTTCCTCGATGGCTTGGTATGCCGAAGTATGACCGGTAGGAATCAGTGGTGTCTTGCCTGCATGCAGATCCTTGGCACGCTTGCTCGTCATGATAACTTTTTCAAAAAGCGTCATTTTGTTGTTTTTGGGATACTCTTCCACCAAATCAAGGTAACTCATCGGATTTCCTCAAATATACAAATATTGTTGTTGGGAAAGCTGGATATATTGGTTCTCATGGATAATATGACAATGCCTCCCGAGCCCATCGCGCTAGGGGCGAATCCGGAAAATTCTGATCAATGGACTCGAAAAGTTGGCGAGCCTCGTCCATGTCGTTTCGGGAAACCGCGATACGGCCTAGGCTATAGGCCGTTAGGTCACCGTATCTGGCTTGAGGCAAGGTGCGATATAGCTGGCCCGATTCTTCAAGCCGATTTTGGTTTTCGCGGATCATGGCCAACCCGGCCTGGGCGATCGCCCGCAACGATTCGGAAGCCGTCTCGTGGGCGATCACTTTTTGGTAGGCTTCATCGGCTTGCTCCGGATTCCCTTTCTCCAGGCCAATGGCCGCAATGTATGCCCACGCGTAGGGAGTGAGTGTGGAACCGGAGTGTTCGGAGACAAACATCCGGAATGTCTCGCTTGACTGATTTAAGCGGTCTTCGCGGGACAATGTCCTGTCGTGATACACTTGTTCAGCAGCATTGAACGCCTCGGTGGTTTGGCCTTGGAGCATTTTAGAGTAAGCGAAAGTGCCCGCGGCGAGACCCACGACAGACAATAAAAGCGCCGCGGCGATAATGAACCGCCGCCGCCGCCTGTAAACATAATCGATCGCTTGGAACAAAAGATCCTGAAAAGGGTCACTTTTCAGGTGCTTGTCGTCCAGTGCCTTCCTGGCCATGGGATTTCAGTGATTCGGATCGTGGTGCGGTAAAATTCGGTAAATCCGATCATTGCGGATCGAAATGTATTAGCGATACAACCGTTCATGATGAATTAAAAATTTAAGAAATTCAAGCAAAATCATGGCCGGACAGTGAATATACGGGCAGTGCCGCTGCCGATGGGCCGCCTCAAGTTCACTTTGTCACCTTCGATTCGGCAGCACGGTTTATCGGGCCATTAGGGAAAATCATGCGCTCAAATCGCCATTCGCAAACCATCGTACAACGATTCCAGGAACCGTTCACATTTGAAACCACCTACTTGGGAAACACGGAGACCATATCCGAGCTAGAGGTCGCTCATGAGGAATGGGGAAACCCAGCCCATCCCGTGATTTTGGTCTGTCACGCGCTCAGCCAGAATACACATGCGACGGACTTGGATTATCCGGACGATTTCCACCGTTCATGGTGGACGTCCATGGTAGGCCCTGGACGTGCGGTTGATACCGACAAGTATCGCGTAATCTGCATCAATATGCTCGGCGGTTGCGGCGGTACTTCCGGACCGGCCACGGTGAACCCGGAAACGGGACGGCCCTTCGGACTTCACTTTCCCGTGGTCAGCATCGGCGACATGGTGCGCAGCCAGAAAATTCTGATGGATCATTTGGGGATCAAAAGGCTGCATGCGGTGATCGGGGGCAGCATGGGCGGTTTCCAGGCCCTGGAATGGGGGATCTTATATCCTGATTTTGTTGAGCGGATCATCCCCGTCGCATCGTCGGCCTATTCCAACCAGTTCATGATCATGACGAACCGGGTGCAAATCGACGCCATTCAATCGGACCGTGTATATAAGCAAGGAGATTATCATGATGGCGCCGTGCCCGAATCCGGGTTGGCCGTGGCTCGTATGGTAGGATTTACCACCTTCATCTCACCGCTGATGATGGAAAAGAAGTTCCAAAAGGATCGTAACAGTAAAAGGGAGCCTCACGCGGACGCCGGGTTCCACCAACAGATGTTACACGAGGCGGAAAACTACCTGCGCCACGTCTCCGAGCCGTTCAGCAAGGACTTCGACCCCAACTCCATGGTGTATCTGCTGCAAAGCTGGACCCACTTCGACCTGGCAATCAAATATGGCACCCTGGCCAAGGCCGTGGAGCCGATCCAAGCGAAAACGATGTTGATTTGCGCATCGGGCGACAATCTGTTCCCGCCCTATCTTTCCTACGACGTGCTCCGTGCCTTGGAGGTAAACAATAAGAAGGCGGAGGTGGTAACCATCGACGACGACTATGGGCACGATTTTTTCCTGATCCCGGAAATCATCTTGGACAAAATTACGCCTCACCTGGTGAGATTCTTGTCCACGTAACCCGATCCAGGTTATCGATTTTTTCCTGCCATCGTGTCGGTGTGCTGCTGTCGATTGAACCGCGGGGCTTGGAGGATGCGATTTCCGGCTTTTCCATTAATTGTAAGATCATGGATGACGAAATATTCATGCGTCATGCCCTGGAGGCGGGCGCGGCGGTTGTTGGAACCACGGGAGAAAATCCTGCGGTCGGATGCGTGGTGGTCTGTCGCGGTAAATTAGTGGCCACAGGGGCGACTCGGCCGCCGGGCGGAGCTCATGCCGAAGTGGTGGCGGTGGAGCGGGCGGAAGCTGACGGCTATGCCATTTCCCAATGCGAGGTGTATGTCACCCTCGAACCATGCTCATTTTATGGGCGCACGCCGCCATGTGCGCGGCTTCTTGCGCAAAAGGGGCCCAGCCGAGTGGTGATCGCGCTACGAGATCCACACCCCAAGGTCTCGGGTGCCGGAATTCTTCAACTGGAGCAGGCAGGGATTGAAGTCGTCGTCGGGGTTTTGTCCGCGGAAGCTACAAAAGCGCTGGCATCGTGGTTGGAGCGTCATTCCCAGCCTGGGGCAAAAGCCGGCGTTTGAATTTGGTCCGTTCCGCCGTTGTGCCAGCGGCCCGGTAACTGTGCGTGGATTCAGGGCGCTATCCACGTACCGGCAGCATGACCACTCCAGCACGGCGTAGTCCAAGTTCGTCGCGCACCGAGTCGGTCTGACCAATCCAATTGCCTAGTCCTCCCAGGGTGGAGACCATGTCGATGGGGGGGAACTGGTTGCCCGGGTAACCGTAGATGCGAAACTGATACGTCGATTTGCCCGGGCGGCGAACGCCGGCAATCAGGAGGTGCGGCTTTCTACTCAAATCGAACTCCAATCTATGCAAACAATCTATGCAAAAGAGTGCCGTGGGTGGAGACGATTGATCCTGCCGATAATTGTCTCGCACCGATCGCTTAAATGTAGAGCAAGCCTCGTACCACAACGGTAGATACGGCCGGATGCCAGCAATGTTGCGCAACCTATCCACGGTAAGGTGATTGTCAGGCCGATATTCTGAAATGCCGCAGGCTGGGGCCCGTAGTTGACGATGGAAGTGTTTTGACGCGCGGAGAATCCGCTTCTGTGTTTCTATGCCAAGTGGTCATCTGCCGTTTGTCTCGTCCCGCCCCGCATCGGGTTCGACGGGCTCGATGCAGCGCGGGTCGTCATTTTTGGGATTGTTGACGTACGGGCTTACGGGTACGGCGATCAGCGCTTCGTGGGGATAGGGCCGCAGCAAGGGGACTACCGCTGCCGGGTTTTTCTCGTCGATGTCCAGCCACCGATCATATTCCTCCGGCGGCAGGATGACCGGCATGCGGTGGTGGATGGCGCGCAGGCGCGCGCTGGGCTCCGTGGTCAGGATGGTGCATGATTCGACGGCGCCGCCATCGGGGCCCTGCCAAATTTCCCACAGGCCCGCGAAGGCGAACGGTGCGCCGTCTTTCATGCGCACATTGTAGGGCTGCTTTCCGGCGGACATTTTTTTCCACTCGTAGTAACCGTGGGCGGGGATCAGGCAGCGCCGATAGCGCATCGCTCCCCGGAAGGAGGGTTTCTCCGCGGCGGTTTCGGCTCGCGCGTTGATCATGCGGTTACCGATCGCGGGATCCTTGGCCCAATGGGGAATGAGACCCCAGCGCAGGAAACAAAGCTCCCGCATTCCGGATTGCGCATTTTCACGTACGGCGGCGAGGGGTTGCGTGGGCGCAATGTTATAGCGGGGTGCGGCATCGTGACCGTCCTCGATCCCAAAGAGAATCAGCAGGGCGTCGGCAAGTTTGTTGACGTTGAATCGTCCGCACATGGTTTGAGGCGGGGAAAATTTCTATCAGTTGCCGTTGCGCATCGGTTAGCCGGTCGCGTCGGATACATAGCGGCGGATCTGCTCCAGAAGATCGAGGCTATGGTCTAACGGCAGCCCATCGACTGTGGCGCCGAATTTCAGGGTGACCCCATCCACCGCGCCGGCATCGACAAGATCCATTACGCATCGCCGGGCGGCCCGCGCCGTGGGAAGAAGGTCCCGATTTTTGGCCAGCGATAGCGCCCCGGCGAGCCCGTAAGCGCCCCAGTTGGAAATGCCGGCAACGATCAGGTAGTCGGTCACCACGGTAGACGCGATACGATCACCGCACGCGACCGATCGTGTCACTTCGTCGATCACCCGGCCCATGCCTATCTCGTTGCCGCCGTCGCCGATGCCGATGGTCAATATGCCGAACTGTTCAGCCCCGATAAACATTTCGTCCAATGGCGCGGTATGCGGTGTGAGATCTTCACCCCGCATATTGTAGTATCGCCCGTCCCGGGCCCTGCCCAGCCTTTCAACGGCGATCAGATGGCTCGGATCGAGTTCTTCCAGCAGCGCGGGATGGTAGACGTAGAGCGGCTCGGCGCCCTGGGCTTGGAACAACGGTAAGTTGGCGGCATCGGTCACGTAGTCCACTGGAATACCCAAGGCCAGCAGCGCGTCGCCCAATGCCTTCGCACCGGGGGGGCCGTCGGTTTCTCCTGCCTGCGCCGCCGGCACGAAGAAGCCGCTGACAATGGCTACCTTTTTGGCCGAACTCAGTGCCAGGGCGGCTTGGCGGAGATGATCGGGCTGCACCAAGCCCGCAATATTTCGCTGGCCCGGGTCCTGTGCAATGAGCCGCTCGATAGCAGCCACGGGTGTTTCCATCGCATCACCACACGCTCTCGTTGAATTGATGCAGCGCCTCTTCCCGCAGATCCGATACGAACATGTGCCCGGGCGCATGAGTGATCGCCAGGGGCAGCTTGGCGTTCAGCAAGGCCTCCTGGGTCGTGACGCCACAGGCCCAAAACACGGGGACTTCCCCATCGTGGATGGGTACTGCGTCGCCGTACTCGGGCACAGCGAGATCGCGTATACCGATGGCGTCCGGATTTCCGAAATGGACCGGCGCGCCGTGCACCTGGGGCAACGCACTGGAGATCACGGCCGCACGGATGGTTTCCGCTGGCGGAAACGGCCGCATGGATACCACCAATGGGCCGGAAAACACGCCCGCGGCGCGACAGGCGATTCCTGTCCGGTACATGGGGACATTGCGGCCCAGAGCCAAGTTGCGCACCTCCAAGCCCGCGTCCATGAGTGGCTTCTCGAAACTGAAACTGCAACCGAGCAGAAATGACACGAAATCATCACGCCACACGGACGCCACTTCCGTGCGCTCCTCGACCATCTCCCCGTTCCGGAAGACGCGGTAGCGGGGCAGATCGCGGCTCAAGTCGCTGCCAGCAGCGAGCCGGACGGCTTCCAGGGACCCCGCCTCCACCACTTCCAGCAAGGGGCAGGGCTTCGGATTGCGTTGGCAAAACAGGAGAAAATCGAATGCGGCTGCTTGGGGAACGACCACCAGATTGGCTTGTACGTACCCCAATGCATGCCCCGAGGTCTGCGAAGCATGTTCACCTGCGCGGCAAGCGAGCCGGAGTGAATGCCCGTCGGGGAAATAGGTTTCCGCTTTCGCCCGCATGGTCTGCACCCGTAGGAATTTTGCAGAGTCCCCGGAAGCGCGGTTCTCGCCGCTCGTCCAAGGCAATCAGCATCTGCATACTATCCCTGATTCCATCCCGCAAGCCAGCCTGGGCGTGATGTCCGAGGGCCAATAACCAGATGCCGCCGCTTCATCGAAACGCTCAAGGCGGGGTTGACACGCGGCGTCAGGTTCGATTGCCTGACAAGGAATCTTTTGTGGTCGTCCATAAATCGGGAAGCCATGACGCGTTGTTTTGTCGCCTTCGAACTGGCAGCCGCAAGCCGCCAATATCTCCAGGAACGGGTGGTTCCAGTGCACGATGCCCTTCGCGTCAAGCGCAGATGGCCGATTCGACTGGTGCGCCCGGAGAACTGGCACGCCACCCTGCTCTTTTTCAACGATCTTTCCACTCAGGAGCGCGACACGGTTTGGCAAACCGTCGCAATGGGGGCCCGCGACGGTGCATGGCGGGGGTTGGCGTTTGACTGGCGCGGGCTCGAGCCGTGGCCGAATCGGCGGCGACCTTCGATGATCAGCCTGGTGGGAGAGGACCACCCTCAGGCCCGGTCCTGGCCGGTGGCCGGCCTGCTGCAACGAGAACCGTTTTCCAAGGCGGATGTCCGTCACTATGAGCCCTTCCGGCCGCATGTGACCGTCATGCGCTTCGATGTGCGCTGGCGCAAGACCCTGGCGGCGGACTGGGCGGAGGTCAGCGAGACCCTCGCGCCCATTGACAAATCGCGGATCGTCCTCGACCGTGCCGCTTTTTTTCTCTCGACCCTGTCGCGGGATCAACCCATCTACCCGCGTGAGCGGACAATCTCCCTGGGATGAATCTTACCGTTATCCCAGCTCAGTCGCAGCGTAGTCGTTACACCTTTGCCTCGCGGCCTCGATTCGTTTTCGCAACGGCCCAACATACCCCGTCAGCCGCTCAAGTTCGGCTTGCAACGATTCGATCTGGCGGCGCACGGCTTCCGGGGCGGGTGCACCTGTGTGGATGCGCCACGACACGACACGATGCGGGTCGGTCAGGTCTGCCAGAATCGTTTTCAAAGGATCGATAGGGTGGCCGGCCTCCTCTACCGCGCGAACCGCCGCAGCCTGGGTGATGGTGCCCGATTTGCCCGCATACCGCACGGCCACCGCCGCGATGTCGTAGCAGGATCGAAAGGGCAGCGCGAGTGCTTGAGCCAACCTATCCGCGAAATCGGCAGCGGCCAGATACCCCTGATCCGTCCGCACCCGCATCGCCTCCACGTCAACGGTCATGGTGTCGATGACCGAGCCAACGATAACCGGAGCCGGTTGGCACTCTCTCACGATGTCGAGCAGGAGGTATTTGGTCACCTGCGTGTCCCGGTTGTAACCGCTCATCCCGCCTTTGGGCACCCCCAGCAATCCGGCGGTCATTCCTCCAATCCAGGCCGTTTTACCGCGGATCACTTCCGCCCAGTCAGGGTTCCGCTTCTGGGGCATGATGGAGGATCCGGTCACGTAGGCGTCGTCCAGGGCGATCATCCCCCAATAGGGATGACTCAACTGCACCAGGTCCTGGGCCACGGTGGACAGGTGGGTCATCATGGCGGCGTACACCGTTCCCACCTGCCATTCCAGTTCCCAGCGAGACCCAACGGCGTCCAAGGTGTTGGTTTCGACCCGGTCGAAGGCCAGCAATTCGGCCGTCAGCTCCCGGTCGATGGGCCAGGAAGTCCCGAAACCCGCCGCGGCGCCAAGGGGATTGCGGCCTGACAGATCGATGGCCAGCCTCAACCGTTCCAAATCGCGGCACAATGCTTGGGCGTAGCTGCAGAGCCAGTGTGCCCAGGTGGTGACCATCGCCGGCTGCATGTGCGAAAAACCGGGTATGACCGTTTCCACATGCAGGCGCGCCTGATCGAGCAGCACCGTCATCAACTGGTGCAAGGATTCCGCGAGGTCCAGGCAGGCTTCCCGTACGAAGAGCCGGGTATCGCAGACGACCTGATCGTTTCGGCTCCGCCCCGTGTGCAGTCTGCCCCCCACCTCACTGCCTTCCCGTTGGGAGACGTAGGCTTCTACATTGCTGTGGACGTCTTCCCGGGCGGGATCGAGGACGAAGCGCCCGGCGCGCCAATCGGCCTCAAGGGCCCCTAGAGCAGATAGAAGCCCAATCAGCACTTCCCGGCCGAGAATGCCCTGGCGGTGGAGCATGATGGCGTGGGCGCGATTGGTCCATAGATCGTACGGCAGCAGTTCCGCGTCTGCCATAGGCACCACGGTGACGTCTCGGCCGGAGCAAAATCTCACCAGCGCTTCCGCGGGTTTCGCGGCGAGGTGCTTGCCCCAGACCGGACCCCCAGCACCGCTCATGCCGGCGTTTCCAGGTTTTCGGCCACGCTTTTGATGTAGAGAAAACTGTTCTGCACCAGGGAAAAAATGGGCACGGCGATCAGAGCGCCGACGATGCCCGCGGTGTATTGTCCCACCAGCAGGGCGAAGATGATCAGGATGGGGTGAATCTTGGAAGCGCCGCCGAGAATTTTCGGGTTGAGGAAATTGGCTTCGATGAAATGAATCACCAAGATCCACCCCACCGCAAGCAAGGCTGTCGTGGCGGAGATGGAAAACGCCATCAATACGATGGGCACCGACGAGATCAGAACCCCGAAGATGGGGATCAGCGAAAACAGCGTTGCGATCAGCGTGAGGGTGAACACGAACGGGACGCCCAGGACGATCAACCCCAAGCCGGTAAGCGCGCCGTTGACCACGCATATCATCAGCTGTCCGCGCACCACGCCACTCAGTCCATGATCGAGCCGGCGGAGCAACTCGTTGAACTCGCCGCGATATTGGGGTGGAACCAACGAGCAGAGAAAGTCCCAAATCCGTTGCGGGTCCGCGAGGATGAATGCCGAAATGAAGAAGACCAGGAACGTCGTAAAAAACGAGCCCACGATGGCCGTGAGATGGCGCCGGCCCAACTGGATCAGCTCGAAAAAATTTTCTTCGAATATTTGCCGCATTTGCCCGAAGGCCCCGGAAATTGGGCCGCCGTTGGCGCGCGCCTCCGCAGTATTCGTCCTCTGTTCGGTCTTCTTACGGGGAACGACTTCGAAGTGGCCACCGTCAATCTGCCTGACGACGTAAGTATAGTCCTCGACCAGGATTTCCCACGGCGCCCGTGGCTGGGAGGCATCGGTTGCCGCGCCATCCGCTGCCAATTCCGCTCCATTGGCGGCAAACGTCGTATCAGCCGGGATATCACCTTCGGCAGGATCGGGAATGAACTCGCCGATCCAGGCGCTCAGGTCGGTTTCCAGGGGCTGGATCCAATTGCGCTCCACCTCCACCAGCATGTGGGGCAGTTCCTTGACGATCTTGTTGAATTCCGTGACCAGATTGGGCACGACAAAGCGTCCGGCCACGAATATGCCGGAAAAAAATACCGTGTAGGTCACGATGATGGCCAGCCCGCGGCGCATTCCGATGCCCCGAAACCGAATGCGGGTCAGCCGGTCGATGATTGGGGCGATCAGGTAGGATAGAAAAACAGCGAGAATGAACGGCAGCAAGACGGCATGGAAAAAATAAAGCGTTGCCAAGACCAGCCCAGTCAGGAGAACCAACGCGCCGAACCGGGCGTAGCGCACGACGAAAGCACCAATCGCCGACATTTGATTGTCAGGCAACGGCGAGTCCCCCTCTGCAAAGCGATTGATTCATGCGCCAGCTCAATCTGAGACGAACTGCCAGTATCTCAGGCCACGGCCAACCCGCCATGTTACTGGCACGGGCGAATCTTCCTTCCTCATTCATAACACTTCCCCGCCTGCAAGGAAATTGACTCCAGGCGATTCGATCGGCGGCCAGAATCCGGAGAATGAGCCTTGTGCCCTTCAACAGGCCAATCATGCCGGCTAAATGGCACGGGAAATTTTGGTTAAGAGACCCATGTCACTTCTTACCGTAACCACCCCCTCCGGGTGTTTCGATCCGGATGCGGTCGCCCGGTTGAAGCTTGATCTCGTTTTTGCCTCCAAGACTGACGATACGCCCGTCGCGTAATATGGCGAGATTGAGCCCCCGCAGGCCCGGCTCTCCGCCGTTCAGCCCGTATGGGGGAAAGACGCGGCGTTCCGAGAGGATGGCCACATTCATCGGCACCAGAAATTCGATCTCGCGTATGACCCCCTCGCCGCCGTTGTGGCGGCCGGCCCCGCCGGAGCCATGCCGCAGCGAAAATCGGCGCAGCAAAATGGGATAGCGCCTTTCCAGAATTTCCGGGTCGGTGATGCGGGTATTGGACATGTGGGCGTGCAGCCCGGACTTGCCCTGCCAGTCCGCTCCCGCACCGGTACCACCGCCGATGGTCTCGTAATAGCCGAAGGTTTCGTCGCCAAAGGTCAAATTGTTCATGGTGCCTTGGGCGCCGGCCACCGCGCCGAAAGCCTTGAGCAGCACATCGGTGATGCGGGACGAAGTTTCCACGTTGCCGCCCACGACCGCCGCGTCGTGGGACGGGGAGAGCAGGCAGGGGTTTGGAATTTCGATCGTGACGGGTTTCAGGCAGCCGCCATTCAGGGGGATATCCTCGTCTATCAAGGTGCGAAGCACGTATAGCACCACAGACGTGGTCACGGCGGTCGGGGTGTTGAGGTTGCCCCAAACCTCCGGGCCTGTGCCGGCAAAGTCGAAAGTGATATTTCGGGCTGTTCGATCGATGGTGATCGCCACCGATATCGGTGTCCCGTCATCCAGGTAATCGGTCGCGCGCAGGGTATCTGTCTCACGCAGGCCTTTCGCAAGGGATAACTTGACGAGCATGCTGCGTACGGCTTCCTCGGCGTTGTCCTGAATGTGCCCCATGTAGGCCTGCACCACATCGAGCCCGTAATGGCCGATCATCTCCCGGATCAGTTCCACGCCTCGCTGGTTGGCTGCGATCTGTGCTTTGAGGTCGTAGATATTGTCGTCCAGCCTGCGCGAGCCGGAACTGGGTGGCTGCCCTTCCGTCCTGGGTATCTCGCCGGGAGCCATCAGCAATCGGCGGATACCCTCTTCCTGAAATCGCCCCTCCTTTACCAGCTTGAAACTGGTGATGCAGGCCCCCTCTTCCAGCAGTGTGCGGGAGAACGGCGGCATGGAACCCGGCGATATGCCCCCGATCTCGGCGTGATGGCCCCGGTTGGCGACGAAGAACAGGGGTTTTCGGTCCGCCATGACCGGAGTTACGACGGTAATGTCCGGCAGGTGCGATCCGCCATGGTGCGGATCGTTGGTCACGAGCACATCGCCGGCTTCCAGATCGTCGGCGTGGAGCCGCAATTGCTCGCGAACAGCCGCACCCATGGCGCCCAGGTGCACCGGGATGTGCGGGGCGTTGGCCACCAGGCCGCCGTCCGAGTCGAAGATGGCGCAGGAAAAATCGAGCCGCTCCTTGATGTTGGTCGAAACCGCTGTCCGCTGCAGGGTGCGGCCCATCTGCTCGGCGATAGACATGAACAGGTTGTTGAAGATGCTCAACTGGATCGGATCGGCTTGCGAGGTAAAGGATTCCCGTTCCTTGGAGTCCACAGAGATTTCCAGGGCCCCGGTCTCGGTTACGGACCCCTCGCAACCTGGGTCGATCACGATCGTGCCCCCGTCCTGGATAATCAGCGCGGGTCCTGGGATGCGGTGTGCGCAGCGGAGCGCGTGCCACGGGTAGATGTCCGATGTGTGCCAGGCGTCCTCGAAAAAAGTGCGGCAGGTCCCAATGGGCTCGATCGGCTCATCCGCGACAGGTACACTTAGCCGTGCCAGGGGCTCCGCTTTGCCCAGCATGCGCACGCGGACGTCGTCGATGAGCACTCGTGTCCCGGGGTCCTCGAACCCGTATTCGCCACGGTGGTGGTCCCGAAAGGCCGCCTCGTAGTCCCCTCCCGCCGGTTGATGGATCATGATCGAGGTGATCGAGCCATCGAAGCGCAGATTGAGGTATCGATGAACTTCAGTATGAGCACGGTCGAATCCTTCTGCTTCCAGTTCGGCGTAACCTTGCGACTCCAATTCCGCGAAGCGGATTTCCAGGCTGGCCACGGCTGCGCCACTCACCGGCTGCCCCGCTGCCGGCGCCTGCAGATCGCGCACGACATCCGCCAGCCCCATGCCGTATGCGGAGAGGATGCCGGCGAAGCGGTGAATCACGATGTCCCGGATACCGAGTGACCGGGCGATGGCGCATGCGTGTTGGCCGCCCGCGCCTCCGAAGCAGGCCAAAACGTGCTCCTTGATGTCATATCCCCGCGCGACGGAGATTTCGCGGATCGGTCGGGCCATCGTCTCGTTGGCGGCCCGGATGAATCCCAAGGCCACCTCGGCCACCGAGTACGGCGGCTGACCGGTGCCGTGGCGGTCGGCATTGATTTCCCCGGTCAGCGCTCCCATTGCGGCACGGCTGGCCTCCAGATCGAGGGGCAGATCCTCATGCGGGCCGAATATATGGGGGAAATGCTCGGGCAGGATGCGGCCCAACACCAGGTTGGCATCGGTGAGGGTCAAGTGCCCATCTTTCCGATAGCAAATCGGGCCGGGGTGAGCGCCGGCGCTTTCGGGCCCCACCTGAAACATGCCGTTGCGGTAGAACAGCCGCGATCCGCCCCCGGCAGCCACGGTAACGATGTTCATCTGTGGGGCCTGAATCCGTACCCCCGCCGTCTCGTTTTCATCGGTCAGCTCGAATTCGCCGGCAAATCGTGAGACGTCGGTCGATGTGCCTCCCATGTCGAAGCCGATGACCGGCCGGGGCTTATGCGGATCGAATGACGTGCGGGCGTAACCCACCACGCCGCCCGCAGGGCCGGAAAGGACGGCACGGCTGCCGATGAATTGCCGCGCGTCGATCAGGCCGCCATGGCTTTGCATGAACAATAGCTGGGTATGGGCCAACTGGTCGGTGAAGCCCTCGCGGAAGCTTGCCAGATAGGTCATGATGTGGGGTGTGAGGTAGGCATCCACGGTCGTCGTATCGCCCCGGCCCACGATCTTCACCGTGGGCAACACCTGGTGGGAGAGAGAAACCTGTGTAAAGCCGATCTCGCGTGCGATTTCGCCGATGGATTGCTCGTGATGCGGAAACGTGTAGGCGTGCATCAGCACGACGGCGACGCCGCGAATTCCCTCGTCATAAACCTGCTGCAGATCGTGGGTGATTTTGGCTTTGTCCAGGGGGGTCAGAACTTCAATCGGCTCGCCGGTCGTTCCGGTCACCAAACGACCGAGGTCAGCTACCGCCCCGCCTTTTCCCGCGAGACGCACTCTTTCTCTCGCTTCGATGGCTCTGATGTACAACAGCTCGGGTTGATCGATGCGAAGATCGAAGATGCGGGGCCGATTTTGGTAGCCGATACGCAGGATGTCCTCGAACCCTTCGGTGACCACGAGGACGAGGGGGCGCCCTTTGCGCTCCAGCAAGGCATTCGTCGCCACCGTGGTGCCCATGCGGATCCACTCGATGGCCGAGGCGTCAAAACCCTCTTTGGCATGAGGCCGGCCCGTGACCCGTTCCAGCACCCTGCGGATGCCTTCCCTGGGGGCATCGGGATAGTTCGCCGGATCCTCGCTCAGCAGCTTGAGAGACATGAATCCCGGCTGCGCCGGAATTTCGGCGTAGATATCCGTGAAGGTTCCACCACGATCAACGGAAAATCGGAACTTGTCAGGGTCGGCCATAGTGCACGAAAAGTTCGGATCGCGGTTCTCGTCTGTCTTGCAACCGCAATCGCCATGAATCCTGCCGGTGAACCGATTAACCAGCGGGCCACGATGATGCGTTAGGTTCTAAACGACGATACAGCATGCTACAATTTTGGCAGGGTCATCAAACCGTATCGATGAAATGCCCTTCGAATCCCCGGTCCATGGACCGGCAAAGGAAAATCCCAAACAGCGCGATGGTGGCACCATGAGCAACCGCAACGCGTCAGTCCTCCTTTTCCTGGCAATCGTCGCCGCAGTGGCCGTTTTCCTCTACGTGACGGCATATGCCCAGCAGGTGAAAACGTTTTCCGACGGCGTGGGTAAAGAAGGACGCGTCGCAATCAAGGACTATTCACTGCTTTTGACTTTCGCCGAGTTGGCAGGCCCCTACAAGGCCGACATCTCTGTGACGATCTACGATTCCGGGGGGGGAATAATCGTGAACGAAGGCTCGGCGGGTCCTTGGTTTTACGCAGATTTGCCGCCGGGCAATTACCGCGTCGTCGCGGCGGACCCGAACGGTGATGGCCAATCCGCGAGTTTCGATCTAGAGGGCCGCAAACAAAAGATCGTGCGGCTCGTGTGGCGTTGAGCCTGGCGGGAATCCGCCGCTAACCCGCCCAGACTCGGCCCAATCTAGAATATCGGCCGCAGGCATGCGAGCCCGATTAACGCCACAGTGTGATTAGATTCCGGGTTATTTGATCTTCTGGGGAAACCAGTTATTCAACCCCCACACCAGGGGGCTGGCCACGAATATGGACGAGTATGTGCCGACCAGAACCCCGATCAGCAACGCGAAAGCGAAATCGTTGATGATCTCTCCCCCAAAAAAGTAAATTGAAAGCACCACCAACAGGGTGGTGCCGGAGGTCAACAAGGTGCGTGAAAGTGTCTGATTCAAGCTCTCGTTGAGGATATCGAAGAGGGGCTTTTTCTGGAATTTGCGGACGTTGTCGCGAATCCGATCCAGAATAACGATGGTGTCGTTGATGGAATACCCGGCGACCGTCAGCACAGCTGCCACAACCGGCAACGTGATCTCCTTCTGAGTGAGCAGGAATGCCGCCAGGACGATAAAGACATCGTGAAGGAGGGCCACGACCGCGGCGATACTATATCGCCACTGAAAACGAATCCACACGTAGGCCAGAATCGCCAATATGGCGAAAACCACTGCCTGAAAGGCGGCAAATTTCAGTTCCCGCCCCACCTTGGGACCCACACTCTCCACTCGGCGCACCGTCAACCCGGGGAAAGCCTCGCTCAAGGTATCTCCGATCCGCTGAGCCAGACCATGGGTCGTGAGGCTTTGGTTCTCATCCGAACCCGCGACGGTCACCAGAATTTCGTGGTTCTCCTCTCCGCCGAAGGACTGCAGTGAAAACGAGCCGGCGTCGCTCGACGCCAAGGTAGCCCGAATCTGCGAGAGATCGGGCGGAGCGGGAAATTGGATTTGCACCAGGGTGCCGCCACGGAAGTCTATGCCGTAGTTGAGCCCCCCCAAGGGAAAATAGGCGGCAAGCCCGCCCAGAATCGCCAACCCGGAAATGGCGCTGGCGATCTTCCATTTTCCCAGAAAATTGAAGTGGGTATCTTCTTTGATCAGCCTCATACGTCAGCTTTGGCGCCGGAATCACGCCCCCTTAACCATGTCAAGCAGACGCCGCTCGTCTGGGCGGCGATGCTGTTGCATTTGCGCGTTACCCAATCAAATACTGATCTTGGCCAGATGTGCGCGGTTCAAATAGAAAATTTCAAACAGGAGACGCGTCACCACGATCGCGGTGAACATGCTGGCCAGGATGCCGATGGCTAGGGTAACGGCGAAGCCTTTGATCGGGCCTGTTCCAAAAGCCAGCAACGCGAACGCCGCCAAAAGAGTGGTCAGGTTCGCGTCGAAAATGGTCCAAAAAGCCTTCCTAAATCCTTCCACGACCGAGTTTCGCGGATTGTCGGTTCGGCGCAATTCTTCCCGAATCCTTTCGAATATCAATACATTGGCGTCGATAGCCATGCCCATCACCAAGACCATACCGGCAATACCGGGCAGGGTCAGAGTGGCCTGGAAGCCGGCCAAGACCGCCAGGATGATCAAAAGATTGAAGATCAGCGTGAGGCTGGCGAAAATGCCGGACACGCCGTAATACGCCATCATGAAGAGCAAAACGGCAATCCCGCCCACGGCCAGAGAGATGATGCCCTGCCGAATCGAATCTTCGCCCAGGGTCGCGCCCACGGTACGCTCCTCCCGAATCTTGATCGGTGCGGGAAGCGAACCCGACCGGAGCACGATGGCCAAATTGGAAGCCTCGTCCATGGTGAATCCGCCGGTAATCTGGGCCTCTCCTCCGGTAATCGCTTCCCGGATTACCGGAGCCGACTGGATCTTGTCGTCCAATACGATGGCCAGCCGCCGGCCACGGTAGCGAGTCGTTATCTTGGCGAAGCGGTCGGTGCCCAGGGAGTCGAACGAAAGCGAGACGTACGGTTGGTTATCCAGATTGCTGATCGTCACTCGTGCGTCGCGAATCGTGTCCCCGGTCATCACTGCGCGTTTTTCAAGGACGTAAGGCTCCCGGCTGATAATCTTCTTGGTCGTTGGGTCGCGTGTTTCCAGGTACTTGAGCGTGTGGCGGGCGGCATCCATCGTGTTTTGGGTCACGTTCTCTTCGACCAGATAAAACTCCAGTACCGCCTGGGTGCCGATGGCATGAATCGCAGAATCGCGATCTTTCAGACCCGGGAGCTGGATCAGGATGCTTTTTTCGCCCTGACGTTGAATGGAGGGTTCGCTCACCCCCAATGAGTCGATGCGATTGCGAATCACCTCCAGGGCCTGGGCCACCGATCCGGTGCGGATGCGCTCGGCCTCTTCGTCCAGGAGTGTGATGCGGGAGACCGTCGGGCTCAAATCTTCACGGTCGAAACTCACCATCAGGCGGTCGAAGGAAGTCTCATCCCAGTCGATAATTTCTCCTTCGGCGATTTCCAGTTCGATGCGCTTGCCCACTCGCTCGACCCGGAGATAGTCGATGAGGGCATCGAGCAGCGCGTCCTCAAGTTCCAACGCCAGATTATCGAGCATGCGGTCAACGGCCGCTTCGGTATCCACTTCGATATCCAGGTACATTCCTCCTTGGAGGTCCAAACCGAGATTGACCTTGGTTTCAATTGATTGAGGATCGCCGCCAGGCCAATACGCCTGAAACGTGGGAATCACATAGATCACCGCCACGACGGCGACGATCGAGACAAATATGGCTTTGACTTTATAACTCATCGGGATTCCCGCTCAGGCCGGCCGCCGCAAATAACCGCAGGCTCATTTCTTCTGATCATCGGAATCCGAAGCTTTGGGAAGTGGTTCCCTTTTCGTCGCTATCAGTTCGACGATGCGCGTCCGGTCTATGCGAATGGGGACCTTGTGTGAAATTTCGAGGGTGATCGAATCTTCCGCCAGCTTGATGATCGTGCCGTGGACGCCCCCGTCAGTTTTGACTTCATCGCCTTTTTTCAGGTCTCCAAGCAATTGGCGATGGGCCTTGGCCTTCTTTTGCTGCGGGCGAATGATCAAAAACCAGAAGATGATGAATATCAGGATAAACGGCGCGAATTGAATGATCATGCCCCCGGCACCCTCCCCACCGCCGGGCGGCAGGGCGAACGCGTCTGTCGCAAATGGCCACATAAATTCTCTCCACATCATTGTTTATTGAACCAGCGTAGTTATCATATTGCGCAGCGCTTGCCTAGAACGATTTTGACGAAGCCCACCGTTCAGGCCATAGGGGCGTCGGCCGCACTCATAATCATTGCATTCGTTGTCAACGCACCATGGCTGTGATAGACAAATTTGCTGCTTAAACGGCACACCGGCCCTCATGCATTTATCCGCTAATCCCGTAGTAATCGAGCTCGGTAATCGGGCTGGGCAATTGGGCTGGATTTAGATCCTCTCTGGAGCAGCCCGTGAAGCTAGTCAGCTTCTTCCGCAAGAACCTCACGCCGGGAATCGGATTGTCGGGGTTCGGGGGCGGGAGAGTGCTGGACCTCAACGCTATCGATCCCCATTTTCCTCAAAATATCAATGCCTTCCTTGCGGGTGGGGATGGTCTTCTGGATACCGCCCGGCGCATCCAGGAACGGTGCGGGGAACATGAGGACGCCTTTTTGGGTCACGAGCAGTATACGCTTAGACCGCCGGTGCCCAATCCCTCCAAATTCTTGCTTTTGGGCGCCAACTATCGGGCCCACGTCGAGGAAACCGGCCGCGAGATTCCCGAAAAACCGGTCATATTCGGACGCTGGGCGCACACACTGATCGCCTCGGGTGAGCCCATCCGGGTGCCGAAAGTGAGCAATCGTGTCGATTTCGAGGGCGAACTGGTTGTCGTCATCGGAAAGGAGGGCAAATCCATTCCTCTGAACAGGGCCTGGGATCATGTTGCGGGTTACACCTGCTTCAACGACGTTTCCGTCCGCGATTATCAACGCATGAGCAAGCCCCAGCAATGGACCCTGGGCAAGAACTTTGACAATTCAGGACCCCTGGGCCCTTGGGTGGTGACCCGAGACGAAATTCCGCATCCGGACAACCTGCACCTGAAAACCCTGGTGAATTCCAAAGTGATGCAGGATGGCAACACGGGTGACCTGATCTTCGACATCCCGTATCTGATCGAGCTGATATCCTCGGTGATGACCCTATTTCCGGGTGATCTGATCTCCACCGGCACGCCGGGTGGTGTGGGAGATGCGCGCGACCCCCCGGTCTATTTGAAGGACGGGGATGTGGTGACCGTGACCATCGAAGGTATCGGCGAATTGACCAACCCCGTACTCGATGAGCCGTAGCCTGCCGCTCGAATCGGAATTTGGCCCATTTATCCGGATACATGACCGGCGGCATGAATTAGGGTGTGGTCTCAGTTCTGGAAATACACCGGGCTCTACGCGGTACTGATGGCTGCGGTGGTGCCATTCATTATTGGCTGGATTCCGCCGAATCGATGGGTCGGGTTCCGCTTTCCCGGAGCAGTTCAGAACCCTGAACTTTGGTACGAAATAAATTCGATCGGGGTTTCCAGATCGTCATCGCCATGGCGAATTTCGGGTCGGTAAACGGAGTGTTGATCTGGCGGGGAAATCCCATCTTGAAGCGCTACCTCGGCTGGGTCAACGGTTCCATGATCGTTTTGAGTTTCTGGTTGGTGACGGTCGAAATGGTCGCGCTCCTTCCCTAGACGTTCGAAGTTTCTTAGAATCCTATTCGAATCGAGAGCACCACGCCGGTTGAGACCAAGGTGAACGCATCGCCGCTCTCGGTTTCGATGGCGTGGGCCGATGCGATAAATGCGGGGATGAACCATACCGAGCGGGTGATGCGAAACTCAGCTCCGGCATTACCGAAGATGCCTGGACCTACTCCCGATGTTTGGCCCACTTCCGACTCCGGATAATCGAAATCCATGTCGTAGGAGATGATCGAAAATCCGCCGCCCACAAAGCCGATCACATTGGTGCCAGGGTCCGTGTTGAACAAAACGGTGAGTCCGGTATTGGCAGTGGCTGAACGGACGTGCACGTCGGTCACATTGCCGGTGGCTTCGTCTTTGAACTCACCGTCGGTGGTCGCATAGGCACCGCCTATGGTCCATTGCAGGTCCCGCTTGAATTCGAGGGACCAGCGCGCACCAAACGATGTCCCTAGGGTCGTGGTCGTGCCATCCGAATAACTGGTCGTACCAATAAATATCATCGTCCGTCGATCGCCCTTGGCAGCTTCTGCCTCGGAGACCCACACCGCTGACACGCCAATAGCCACCAGCATCGAGGTCACTGTCAACTGCCGGTAAACTGCGAATCGCATCGCCTCACTCCAATAATTGTTTACTCGCGTCAGTTTGAGCAAATTCTGTTTTAAGCCATTTGCGGACCACAGGCAACGTGCCCTCGCTGCTGCAAGAACCCCCGGTCACCGTTGACCCTGTTTGCCTGAAATGGAAATCTACTATTTGGAAATTGACATGGGAGCAATGGATCGCCAGGAGGATGGATTTGATGTGAAGTGGTGGTAACTTGGATCATTGGATATACTGAACAGGTCCCCGATTGAGCAGATGCGTAAGGGTTTAAACTGGGACCGCGGTATGATCTCACATAGCCAGTTTGTTCCGCCCGATTGCGGGTTTTAGGAAAACCATGGCTGGACGGCCATCGTCGTTACAGCCGGGCGTAAAATCAATCTGCGTACCAGGCTCAGTCGCCAATCTGAAAAATCCGCTTGCCAGGGGAAGAAAAAACCGCGATATTCGGCCTGCCTTGAGTGACCGCGTGCCCAGCGCCAGAGGCGGGTTCGCGCCCAATGAACCCATTACCGCCGGGGTCAGATGTACCGAATCGTTCTCAGCACCACCCTGTTGTTCCTTGCATTCACCGCATTCATCGCCCCAACTTCAACCTTCGCCCAGGAAATCTCCATCGTCGGCTTCCAGGCCTATGCACTGGACAGCGATGACCTCGTATTCCAGGGGGACTCGCGCACCTCCAGCGAAGGAGGGAAAGTTCGGGAAGTTGTGATCTACCGAAATCCTGCCGGTAAGGAAATTCAGCGTGCCGAAACCGTGTACGAGGAAGCAGGCTTCGTCCTCGTTTCCTACAGCAAGGTGGATCACAGGTCGGGCGAATCCGAAACAATGATCAAGACGGGCTCGGTCGTCGAGTTGCGATACAAGGAATCCGCCGAGGACGACGAGGAGAGCGAGACCCTGGATTGGAGCGAATCGATGGGTTTCACCAGCATGATTGTTCCCAGTATCAGAAAGAACTGGGCGCTGCTGGCGCAAGGAGACGAAGTGGAAATGGATTTCCTGGTTCCCAGCCGATTGGGAACAGTGGGATTTCGCTTGACCAAAGAGGGTGAGGAGACCATTGGCGGCAAGGCCGTCGTGGTGATTCGCATGGAACCGTCCGCATTTGTCATCCGCCTGTTGGTGGACCCGCTGTACTTCTACCTGGAGTCGGCACAACCCCGGCGGTTGATCCAATATCGCGGGCGAACGTCGGTCAAAACGGATGACGGAGATTCCCTGGACGCCCGCCTGAGCTATATCCACCCAGATTGAAACCGTCGATTTCATCCGGCCCAAGACCGTGATCGCCACGAACGCAGGGCGCGCCCCGGTAGTCTTTGACGACGTGGTGATGGCGGCGCGGCGGCTGGCAGGTGTCGTGCACCGCACGCCGGTGATGACCTCCCGAGATCTCGATCGGCGTGCAGGATGCCGCGTATTCCTCAAATGTGAGAATTTTCAACGGGCGGGGGCCTTCAAGATTCGTGGGGCCTTCAATGCCATGTCCCAATTGAGCGAGGATGAAAAACGCTGCGGAGTCATTACCTACTCCTCGGGAAATCATGCTCAGGCGATCGCTCTGGCGGGGAGCCTGCTCGGCGTACCGGCCCTGGTGGTGATGCCCGCAGACGCCCCGTCGATCAAGGCGGAAGCCACGAAAGCGTACGGTGCCGAGGTGGTCTTTTACAATCCGCAAACGGAAGAGCGGGAAGCGGTCGCGGAAAAACTCGGCGCCGGTAAGGGGATGACTCTGATACCGCCCTTTGATCATCCCCAGGTGATCGCGGGGCAAGGCACCGCCGCGCTGGAAATGATGGAACAAGTGGGGGATCTAGACCTGATGCTTGCGCCATGCGGAGGCGGGGGCCTGCTTTCCGGTTCCGCCATCGCATTGAAGGGCCGCTTACCCGAGGCCCAGATTATCGGCGTCGAGCCCGAGGGGGCGGACAACGGAAACCGGGCGTATCGATCGGGGAAAATCGAACGCATCGAGCAGCCACGCACCTTCGCGGATGGGCTGCGCCCAAAGGCACTTGGCGAACATACCTTCCAGATCATCCGGCGCTGCGTGGACGGCATGGTGACCGTTTCCGAGGATGAAATTCGTGCGACCCTTGATTTTCTTTGGAACAGGATGAAACTCGTGGTTGAACCGTCCGCTGCCGTGGGGCTGGCACCCCTGTTTCACGGAAAGTTGGGCGCAACCGGATCGCGGGTGGCCGTCATTATCAGTGGCGGTAATGCCGACATCGACGCCGTCGCCCGATGGTTCCGGGCTGAAAAGGCTTGAACGGGCAGCATGAATCAAGGGAAATTATCGAAATCGTTAAGGAAACATCAACGAAATTGGGGTGCGAAGTCAGGCAGGGAGCACCAGGCCGACTGGCTCGATTCCGGCCAGATCGACCGCATCCAGTAGGTCGCTCACCGTTCGGCCAAGTACCGGATGGATGAACTCCGCCGCGATATCGCACAATGGCAACAGAACGAAACCGCGCTCATGCAGCCGCGGATGGGGCACGGTCAACTGCTCGGAGTCCATTACGAGGTTGCCGAAAAACAGGATGTCAAGATCGAGTGTGCGGGGTCCGTTCGGTATCGTGTGCACCCGGCCCATCAGCGCTTCCGTATCCATTAGCCGATTCAGCAATTCCACCGGGGGGAGTTCCGTTTGCCCCGCGACCGCGGCGTTCAGAAAATCGTCTTGGCCGGTGTAGCCCCAGGGGGGGGTGCGATAGACTTGGCTTGTCGCCGTGATGTGGATCCATCGCCTCAGTTGAGCGAGCCCATCCCGCAGATGCTTCTCGGGCGAGATGTTGGACCCCAGCGCGATGATGACTTGGCCTATGCCGGTTCCCATTTCCGCGGTTTCCATATGCGCTGCTGCGGAATGCGTGTAGAGGGAATCAGCCGCCGAGAACTGCGCGTATGGCTTCTCCGGTGCAATCGACGATGCGCTCCAGTTCGCTGCGGGACGTCGTCAAGGGCGGCGCCAGGCAATAGACGTCCTCACGCGCTCTCGAAAACAATCCCTTTTCGATCGCCACGGCACTGACCGTTTCGCCGATTTTACGGGATCTGTCGAAATTTTTGCGCGTTGCTTTGTCTTCGACCAGTTCCACCGCTGCCATCATGCCCAATCCGCGCACCTCACCGACGTTCGGATGGGATTCCAGGCTCTTGAGTTGATTGATGAGATGGGCGCCATTTTCAGCCGCCCTGGTAACAAGGTCCTCCCTTTCCATGATGTCCAGGTTGGCCAGTCCGACGGCGCACGCGGTGGGGTGCCCCGAATAGGTGTAGGCGTGCATCCATCGCTTGCCGGGCTCGGCGTCCATGATCGCGTCGCGGATGCGATCGCTCAACCCGATGCCGCCGAGGGGAATATAGCCGGAGGTGATCCCCTTGGCGAACGACAGGATGTCGGGTTCGACGCCCCAGCGGTCGAGGGCAAACCAGCTCCCCGTGCGGCAGAAACCGGTGATCACCTCGTCGGCGATGAACAGCACGTCGTATTGGGTGCAGATTTCGCGGATGCGGGGAAAGTATTCATCCTGCGGGACGATCACACCGCCGGCACCTTGCACCGGCTCGGCGATGAAGGCGGCCACGGTTTCGGGTCCTTCGCGCAGAATGGCTTCTTCCAAGAAATTGGCCGCGGCCACGCCCTGGGGCGTGTTCTCGTCACCGCCGTCGAAGTAATAGGGATAGGGACCGGGGATCAGCAAAAAATTCGGTACTCGCGGCTCGAACATAGGCCAGTAGGCGGTCAATCCCGTTGCGCTCATCGTGGCCATGGTCACTCCGTGATAGCCCAGCTCGCGGGAAATGATTTTCACTTTGTCCGGCTTTCCCTGCGATTTCCAAAAAAAGCGGGCCGTCTTGAACGCGCTCTCGTTGGATTCGCCCCCGCCGCTGGTAAAGAAGAAGGCGTTGATGCCCTGGTACGTGATATCCGCCAGCCTCTCCGCCAATTCTATGGCCCGCAGGTTCGACGATCCGGTGTATGCCGAAGCGTACGCGAGTTGAGACATCTGGGCAGCGGCCGCGTCTGCCAGTTCCTTGCGGCCGTGGCCTACATTGACGTTCCACAGACCCGATAGGCCGTCCAGATACTCTTTCCCCTCGATGTCGGTCAGAATGCTTCCCTTAGCCGACACCCAGATTTTCGGGTTTTCATGGGTGCTCGGGTGATGAAGGGGATGGATCAGGTGTTTGTCGGCTTCGATGGCCGATTGCAAGTCATATTCTTTCATGTCGTCTCGGCGCGGCTGCGGAACCTTGGCTGGCTGGTTCCCTAGTTGTACGGGTACTGAAAGCGGTGGCCTTCTGCGCGTCGTCGCCCATGGGCCGGCGGACTGTAGCGCTCCAGGGGGCCGATCTTATTCGCATTTCAACGTAAAATCCAGGAGTGATTACCGAAGAAAAAATCCGTGGATCAAACCCGTTGCCCCATTTCTGGCGAAAGCGTACGATCAGAACGGATGGGGAGTAAACAAAAATGCCGGCCCGTTGCATGCGGCGGGGGCACCATCGCCAAGGATTGCTGGAAGTGCCGAGCCTCATCGAATGCACAATCCATCGACCGATTTCCATTTGCAAGGATCTACAGCTGAGATGGTTCGAATTTACCGCATATATCGAGTCGCCCGGGAATTATCCCCCATTATCGCCCTATGCCTTTTGATGGTTGCAGTAGGATGTAAACCGCGCCAGCTCGAACAAAGTCCGCAGGATAAGCTGCTGGCTGAGACGCGAACGGAGGTGGCCTACCGTAAGTTGGTGCTGGAAAACGGACTGCGGGTGATGTTGATCTCCGACGCGGAGGCGGAGCGCTCGGCGGCGGCCATGGCGGTAGCCGCCGGGTCCCTGGAAGATCCGGAGGAACACGCCGGCATGGCCCATTTCCTGGAGCACATGCTGTTTCTGGGTACCGAGAAATATCCCCAGGCCGGGGAGTACCAGAAGTACCTTACGACCCACGCCGGATACAGCAACGCCTATACGTCCAACGACCACACCAATTACTTTTTCCAGGTAGCCCATCCGGCGTTTACCGAGGCGCTGGATCGCTTCGCCCAGTTCTTTTCGGCGCCCCTGTTCAACGAGGAGTATGTCCAGCGGGAGGTGAACGCCGTCGCATCCGAGCACTCCAAGAACGTGGACAACGATATGTGGCGCGTTTCGCAGATCAAGCGAAGTCTTTATCGTGCCGATCACCCGATCAACCGATTTTCCACCGGTAATCTGGAAACCCTGGCGGGTGTGGACAGGCAGAGGCTGCTCGATTTCTATACCAGCCGTTATTCCGCAAATGTCATGACCTTGGCAGTATTGGGCAACCGCGGCTTGGACGAATTGGAGGCCACGGTGCGGGACCGGTTCGAGGAACTGGCCAATCGCAATCTGTCCCGTCCCCGCTATGCACGGACCTACCTGGATACCAAGCCGGCTCTACGCGTGGTCACCGTAGAACCCGTGAAGGATCAGCGAAGCCTGATCGTCGAATTTCCGCTGCCCCCCACCCGGCAGCATTACGACGCCAAGCCGGGTGCGCTGATGGGCTTCCTGCTCGGCCACGAGGGTGCCGGCAGCCTTCTGTCGCTGCTTAAATCGGAGAACCTGGCCACAACCCTTGCGGCGGGTATCGGGGAGGAAACGGTCGATTATGCCTCGTTTTCCATGCGGTTCGGCCTCACCTCGGAAGGGCTGGAGCGATACCAAGACATCCTTTCGTACATGTTCGGGGCGATCAACTATTTCCGCGATTCCGGCCTCCCGCGTTATATCTTCGACGAGAACCGGGTGATGGCGGAGATCGACTTCAAGTACCGGTCCAGACCAGAAAGTGCCCGGCGGGCGTCGTTCATGAGTGCGCTGATGCTGGCCATTCCGATGGAAGAATTGCCCGAAGCGGTCTTCAGTTTCAAGCGCTACGATCCGGACTTGGTCGGCATGTATCTGGACTACCTGAGACCCGACAATATGTTGGTCACGCTGGTCGCCAAGGACGTGCCTACGGACCGCATCGAGAAGTACTACCAGGCCAAATTTGGGTATCGGGAATCGACCGGCGACGAATATACGAAACTCATCGGAGTGAAGCCCGATCCGCGCATTCGCATGCCTGAAAGAAATCCTTTCATTCCCCATTCCGCCACACCCGGCCGGCCCGACGGGCCCATGATGCTGGCCGGTACCAGCTTCCATTATCTGGCCCAGGATGGATTGCCCGCACCGCTCATGGCACAGTTGGAGGAATTGCGGGATGTCAGGTTCACCGGGCTGGAAGCGTTCATGCGTCAAACGGGCGCGTTGTTGGATGGAGGCGAGAATGGGCGATATCTCCCCAGCCTGCTCAAGAGCAGCCACCCGCTACCGACGCGATTAATGGACAATACCCTGGGCCGGGTCTGGTTTCTTCCCGACTGGCGCTTTAACCAGCCCAAGGGGAAAATCATACTCAAGTTTCGCACGGGAAAAACCTATCAGAATCCACGGCAGGCGGTGCTGGGCCATCTCTACCAGGAGAGTTTGGCCGAAGCGCTCAACGAATTCGCCTACCCGGTTCATTTAGCCGGGTTGGATTACGGCGTTGAGGCGGGAAAGACCGGTATCGTACTGACCCTTTCCGGCTATGCGCCACGAATGCTGGATCTGCTGACACATCTCGCGGACACCCTAAGTCGCATAGATATCGGTGAGGCCGCGTTTGCCGCGATCAAGGAGAAGTACCAGCGGGGCTTGCAGAATCGGCGGTATTCGCAACCGTATATGCAGTCGGCCTACTTCCGGAGACTCTTGCTGCGCGATCCCACGTTTTCCCTCGAGGATCTGGAGCGCGAACTGGAAACCGTGACACGTGCGGAGGTGCTGGCCTACGCGGAATCGCTGTACGAGCGGGTCTACTTGGAAGGGGTCGTGGTCGGCGACCTGGATGCGCGCATGGCCCGCACCGCGATTTCCCGCATACTCGTGGGCCTTTCCAGCCAGCCGCTTCCGGAGCAGGAGCGCACCGAAGAGGAGATCCGGCGCCTGCCTCCCAACGCCGATTACGTCTATACGCACCAACTCGACGTCAACAATTCGCTCATCAGTCTGATTTATCAGGTGGGGAAGACCGACCCGACGCTGCGCGGGGGCCTATTGATCATCAGCCGGGCCCTGCGCAATTCGTTCTATCAGAATATGCGCACGCGGCAGCAACTCGGCTACATCGTCTTCAGTGGCATGGGGCAGATGAAGAAGACCCTCAGCCTGAATTTTCTGGTGCAGTCCGGGGCTTACGGTGTCGACACCCTGCTGCAACGGATGGAGGCCTATATTCCACAGTTCGTGTCCGAGTTCAAATCTATGTCCGGCGACGAATTCGAGCGGCTGCGCACCGCGGTCATCGATGCCAAACTGAAACGGGCCTCCAACATCGGAGAAGTCGCCGAGCGCCTCAATTGGATCGCCTTCGAGAATGACGAGAAATTCGATCACGTGAGCGAGGATATCGAGGCGGCCGAGCGCATCTCCCGGTCCCAGGTCGAGACAATACTTGATCGTGCGCTTGTTGCGGACGGTGCCAAGCGTCTCGTCATCCGCCTCATCGGCGACGATCACACGGCCGGCCGGCCCCGTGGAACGCCCATCGATTCCCCCGATCTGATTCAAGCTGCCGGTGGATAGAAATTTGCTGCGGAATCAGCCTTCGAAACGCCATGCGTCGCCGTGGCCGACGATGCGGCCGGCGGTGGGGGCGGGGAAATGCGTGCCCAGGATCGTTACGTCCCGCTCAGCGTAGCGGTCGAGGAATGCTTGCCGGGTAGCGCGGGCCAGATCGGGATCAACGCAGAACGCACTGGTGATCTCAGGCAAAGCGAATTGGAACGGATGGTGGATCATGTCGCCGGTGATTACGCCTTCGGAACCGTTGGACGATAAGCGCAGGCTCACGTGCCCCGGTGTGTGGCCTGGGGTGGGAATGATGGTCGCATCGTCGTCGATGGCGTGTTCGCCTTCAACCAGTTCGGCGAGGCCCGCGTCGATGATCGGCCTCACACTGTCGTCGATCATGTCGCCGGAACCGTCCCCCGATTTATGCTGCCAGTAGTTCCACTCGTCACGGGCAAACAGGTATTTGGCATTGGGGAAGGTGGGCACCCAGCGGCCCTCCTCCAGGCGCGTGTTCCAACCCACGTGGTCCACGTGCAAATGGGTACAAAGCACATAGTCCACGGCTTCGGGCTGAACGCCGGCCTTTTTCAGATCGTCCAGGAAGGGGCCGTGCCTCTGATTCCAGTAGGAGACATTCCGGTTTTTATCGTTCCCGATACAGGTATCGACCACGATCGTGTGGTGCCGGGTGCGGACGACGAACGCGTGGATGCTCATCACAAGCTGGCCGCTTGCCGAATCGATGAATCGGGGCGCCAGCCACTCCAGGTGGGGTGCCAGCACGTCGTCATTCAGATCGGGAAACAGCGACGCAGTGAACCGGGGCGAATTGGGACCCTCCAGTTCCACGATGCGGGATACGGTGATGTTCCCGATTTGGATGGGTGTCATGGGCTAATCCTGGTCACAAGGACGCTCTGTACGGGTGAGGTCTCAGGCCGCGCGAAATCGCACCACGGCTTGACCCGGTGTAATGACCTGCTCCTGTTCGTTGCGGATGTGCAAGTCGACGGTTACGTCTCGTTGGGCCGGATCGATCGACGAGATCGTACCGCCGGCGCGCAAGGTCTCGCCGAGATAGGCCGCAGCACGGTGGGTCATCTTGATGGAAAGCATATCGGCCTCGTCAGCCATCCACTCGATGACAACCTGGGAGAGCCAATCGCCCTGGAGCGGCCCATCGATCACGATTCCCGGATAACCCTCTGATTCTGTTACGTATTTTAAATCATAGTGGATGCGGTGGGCGTTCCAAATGGCTGCGTTGTATAGGAACAGGTATGCATTTCCTGGGCAATGGCTCCGTTCGGGCAGCGAATCGCCCACTTTCAGTTCATCGAACCGGATCATGGCTGATGCTCAATTAGGCTCATGGCTGTTCCTCAGCGGGCAATGCGTGTGTATCGCTCGACGACGACCGGTTTGCCGTCTTCACCAGCGATCTTGAGTTCGATGACCACGAAGATCAGCGGACCCGTCCGCCCCTGGCGCTCGTACATTTCGACCACCGTACGTGTGGCGGTCAGGTTCTCCCCGGGCCGGATCGGTCTGTGAAAAACCGTCTCGCAGCCACCGGCCATGACCCTTTTTAGCGGCAATTCCGGTACGAGTGGGTCATCCACGTGCCCGTCGTCCTGAAGACGATCGAGGGTGGCGATTTCTTCGAAAAATCGCTGGTAGAACATCGGGGGCGCCTCGTCGCCCCGCAGGTATTTTTCCAATTGCTGGTCCGTGGCAATCGAGTAATGGCGAATGTCACGGCGCGATACCTTTTCCGTAACGGGCGGCATGGATTTACCGACACAACTCATCAACTCCGGGGTTAACAGGGCAGCCATGAAACCTTCGTACTGGCGTTGGGTATCGTTTACAATCGCATCCGATTGTGGCCTACCTGTAATAGCGGCCGGTCTCCGTTTCGCTCCATCCCCTAGCACATACGGGACACAACGGTAAGTACCCCCAATACGGCCCATGGCTTCCAGGAAATCCCGGAAAAAATCGCATAAGCGGCAGATCTTGTTGGAACAGGCCGTTCGCGTCGCCGGAAAGGAAGGCGATACCAAAGAATCACGGCAGCAGCGCGAGCGGGAGGAACGAGAACGGCTGCGCGCCTTCAAGCAGGAGGAGACCCGCAAACTCCAGCAGGTTCGATCCCAGATGACCGAAGTGCGCAACGCGATCGCCGCAGAGGAGGCGGCGATGAACAGCCGCCCGGCGGTGCTGTCCCGGGAACTGCGTGTCACGGCTGAGAGACCCGCTCCCTCCGGCTTGGCCGGGTCCA
>JACZRV010000012.1 GCA_022574555.1 SAR324 cluster bacterium
CTGCAGGAAGGTCTTGATCTGGTGGTTGACGCGCAATGCGCCGTCCTCCAGGTTGCGGTAGTAGAATCCGAGGCCGGGGTCCAGAATGCAGCGGCGCACCCCCAAGGCTGCCGCCCGCTGCGTACGCTGGCGAAAATCCGCCTCCATTTCGGCGAGGGTGTCTTCGCCGAAGACGAAGTCGCGCACGTCGCGCACGGTCTCCCCCTGGACGTAGCACAGGATCACCGCCGCCTCGAAGCGGTGGGCCAGGCGCAGCACCGCGGCCTCCTCGCGGCTGCCGGTGAGGTTGAAGACGCACGCACCGGCCTGACCGGCGGCTTCGAGCACTTCGGGGTAGTAGCTCTCCGCGGAGACGGCAATCCCACGCCCGGCCAGGGCCTGCACGACGGGAATCAGCCGCTCGATCTGCCCGGCGGGGTCTACCTTGCGCGCGTGGGGCAGGGTCGATTCCACCCCGATATCGACCAGGTCCGCACCCTGCGCCGCCAGTTCGATCCCACGCGCTATGGCCTCTGGCCCGGTGCGGCAGATGCTTTCCCGGTACCCCGAGTCCTCCGACAGATTGATCACGCCCATCAACCCGCGGCGCTTGTTGAAATCGAACACGCGGCCGCCGATCTCCAGGGTCCGCACGGGTTGATCGAGGGCCTCGCCGTAGGCCTCGATGATCGATTTCAGTGCGGTCAGGTCGAGCATGGTGAATTAGAGCCAGTCTCAAAATTGATACATAGCGACACTGTCACCCTGAGCGGAGAGAAGGGTCTTCATGAAACTGGCCGCAACCATGTATTGAACCAACTTGTTAAGATCTTTCGCTGCGCTCAAGATGACATTTATTTGCGGTGACGGGATTTTTTAGACCGATTGTAGTCAGCCATCAATGCGACGGGAATTGTGAGGCGCTCCCACCGAATCCCCATGGCGCCGGGTGGGTTGCCGGCCACCTGAGAGCTGGTCGCCATCTTGCATCAATAGGGGCGAAAGACCCACATGCGGGTCGAACCTGATGAGCCGACTGGCCGGGATCATGGAGGGGCCCGGTAAATACGGATCGATAACCTGGGAACTGTCATGGAAAGATGGGCGCGAATTGGACTGCTGATTGCCGTGCTGGCGCTCTTTGTTTCGGGATGCGCTTCCAGCCGCCACGGGGGATTTGCGACCCCCGGCCGATCCGTCAAGGACAACAATCCGGCACTCTGGCGCGACAATCATCCCAGCGTGATGGCTTTCATCAAACATTACAGGGGCACCCGCACCGTGGAGAAGGCCCTGGAACGCAGCCGCGCTTTTATGCGCCGGATCATCCCCGAGTTCCGCAAGCGAAGGCTGCCCATGGAACTGGCCTATCTGCCCTTGCTGGAGTCCCTGTTCGACCCGCAGGCCGATTCGGGACATGCACGCGGGCTCTGGCAGTTCACACCCCAAACCGCCGAGGAAATGGGCATGCGGGTGGGGCGCTTCATCGATGACCGCATCAGCGTCCGCAAATCGACCCGGGCCGCGGCGGAATATCTGGACCGGCTCGGGCGCAGGTTCAATTACAATTGGGCCCTGGCCCTGGCCGCTTACAATGGCGGACCCAACTATGTGGCAAAAGCCATGCGCCGCCAGCATAAATGGGACTTCTGGAGCCTCGATCTGCGGAAGGAAACCGCCGAATACGTGCCCCGCTTCCTGGCGATGCTGAGGGTGGCGCAGGAAAAATTTCCGCACCTGATGGTAGCGGAGTTGGGAAAACGCGGCAAGCGAGGCCGCGCCCGGGTGAGCCGCCGCCGGCGCGTCGGCTGACCTCCCCCCGCCCCCGCGAAATTGGGGTTGCGCTTCACCGCCGCTTGGGCATAATGCCCTGCTATGCAACGACAGCGGATTTCCACGGCGGCGGCGGGGCCAATGAACCGAAACGTAGACGATTTATCCACGCAGGCACGGCGCATCAAAGACGCTTTGCCTCCGGTACGCGCCCATGGGCGTAACCCGCATCAGACCCGCCCCCTGTCCATCGAAACCGAGTTCACCACCCACGCCGAAGGTTCGGTGCTGGTCGCCAGTGGCGATACCAAGGTCATCTGCACCGCATCGGTGGAGGACAGGGTGCCGCCTTTCCTTCGTGGGTCCGGTCGTGGCTGGATCACCGCCGAATACGGCATGCTGCCCCGCTCCACCACCACCCGCATGCAGCGGGAGGTCACTGCCGGCAAACCCGGCGGCCGAACTCAGGAAATCCAGCGTCTGATCGGGCGCTCCCTGCGCTCCGTGGTAGATCTCGAACCCCTCGGGGAGCGGACCATCTGGATCGACTGCGATGTGATTCAAGCCGACGGAGGAACCCGCACCGCCGCCATTACGGGGGGATTCGTCGCGCTGGTGCTGGCCTTGCGCCGCATGGGCGAACAACGCCCCTTCCGGCGCCCGCCCCTCATCGGCGAACTGGCCGCCGTCAGCGTGGGCATCGTGGACGATCAGCCCCTGTTGGATCTCGATTATGCCGAGGATTCGCGCGCGCAGGTAGATCTCAACGTCGTCATGAACTGGGCCGGCGAGCTGATCGAGGTGCAGGGTACGGCCGAGGAACAGCCCTTTTCCCGCACCCAACTGGAAGCCATGCTGGACCTCGCCGAGACCGGCATCCGCAGTCACGCCCAAGTACAACGGGCCGCCCTCGGCGATCGCCTGCTCTAGCAGCAACGGCAAGGCCCCCGCCGTTGCCATCGCCCACCCAATGGCCCTATATTGAACTCATCGGGGTGTGGCGCAGTCTGGTAGCGCACCTGCTTTGGGAGCAGGAAGTCGGAGGTTCGAATCCTCTCACCCCGATTAATCATATCAGTGAGTTACGGACAGTCCGTGGCTTCCTTTCCTGTTTTGGGTGACACCTTGTAACTTAAATTGGCCGCATGTTGATCGTCTGGGGGCGTAGGCTGGCCACTGTGTCTGGCAGGATTTCACCTTTTCACCGACCCATGCACTCCCGGCACGTACCCAGCCCGGATCACGGCCACCACTGATATCGGGGTCAGAACTTCGATAGCCTGGCCCTGATCCATCCTGGTGCCATCCCTGTACGCTTCTGGTGACCAAGCCCATACTTGGCCCTTCCACTTCAGCAGGGCCACCGTATCGTCTTCCCCCTGATGGAACATCACGCCGTCTGGGATGGAACCGAAGGTGGCAGTGATCGTGGGCTTGTACCGGTGCTTCCCCCGACCCGCCACACGATCCGTGTGCAGCACCCGATCAATATCTGCCGCCTTCAACTTTCCCGCGTCTGTCCCTCGGACATTGGCCCAGGCATCCTTGAAGCGAAGGTAGTCGGCCCGACGGCATTCTCCGCAGGGGCGATGGCCCGCTGCCAGGGCCGTGGCCTCGTCAAGGAAAAACAGGTGGGTGTATCGTCCTGGGGTCATCACCCGGCGGTAACGGCCCTTGAATTCCAGCAGGCAGGCGATCCAGTTCCGGTGGGCAAATGGTTTGATGATCCGGCCCTGGCCGTCGTGCAGGATGCCCCGGTTTCCCATCAGGGTTCCACGGGCCTGGGTGGCGATCAGTTCGTTGAAGGGGGTGATGCGGTTGGGGTGGGGCAATGTGTCGTCCATTCAGGCACGTATTTCGAACCAGCCCCGATCATGCGACTGCTTTCAGGCAGCATAAACCCTATCCCCCACAGCGTTGTCAATCAGGTTGATGGGGGTATCCGGTTTGTTCTGGCTGTCGCCAAACCCATTAAAACAGGCTGCGAAAAATCCAATTTCGAGGATCATTACCGCCCAATCAAAAAAGATGATAATTGCGAACTCTTTATTTTGATTGCTGAGCGATAATTCCCAGTAACGCAAAATCAGGCGATTTTTATGGATATACCGAATTTTTCCGCAGCCTGTTAGTCGATCCGGATAACCTCAACCCCCCACGCGTCCGTGGGCCCCATACAGGTCGCGTGTGGTCTTTATTGAGCGGTGGCCCAGGAGCTGCTGCAACAGTTTCATCTCCTTACCATCGCGGAGCATGGCAGCGGCAAAGGTGTGCCGTAGGGTTTGGGGCGTGGTCTTGAACTCAAGCTCGGCGTCCTCGCTGAGCGTCTTCATGATGCGTTGCACCTGCCGCGTGGTGATCCGGTAGCTCCCGTTTTTGCGGTTTTTTTGCCGGCTGACGACCAACGGCTGATCAGGCTCCAGTGAAAACCCTTGACGGCTACTGAAATCGAGGATGACCGCGATCGCCTCCCGGGCGGCTCGGTCCAGTGGAACCCGTCGTTCGGGCAGCCCAATGCTCGATTTGACCCTCGCTGTTTTGCGCACGCGCTTGCCCGTATAAGCGTCACCGACGTTCAGGTTGACGAATTCCCTGATCTTCAGTCCGGTGTGAAGGATGAAAACCACAATTTGGCGATCTCGTTCGCCCCAGCGGCCCCAGGTGCCCTGCATGAGCGCCGCGGCTTGGGATTCATTCAGGGTTCGTATCTTCGGTTTCATTTTGATTTCTCCCAAGAGCTTCGAAGAATGGTATTGCATGCAGGGCCAGGCGACTATGACTGCTGAGTATAATCTGTCATAAATCAGGATTGCGGACTATCTTTTTACCCTAGAATCTCCAAAATCTATTCCAGGCGGCGTTCGAAGCGCCTGATAAGGGCGAAAACAGGGTCCTGGGACACGTTGGAACGATTGCAGACCCTCCAGGCATCCCGGACATTTTCACGAAGGATCACCGGCGTTGAAACCCCGATGGGCGGGCGGCGAAGTGCCGGGGGACGGAGCAAACGCATTACCCATTTTGACACCCAGCGGGAGACGGGTCACATTCTACTTGTGGCCAATCTAAGATGCCTCAGAGCGAGGCTCAGATGCCGCCCGATGATCCTGCCCGAAGGTAGAACAATGGATTAGCCTATTTCATTGAAGCGGTGAATTGTTCGTATTATTCGCTTAGAATATGGCAATCTTCACCTTCCGGACTCCCATGCCAATCAAATGGCAATGGGGCCGGTTGAAAACCGGGCGAGTGATGCAAACGCGAATTTACGAATCCAGGAACGACCGATCAAAGAGAAAAATCAAAAAATGGAATCTCAGTGGTTGAGATTTCTGACATATACCGCCTTGCTGGGCGCGATAATCGTTGTGGGAAGTTCCGCATCCGCCGACGATATCCCGCCGATACGAGAATTTCAGATCGATGCCCAGGCCACCACGATCACGGTGCGCCTGTACCCTAAGGGTCTCTTTTCCGTGTTCAGCCACGATCACCTGCTGGTGGCAAAGGGCATCGCCGGGCGTATTTTGTATGATGCGGCAGACGTGACGCGCTCGTCATTGCAGCTGAGTGTTCCGGTCGAATCGATCGAGGTGGACCCCACGGATGCACGCGAGCGGGAAGGGATTTCGGGCGTATTCGACGAGGCCGATCGCCAGTCGATCCGCGAGACCATGTTGAGCGAAGAGTACTTGCACTCTGCCAAATATCCCCGCATCGTGGTGACCACGGACAGGCTGGAGGGCGAGTTGCCACGCTTGAATCTCGTGCTGAATCTGCGCATCAAGCAGACCGAGGGAACGCTCATGGTGCCCGCGAAGGTGGTTATCGACGGCGATACGATCCGGGTGACGGGGGAAGTGACCCTGGTGCAATCGGAGCATGGCGTCAAGCCGTTCAGCGACTGGGGCGGGACCCTGGCCGTGGAGGACGAAATACTGGTGCGGTTTCAGATATTGGCCCGCGAAACGCAGTGACCCGCGGTACAGTGAGCGGCATGGCGCAGCCGGGTACGGCTTGCGCCAGAGCCATATCCGGCCGGAGACCGGGACCGAACCCCCTCCCCGGTTGATCTGGGCCCCGGGTGTTGAGGGCCGAAATCCCATGGACGTTTCCCCAGAGAGATTTCCTCTCACGCCGGAAGTGCGCCGCATCGGCCGTGCGATCCACGAGGCAGGCGGCCGGCCCGTTCTCGTCGGGGGATGGGTACGCGACCGTCTGCTGGAAATTCCCGAATCCAAGGATTTCGACCTGGAGGTATTCGGCTTGTCGCCTGGCAAGCTGCAAAAAACCCTGGCTCGATTCGGGCCTGTGATCACGGTGGGCCGGCATTTCGGTGTCCTCAAGCTCAACACCCGCAGGGGCGAATACGATGTGAGCGTTCCCCGCCGGGAAAGTAAAATCGGCAAGGGGCACAAGCAATTTCGTGTCGAGCCCGACCCCACCATGACTTTCGAGGAGGCCGCCGCCCGGAGGGATTTCACGATCAATGCGATCGGATATGACTTCCTCGCGGGGCGTGTGATGGACCATTTCCACGGTATTCGCGATTTGCAGGAACGGCGGCTGCGTCATGTGGGACCCGCCTTCGGGGAAGATCCGTTGCGCGTATTGCGGGCCATGCAGTTCGCCGGCCGGTTTGACTTCGCCATCGACCCCGAGACGTTGGCCATCTGCCGCGAGCAGGACCTTTCGGAGCTGCCCCGGGAACGGATTTGGGAGGAGCTCAAGAAGCTGCTGCTCCAGGCCGAGCGTCCTTCGCGCGGGCTGGTGTACGCCGAGCCCTTAGGCGTACTCCCTTACTTCCCCGAACTGGCGCGTCTGGCCACCCCTCCGCCCCCAGCCAAAAATAATGCAGCGCGTACCCGATGGGAGCAAACCCTGGCCGTGGTGGACCGTGCGGCGGCGATGCGATCGGGCGACGCCAAAAGCGGCCTGGTGCTGATGACGGGCGCCTTGTGCCACCAAATACGGGAACCGGCCATCCGTACGTTCCTGGCGCGTCTCACGCAGGAAACGGCATTGCTTGAAGCCGTGGTCACCCTGGTACGAGAGCTTGATACGCCGCGGCGTCTTTATGAGCGGCGCAACGTCATGCCGGATGGCGAAATCCGGCGCTTGGCGTTGCGCATTTCCATCCCCTTCCTGCTCAAGCTCGCTACGGCGGTTTTCCAGGGCGCCTTCGGCCAGGGTCCCACGGGGTCTTTCGGTGCCGGAGAGTGGCTGGCCCAGCGATCCCGGGAACTGGGGGTGTATGGAGCGCCGCCCGAACCCGTCCTTAAGGGACGGCACCTGTTGGAGATGGGACTGGGGCCTGGACCGGGCATCGGCGAGATCCTGGATCGGGTCTTCGAAAGACAACTCGACGGCCATATCGCTACCGCGGAAGAAGCCCTGGCGTGGGTGCGCCAGGAGTGCACCCCCGACGACGGCTCCCCGGCAAATCCGTCCACCAACGATCAAGTGTAACGGCTGTCCATGATCTGCTACTTGTGCCGCTCCACGATCGAGGACGGTCAATATTACTTCGATGGACACGAGGTACAGGTTTGTAAACCCTGTTTCATGGAATCCCGGCGCTGCTTCATCTGCCGTTTTCCCGGCCAAAAATTGGTAGACGTGCAAGGACTGGGGCTTGAGTGCGAGTTCTGCCGCGAAAACCTGGTGGGGGAAGAATCGGATCTGGAGAATATCATCCATCCTTTTTTTTCCTACCTGGGCCAGTTCGGCCACACGACGATGCCGCATCCGAGATTCATTTGGTGCGATCTGGCGGAATTGCGTGAATTGCAATCCGGCGTGGAGCGTCCTCCCGAGGAATTCATTGACGACTTTCTACGCTATTGCTATCCGGTCTATCACCGGGCCGGGGGTTACCACCTGTTGCGGCGGATGACCAAGGAAACCTTCGTCGTCTACACCATCGTCCAGTTCGCCTCGGCGGATATCGCCGAACGGTTCGAGCTGAACGAGCTGGCGGGCAACAGTCCATTCCACACCCTGGCGCGAGGGTGGTGTCATTGGGTCGGGTACGAGGCCTCGAAGCGCTTGGGTTACGATCTGGAGCGGCGGCAACTTCGCAAATGGCCGGAACTCGGTGCTCAAGGTGAATTTGAACGATGGGAAAAGATGGCCCATTTCAAAAAGCCCCCGGAAATGGTCGAATTCCTCAACGCCAACCTCAATGCGCTGGCCCGCAAGCATCTGGATTCACAACGCAATAATCAATCGGTAGGAAACGGCCCGAGATGAATCAGGAAGATCTTTGCTACACCCCCGCCACCGAGTTGGTGCGGGCGGTGCGGGAGAAGTCCCTCTCGCCGGTGGAAATCACCGATGCGGTATTGCAAACGATAGAAAAGCTCAATCCGCTGCTCAATGCGTTCTGCACCCTGACCGCCGACACAGCGCGCGAAGATGCCAAGCGCGCCGAAGAGGCGGTGGCGAAGGGAGAACCCCTGGGTGCGCTTCACGGGATCCCCTTTTCCATCAAGGATCTGGTCATCACCAAGGGCGTGCGGACGATGCGCGGTTCCAAGATTTACGAGCACGACGTGCCCCATGAGGACGCACCCGTGGTGACGCGGCTGCGAAAGGCGGGGGGAATCTTTCTCGGCAAAACCACGACGCCGGAGTTCGGCTGGAAAGGGATGACCGATTCGTTGGTGACCGGTGTGACCCGCAACCCGTGGAATACCAGTCTCACACCGGGCGGCTCGTCCGGCGGTGGGGCGGCCCAGGTGGCGGCGGGCATGGGGCCCCTGGCCCAAGGTTCGGACGGGGGCGGATCGATCCGCATCCCCTGTGCCTTCACAGGCATCTACGGCATCAAGCCCACGTTCGGACGGGTGCCGATCTATCCCGCCGGTACCTTCGACGCGCTTTCGCACTTGGGGCCAATGACGCGCACGGTGGCCGATGCGGCACTGATGCTTTCCGTGATGGCCGGGCCCGACCCCGTGGACCGCCTGTGCCTGGAGAGCCAACCCGCTGATTATGTCGGTGAGTTGCACAAAGGGATTAAAGGTTTGCGCGTGGCTTGGAGCCCGGACCTGGGATACGCCAAAGTCGACCCCGAAGTCGCCCGTTTGTGCGCGGCGGCGGCGGAGGCGTTCTCCGGCCTGGGCTGCGAGGTAGAGGAAGTCAACCCAGGCTTCGGCAATCCGGAAGAAATTTTTGTCAAGTATTGGCTGGCGGGAGCGGCTGCAATGCTGGGTGAACATCTGCCTGAATGGGAAGACCGGATGGATCCGGGCCTGGTCTCTGTCGTCAAGGAGGGGCTGAAAATGCCCTCAGTGGCGTTCCCGCGAGCCCAGTCCGCCCGGCATCAGTTTTACGATAAGGTGCGGCGCTTCTTCGAGAACTACGATCTTCTGCTCACCCCCACCCTGGCTGTGCTGCCCTTCGCGGCCGAGGCGACCCCTACCGGACCGGAGGATTCCAACGATTGGCACGAGTGGATGTCGTGGACCCCTTTTTCCTATCCCTTTAACCTGACCCATATGCCCGCCGCCACGGTGCCCGCTGGGTTCTCAAAAGATGGACTTCCCGCCGGGCTGCATATCGTCGCGCCTAGATTTCACGATCTTCGGGTGTTGCAGGCGTCCGCGGCCTTCGAGGAAGCCCGCCCCTGGGCTGACAAGCGGCCGCCAATATAGAGCCACCGTAGCCCGGGGTGGCGGCCCATGAGCGATCCGGGGGGCAGAGCCCCCGGTCGTTTTATGTTTCTGATTTCATCCTGCGGGATGTTTCGCACGCCCTTGACCCTTAATCGTGTTCGTCGCAATGGATTGCGCCGGTAAACGTCCAGGATCGGATAAAACGTACATGGCGGCCGTGCACGTCAAATTGATCATTATTTTCTTGATCATTATTTTCCTCATCGTGAGCGCGCCGCTGTCCCACTCTCAACAGGCGCCGCGTTCCGATGACGGCATGCTGACGCTTCCGTCCGCTGCGGGGCCCGCTCGGGATCGGACAGCCGCGTGGCGGCAATTGGTTCAACAGCTGCTCGCCGAAGGCCGCTATCGGGAGGCGCTGACGCCATTGGGGCAGGCCATCCGCATGGACCTGACCGATGCGGCACTCTATGCCGCGCGCGGTGTGGTCTGGAAGAAGCTGGGACAGTACTCGTTGGCAGTGGATGATTTCGAGCGGGCATTGCAGTTCACCGACGACCAGGCACCCCTCTATTTTCAGCGCGGGATGACCCATTACAAAATGGAGTTGTATGGCGCAGCCGAGCGGGATTTCGATCTGGCGCTGTTGGTCCAACCGCAATTCGCGCCGGCTTATTTCAGCCGGGGCGTTCTGCTGGCGCGTTCGGGGCGCTATGCCGAGGCGGAAGATGATTTTAGCCATTATGCGGCACTCATTCCCGAGGGGCCGCGGGCCTGGTTCCGCAGGGGGCAGATGCGAACGCTGCTTGAAAATTTCGCAGATGCGGTGGGCGATTTCGACCGGGTGACGGAGATCGAACCGGAGCACGCCGGCGTCTTGGCGTGGCGCGGGTACGCTTTGCTGCGTTTGGGGCGCCACCGTGAGGCTGCGCGTGACCTGGAGCGGGCGATCGAATTGCAGCCCGGAGACGCCGATCTCTATCTGCAGCGGGGCAGCGCGTACTTCCAAGGCGGCCGCTTTTCCCAGGCCATAGACGATATGGACAGCGCGCTGCGGCTGATCCCGAGCGATACCCGTCCCTATCTTGTGCTGGGCCGCGCCTATGCCGCATTGGGTTTGCCGGAGCGGGCCCTGGCCGCCTTGGATCAATCGATCCAGCGCAACCCGGAAAGCGCAATCGGCTACTACACCAAGGGCAACGTGCAGTACGGCCAGGCGCAATACGCAACGGCCCTGCAGAATTATTCACGGGCGCTGGAGCGCGATCCCGGCCATTTTCGGGCCTTGATCAACCGGGGGTCGGCCCACTACCACTTGGATCGCCGTGGGGAATCCTGCCGTGACTGGCGTGCCGCTTGCCGGTTGCAGGCCGAGCAAGGGTGCCGCTACGTGCAAACCTATTGCGCCGAACCGGGGCGAGTGGAAACCCCCGACGCGCCGAACCCCGCCGCACCCTGACAATGTGCGATCTCTCCCATCCGTTTCGTGCGTTTCCGGCCCTGGCGGTGAAGCACGACGACCGCACTGCCCTGCAAAGCCTTCGTTATCGGGAGCCGGATCTGGTCGGCCTGATTGACGGCATGGCCCCGGACGAATACACGGAACTCGCCGTGTTGGGGATTCATCATGGCGGCGAGAACCTCGGTGTCGGCTCCGCTTTGGTGGTGACCAACTCCCGCCGCGGGTCCGAATCGAATCTGTACGGCCGGGTCGACCTCATCATCGTCGACCCGGCGTTCCGGGGAATGGGGCTCGGGCGTGCCGTGATTCTGTGTCTCCTGCTCCACATGCTGAAAACCCATGGATCGCGGCTGTATTCCATCAGCAGCCTGGCTGCCCATGGGGCGGTGGCCAAGGTGCTGGAGGATTTGGGATTTCAGCGCGGGAACCGCGAGGCGAAAAATTTCGTCACCGAGTCCCTCGCTTTGGAGGCCGGCGATCACGACGCGGTTATCGATATCTGCCTTGGCGAATTGGAATCGGTTCTGCAACTTATCAACTTCCGCCTGCGCCAACGCAAGACGCCGTCATGAACGTTTCGCCGGGCGATCGACCGGCAGTGGGATATTTCTGGAACCGTGAACTCGCCGGGCATGATCCCGGCTATCGCTGCCTCGAAAAACCCATTCGCTGCCAGGTACTGGATCCGGCGAATATCCTTGGGGATAGCGGCGGCGTTCATCGCTCCTTCCTGGCCCGCGAGAGCGATCTGCCGGCTCTCGTGCACCATCCCGATCACATCGCAGCCGTGCGGGAAGCCCACCAGCAAGGCCGGCGGTCGTTGGACGCCGGCGATACCGTGGTCACCGCCGACGTGTTCGATCAGGCATTGCTGGCCGCAAGTGCCGGATGCGATGCGGCGGACCAAGTGCTCCGGGGCGATTTGAGTGCGGCATTCTGTGCCATTCGTCCGCCGGGACACCACGCCAATCGCGTTCGCTCATTCGGCTTCTGCATCTTCAACAACGCGGCCATCGCCGCCGTGTATGCCCAAACGACCCACGGTGTGGGCCGTATCCTGATCGTCGACTGGGACGTTCATCCCGGCAACGGAGCCCAGGAAATTTTTTGGGAAGACCCTTCGGTCTTCACACTCTCTTTCCATCAGGACGATCTTTTTCCCGAATCCGGACGGGCCGATTTGGTGGGTGAGGGAGCCGGCCAGGGCACCAATCGCAACGTTCCCATGCGGCGATTCATCGACCCGGAGGAATACCGTGACCTGTTCGACCGCACCGTGGGCGAGGTCGCCGCGGCGTTCCGTCCCGAGTTGCTGATCATTGCCGCCGGGTTCGACGCCCATCGGCAGGACGCTGCAGCCCAGTTCCTGCTCCAAGCCGACGACTTTGCTGCGCTCACCCGGATCGTGCTCGATGCCACCCGCCCCTTCACCGGTGGCAGGACCTTGAGTTTTCTGGAAGGGGGCTACGATCCGGGCGCGCTGCGGGAAAGCGTCGCCGCCCACTTCCGCGAGTTGGCCGCCGGCTGCGGCCCGGGGTAGAATGCGGTGTAGGCGGGAACCGGCATCATTCGGGCTCACCCACGTCTCGGGCAATCGCTTTCTCTGGCGAGGAAGAAAAGAGGGTCGCCGTGTCGCCTCCAGCCCAACCAGTGCGGAAGTTGGGTTAGCGCCGGGTACTTGCACCCGGCAGTACCCGGGCGATGAGATGCGCCAGGATGGTCTCGAAGTCGTAGTGCTTCTTCAGCGCCTCGTACGCTCGTCGTCTCATCGTTTCCGCGGCCTGCATCCCGTCGGCTGTATCGAGAATCCATTGGATCAGCGCGGGAATTTCCGCTGACTCACAGGAAAAATAGTGTTCTCCCGGCCGCAGCCAGGGCACTTCGTAGCACGGCTCGGTGATCACCGGCGTCCTTTGCCATATTCCTTGGAACACGATGCGTTGCCACTCGAAGTAGGACGTCTCGGCCTGATGGATGTTCAGCGATATCTTGCTGCGATGACTGATCCCCAATACGGCCGCCGTGTTCATCTTCGCGGTCTGACCCAGCACAAGGGGCGCGACAACTGGATACAGGTGGAAGAAGCAACGATACCTGCCGAATAGCGCCCTATGCTGGGCAAAAAACTGCTCCCGCCGCGGGGACAGGGCGCCGACGAAGTACAGGTCGATCGGCCGCGCGGAAAGGGGGGCATCCGGATCGGCCGGGGTGGCGCTGATATCCGGGCGCAACGGTTCCAACGCCGGCAGGCCGGGCAACCTTTCCTGCGGCGCAAAGGGTTCGTAATCCTGCAAATACCCCAAAGGGAGGAAATGGGCGGGAATGCCCAACCGCCTCAGCACGGCGGCGGTCTGGATGTTCATGTCCAGCACCGCGCCGGCGCGGCGAAGCCACGGATACCCGTTCATGAACCACGGTGTATGGAGTTGCTCGGTGTTGAGCAATGTAGCGTGACGGAGCAGGGGACCGCCTGCCAAATGCGGTCCCTGCCCCAGTACGAAAAACTCGTGGGGCGCGATCACCAGCTCATCCGTCAGGTCTGATGGACGGTCGGAGCGTTCGCTCAACGCCACAGCCTGCATGCCGCAGCGGCGCAAACCCTCGACGATCAGATCGCGTATTTCCTCGAAAAAATAGTTCCCCACGCTGCTGGCGTAAACGCCCACCTTTCCAGTGACCGGTCGTTGCACTTCGCGCTCAGGCTCGGCCTGCATGTAGCCGGTGCAGCCGGATGCCGCCGGGTGCGCGAGTACCGGCTTCACCAACGCAATGGCCCTGACGGCGGGATATGCCAGGCGGCCTTCGCCGGCACCGAAGCGAACATAGTGTGCCAAGGGATTCAGGCCCGCCCTGGCCACGTCGGGATTCTCCCGCAGGTAATAGGTCGTATCGAACAGGGGACTCGGATCGTGACCCGCGCTCGCCCCGAAACGGACATAGTGAAGCAGCGGGTTCAACCTCGCCGCCGCGACCTCGGGGACGGTGCGCGAATAATATTCGTTGTCGAAAAACGGACTGGGACTTGCCGGCTCATCCGCTCCGTGGGCCAGATAGTGCGCGAGTGGATTGGCGCCGCTTTCGGCCAGTTGCGGATGCTGCTCCAGGTAATACCCGGTATCGAAAAGCGGGTGGGGCCGGTAACCTTGAGCCGCGCCCTTTTCCACGAAGTGCAATAGGGGATTTGCCCGCGACCGCGCTACGTCAGGGGTTTGGCCGAGGTAGAATCGCGTATCGAAGAGCGGGTGGGGATCGCGAAATTCTCTCGCGCCGGCTTTCCAATAATGCCAAAGGGGGTCGATGCCCAATAGGGCGACGGCCCGATTCCGCTCCAGGTAAAACGCTGCGTCGAACAGGCCGGATTTTTTCAGCGCGGCGGGAATGCGCCGCGTGCCGTCGAAACGATACGCGAGCGCCAGAATTGGCAATTTCAACGGCCGCCAGAGGATGCTGCAAACCCGGCCAAAGCCGTGTCGAGGCGACCTGAAGGATTGGGCCACCCTCCGAAGCCGGGAAATCAACTGGGGCTCCGGCGGTTTCCGGGTTGACGGGCTTTCGCCGACGCTTGCATCTATCAAGAATTCCGATCGTGTTTCGGCGGGAAGGCTGCCACCCGATCAGCGGGATGCGAAGTATTCGGCCAGCCCCTCCCGCCAAGGGAGCAGAATATCCAGGCCGTGCTCCTGCAGGCCCTGGTTGGCGAGCACTGAATACAATGGGCGGGGCGCTTTGGCCGGGAATTCGTCCGGGTGGGCCACCTGAAGCGGCGTGGTCAATCCGGCCAATCGGAAAATTTCGCGTGCGAACGCGTACCACGAGCAGTCTCCCGCGGCCGTGGCGTGGTACAGACCGAAAGCGTCGCTGCGGGCGAGATGGGCGACCTGCCGGGCCAAATCCAACGTGAACGTGGGGGTCAGCACTTCGTTGTCCACCACGCGCACTTGCGGACGCTCCCCGGCCAACTTGAGCATCAGCTCGACGAAATTCAACCCGCCCTTGGCCCGGCATGGCGCATGGCCATAGAGTCCCGAAACGCGAATCACGAAATGACGCGCGGTCCGGGTACGGACAAAGTGTTCCCCCGCCAGTTTGCTGTTTCCGTACACGTTCAGGGGTAGCGGCGGATCGTTTTCCGTATATGGATGATCCTGATTCCCGTCGAACACGTAGTCGGTGCTGATGTGCACGAGCACGGCGTCGATATGCGAGCAAACCTCAGCCAGGTTGCGCGCTCCGATTGCATTTACGGTGAAGGCCCGGCCGGGGTGCGCCTCGCACGATTCCACCTGGTGCATTGCGGCCGTGTTTACGACCAGACGGGGCCGCACCGCCTGCAGAGCTTCCCGGACCGAGTCGATTCGAGTGATTTCCATTTGGCCGTGGTTGAGGCCCACCACTTCGTCGCCCTGGGCCCCAAATACCTTGCAAAGATCCTGGCCGAGTTGCCCGTTGGCCCCAATGATCGCAGTGGTCATCCGGCTTGCCCCATCTTCGGCATCATCGCCTGCACTGCCCCGCTGATCTCCTTGAAGACCCGAATGTTGTAGTATTTGGGGTTATCGAAGTCTTTGAAACGATCATGGTTGTCGACCAATTGCGTGACGATGGACTGGACGTCGTGGGTCGGTTTGAAGCTCAGCACATTTTGTGCTTTTTCGATCGAGACCTTGTAATTTCGGTAGTCCTGGATGTGATTGATTTCCAGCTTGACATCGATCCCCATCAATTTCTCCACCCGGTGCTTCACCAAGTCTCCGATCTCGCCCACGGTGTAATTGCCGGAGGAAATATTGAATATCCCGGATATCGATTCATAGGCTTCCACGGCCCTGATGTAGGCGGTCACCGCGTCATCGATGCTGAGGATGGGCCGCCAGATGGACGGATTGTGGACCCGGATCACCCTGTCAGCCACCGCGGTCTTGAACATCGTGTTGACCACCAGGTCCAGCCGCATGCGAGGGCTGTAGCCGCAGACCGTCCCTTTGCGCAGGGAGATGACCGAGAAATCGTTGCCGGCCAGCCTGAAGACCCCCTCCTCGCCTTGCAGCTTGGAGATGCCATAGGGGTAGATGGGATCAACTGCCGAGTCCTCGTTCATCAGTTCATCGGGCGTATATCCATAGATCGAACAGGAACTGGCGTAGATGAACCGTTTGACTCCGGCCCGTTTGGCGATGTAAGCCAGATACGCCGGTGCGGCCGCGTTGAAGACGAAGTTCATTCCCGGCGAGAATTCCGCCATGGGGTCGTTGGAAAGTCCCGCCAGAAAGATCACCTGGTCGTAGACTTCCAATTCCTCTTGTTGCACTTCCAGTATTTCCTTGCGGATCACGTTCACTTGCGGCGGCAATTCGCGGTCGAACCACAACAGGTCCACTACCTCCACCTCGTATCCACGCTCCAGCAGGAGGGGAATCAGACTGGTGCCCACATATCCGGCGCCGCCGGCCACTAGAATTTTCACGGAATGCACCTCAGTCGATTTATACTGACCGAATAGAATGACCTAAGTATGGTCAATATCGGAATGCGTCCGATTCCTTGGTATTCTGCCATTCGGCCAGGGTTTGCGCCTTTTGGTCCTTTTCGGATAATTGCGGAGAATCGGCGGGCCAATCGATGCCGATCTGGGGATCGTTCCACAAGATACCCGATTCACCCGCCGCGTTGTAGATACCTGTGCACTGGTACTGAATTTCCGCGACATCGGAAAGCACACAAAACCCGCGGGCGAACCCGGCAGGCGCCCAGACCTGCTTCTTGTTCTGCGCCGTCACCTCCTCGCCGTGCCACCGGCCCAGAGTGGGCGACCCCTTGCGAATATCCACGGCCACCAACAATGCGGCACCACGAGTGACCCGCATCAATTTTCCCATCGGCGGATCCCATTGGAAATGGAGACCTCTCACGACCCCCTTGACCGACGCGGAATGGTTGACCTGTGGGAAATCGACCGGGAGGCCATGGTCCGCGAAAATATCCTTGCGGAAGACTTCCATGAAAAATCCCCGGCTGTCCTCGAATATCTGATGCTCGAGCACGACAAGGTCCCTGATGGGGGTTGTTGCGATAGTCACTTCCATCTGCCGCAATCTCCTTGCGGGCGGAACGCAAGTTGAATATTCCGCGCCGAATAATTATAGAAAGTTATAATACGAAGTAATAGATTTAGAGAGCCTTCCAGCCCACGACCCCATCGAGTCCATCCCGAATCGCCTGGTCGATCGCCTTCCGTGCCGTATCCTTGAATTCCGGTTTTACCGATGCAATGTTGGCGAGCCAGGCATTGGTGACCGATTCCTGCCGATTCAGAGTGGCCTCCATCATATCCGGGTGATATTTCCGGCACATCAACAGCAATCCGCGCACGAAATAGTACAAGTAGAATAATGTCGGCACACCGCCGTTCTCCGATCGCTTCAAGTGGAATAGCTCCGTCTCGGGAAATACCGTAATTTTGTGACCCATCCCGCTCGCCTTGAGACACCAGTCGGTCTCCTCGAAGTAAGCAAAATACTCTTCCGGTATCAAGCCCACATCATCCAGCAATTTTTTACGGAAAAATATACTCGCGCCGGTCACATAATCCACGTCGATCGGATCCGCCGGTACGTCTCCGCCTGGCTGTCCCATATAAAGGTGGCTCGTCCCCAGTCCATTGCTCCAGTCGATTTCTCCGCCGGCGAACCAGACCCGCTTCCGCGTCTCTCCGTAATAGATCTTTGAACCGAAAATCGAGACGTCCGGGCGGCGGTCCGCGATTCTCACCAATTGCTCAAGTGTCTCCTCCGGTACGATTGTATCGGGATTCAGGATCCATACGTACTCGTATCGTCGCTCCCGTATCATCTCCAGGGCGATGTTGTTTCCGCCGGCATAGCCAAGATTGTCGGGAGCTTGTATCACGACGCATTGGGGGAACGTTTGATTCAAGCGCACATACGTCGCCATATCCACGTCGTTACTCACGACATATATTTCAATCTCGCCGTAGGACTGGGCCACGAGCGAGGAGATGCAGTTGATGGCATCATTGGCCGTGGCAGTATCGTGGCAGACTACGACAATCGCGACCCGGTCATTGTCCATGGGGGGACGGCTTATTACACACTGTCTCGCTATACCCCCTACTGATAGATTGACGGATGTTCCATAGATTATCGATAGCAATCGGGGAAGCAGATCGTCCCAAGTGCTGCGCCAATCGCAGGCCGCCGCGAATTCGCGACACGCTTTTCTCATACTTTCCGTTACCTCCAGGGACGCGGCCCCCGCCTTGGTCATCGCATTATTCAGCCCCTGTGGATCACCGCCATCGTATAGATATCCGTGGACATCGTCCTGAATCATTTCGGATATCAACCCGATTCGCGGTGCGATCACCGGTATGCCAAACGACATGGCTAACATCGCCGCGCCGGAGGTGAGGACTTTACTGTACGGTAGGACGACGAAATCAGCAGAGTTGAGATAATATTGCAATTCATCGTCGCCGATCACACGAAGCACCAGATCGATATTGCCATTGGACTTCGCCCGTGCTTCCAGTTGGCTCGTATCGAAATCGACGGGATCGCCCGCCACCACCAACTTGAATGTATCTTTTTCCGCCGAAATTTGTTCGAATGCTGCGATCAAGCGGTCAATTCCTTTGTACCCCCGGAGCTGCCCCACAAACAGAAATACAAAATCATCCGCAGCAAGACCAAGCCGGTGGCGCGCGGCGTTACGGTCGATAGTATTGGGATAAACACCTACATAAGATCCATGGCGGGCAACGACCGTTTTCTCTTCCGGAATTTCATATGACCCGGAGACCAGTTCCTTTACATGTGGAGAATGGATATGTATCGCCGATGCATGCTCGATGATACCCTTACGAAGGATAATTTCTAATTCGGGCCAAGGCGACCCATGGGGTGCCTCGTTATGCACGGTCCAAACCAAACGCCCGCCCAGCCTGACGAACCTATCCAGATTATGGATGAACGTTAAGGCGTCCCTTTCCGCATGCTCCGGCGAACCAGATTCGCCCGTTATTGATGAAGTCCAGTGGATGTGAAATATCGTAGGCCCAGGCCCGTCCTTTCTTTCCAATTGAGTGATGCATGCTTCGATATTATTGGGCGATACTTCCAGAATATTATCTGAATGCTGGTATAATAATCGCTGATACGGATTGGTTTTTCTGTAATCGGGATAGAAATACAACCTAGGCCTTTTATCAGACAACCGAGCGATAATGCGATGCATACGGAATAAGGATCTCGTCAAAAAATAGATAATATCCTCGGTCCCGGTAACCGGATCTATGTCTTTGAATCCATAAATATAAGCGCCTCCCGACGCGATGCGGAAAATCCGTGTCACGTCCGCACCGTAGACCCGATAATGCCCGTGATTTTCGTCGTCCGCATGCCCCCAATCTCTTGTATGCGCTAGCTCGATAGGATTTGGTACGGTAATGCATACGAAACCGTCTTCCGTTACAACGCGGAGCAATTCCCGCACCGCCGCTTGATCATCGGAAACGTGCTCAAGAACATGGTTGCATATGATAACCGAGTAAGAACAGTCCGCGCGATCTATCCGTTGCAAGTCCAACGAATTATCGCCTCCGTATATCGATATTTCGTGATGTCGAAACCAACCAGGATCGACACCCAAATCCGAACTGAATTGCAGCGCCCTGAATGATTTGAATTCATCGCCTATGAGCTTTTGGAATACCTTTCGGAAGATCCTGTGCCGCTCCAAGGAATGGCATTGGCCGCATTGGGGAAGGTTTCCAATTCGGCTTTTTTGATGCCCCGGTCCGAATGTGAATTTCGTGGAACCACAAATATTGCACGATAGTTCCACTGCGGCCTCTGATTCGTCGCCCTGGTCCGCAACAATCACACCATCTTTTGTCGATTCATGTGAGAAAAATGGAACTCCATATGTTTTCGCCTCACGATTATGCCGCTGCATAATCTTGTACCAATTTGCGTGCATATCCTCGGTTAGGGTAATGGTCTTGAGTCCTTGGCTCACGTAATACTGGGCCAATGCAATAGGCAGGAAATAAGGCGGTTTGTTTTCGGTATAACGAATTACCAATTCCCAATCGACTAATCGGGTCAACTGCTCGTCGAATCCCCCCAACCGATCAAAAAGTTCACGGCGGTGTATGAATATATTGATGTCGATAAAATTATATAGGAGGAGTCGTTTTCGGTTGTAGGGGACGGTGCGTACGAAATCTCTTTGCTTTAGCTGATTAATTACTTTTAGCCCTGAATATACAGAATCGATGCGTGGATGATCCACGAAACAAGCCGCCATGAATAGTAGGTAGTGCGGATTCCATTCATTATCCGAGTCGAGATAGGCGATCAGATCGCCACGGGCAAGACGAAGAGCAGCGTTACGCGCTGCGCTGACACCTCTGTGGCCGCTATTAACGTATTCGATCAGACCTCCATCAATCGCGTCTGCAAACGTTTCTCGCACGAGTGATTCAGTACCATCAGTACTTCCATCGTCAGATATAATAATTTGAATTGCAGGATAGGATTGCGCCATAACCGAATTTAATGCGCGCAAAATTATCGGCGAACGATTCCAAGTGGGAACGATCACTGAAACACTCAATTTATGTAGTCGTACGCGCGCCAGTGCCTGATTGACGTCGTTGTCGGTAATTTGAAATCTAGTGTGAAATCCCTTGGCCGCGCCTTGGAGAAAGAAGTGAGCAAGAGGATTGATATCATTTGATTTGCCGGAGAGGTATTTCCTCGTATAATACGAAGTATGAAATTGAGGATGAGGATTGATTCCAGCGGCGGCTCCGTCAAGGAGATAATGTATCAATGGATTGGCATCGGACTTCACGCCATAATCATTGCTACCGATATAGTAGCTGCCGCTGAAAAGAGGATTTGGATCGCGGCCTACCTGATGTCCGAATGAAAGGTAATGGCTTAGGGGGTTGATACCCGACAAAGGAACATCGGAGTTGTGTTGGGTGTAGAATGCCGTGTGAAACAGAGGATGAGGATTGCGGCCCTCCGACGCGCCACTTCGAATATAATGTATCAAAGGATTCGATCTTGATTTTGCAACTTCTGGATTTGCGTCGCAGTAAAAAGCGGTGTCAAACAGTGGGTTGGGGTCCCGGCGTTCATCGGCACCGGCCAAAACAAAGTGGAGCAACGGATCCATACCGGAGTCAGCCACATCGGAATATCGCTCCAGATAATAGGGCCCGTCGAACAGGCCGCTTGGCTGAATTATTTTTGCCGCCGCACGGGCGCGTAGTCTCCGGCCAATTTGTAAAGTTACCGTCCAATATAAATATTGTAATGCCGAACGAAATACGCCATGAATATTTATACGTGCTGATTTTAGACGACGTAGGGGCGCGGTAACTTTCCAAGAGCTCGAATGGATATATGCCGCGACATTCTGTTCCAGTCTGGCGGCATGTTCCCTGCCATCGCTGAGATCACGTTCAAGTTTATTGATCTGTTCGTTTCGTCCACTCAGTTCGGACTCAAGATCGGCGATATGCTTCTTTTGGTCGTCAAGCCGCATCCTGGCTGAGGACAACTCGCGGCGCAACTGTGCAATATTATTATCCTGATCATTCATCTAGATACGAATAACGAATGCATGATACGATGATATTCGATCGATGTTCCATGAGCTACGGAAGCATTGGAAGGCATGCGGCCGACGGAGTAAAATTCAGGTGAAAGACAAAATAAAAATATTGGATTTTCTAATATTCGTGTAAATTGTTAATTGGCCTCGTGCCCGCCCTGAGATCGAAAACGGAACTGGCCGGTGCAACAATTCTTTGCAAATATTAGGATTCCCCGGCATGATGCTATATCGCCAAAGCGTTGAAAATATCAATGATATAATATTTGCGTGAATTCCGGTAGGATCTTCTTAATATACTCTCAATATGCTCTCAATATACGGCTTCTTGTATCACCAGTGATATGGTGTGAACCCTTCATAAGATATTATTCGCGCCCGTAGATATCATCATAGCGTACGATATCATCTTCTCCTAGATAAGTACCGTATTGGACTTCGATGATGCGTGCCATTTTATCGCCGCAGTTCTCGATACGGTGTTTGGCCCCAGATGGGACAAAAAAATGTTCGTTGACCGTACATTCGCGGATCTCGTTATCTCGAGTCAACCGCACGGTTCCCTCGACTACGATCCAATGCTCAGAACGGTGCCGATGCGATTGCAGCGATAGTTTCTGGTGTGGCTTCACCTCAAGCATTTTTACCTTATATTGCGACTCTTCTTTGAGCACGATGTACGATCCCCAGGGCCGTACCGTTTCTTCGAACCCCTCCGTCTGGGGGTATCCATTTTCTTTCAACGTTTCCACAAGACGCTTGACATCCTGCACTCGACTCATGTCGCATACCAATAGTGCGTCATCGGTATCGACTACGACCAGATTTTCCACGCCGACGGCGGTGACCAGCCTTTTTCCAGCCAGGATATAGGCATTCCGCGTATCAATGGTCACCGCGTTGCCGGAAAGCGCATTGCCGTTTTCGTCCTTGGTCATTTGGATATACAATTCGTTCCAGGCGCCCAAATCACTCCAATCGAGATCGGCGGGTATCAGACGTAATTTATCGGTACGTTCCAATACCAAATAGTCGATGGATTCCTTTTGCAGCCGGGCATATATCTTCTGCATCAATTCCGGGTCCGACCAATCATTTTGAGCAATGTTCTCCCCTTGCTCCCGGAAGTATCCCATGAGCGTCGGGGCCAGGCGCTCAAACTCCTCCAACAGTGTGCGAACCTTGAATACGAAGATTCCCGCATTCCACACCCAATTTCCCTCTTCCTGCAACCGTTCCGCGGTCGCCAGGTCGGGTTTTTCGATGAAGCGCAATACCTCGTAGGTCCCTCCGCCAGTATCCCGCCCGTAATTGATGTAACCCAGGTTGGTGGCAGGCCGGTTGGGCCGCACGCCGATGGCGACCAAGCCCCCGTCGCGAACGGCTTGGTAACCCTTGTTCAGCGCCTCGTCGAAGGCATCTTCATCCCGAATCATCTGGTCCGACCACACGACCGCCGTCACCGCCTCGGGTGATTCAAAATTAAGGCGCAGGGTGCCCCACAATACGGCAGGCGCGCTGTCCCTGCCGAGAGGTTCTTTCAGAAGGTTTGCCGCTGGATAGTTGCTATCCAGATCGCGCAATTGCTCCAACACCTTCTGATCGTACAATACACTGGTGACAGTCTTGATTCGTTCAGGGGCAATGTTGCGGCGCAGGCGTAAAAACGATTCTTGCAACAAGGAACGATTGTTCCCACCCAGAGGCAACAACTGTTTGGGTATATTGCTGCGGCTGATCGGCCAAAGCCTCGTGCCGGCACCTCCGGCGACGATCAAACCGAAGAAATCGTCTATCATGACGGTCAAGTCTCGACGGGGAAGTGGTTACCGAATTCGTACCCGATCTTCCATCCGAAAATAGATCGAGATAGAAGTAAGGATATTCCGTATTCCGGCTTCCCAATTCACGTAATCAATACGGCCGGCTTAGGCAGGCCAACATCAGCGGCTAACGCCATTTCCATGCCCCATGGCGTGGGGTGCCGTTCCGGCGACATCATTTTTTGACGCGGGATCGGGCAGTAAAAACCGACGCTCACGAAATAATTGGCGGTCCCAAAAGTGAGAACCTATCGACGCGCGTTTTCGTCAATAGGCCGGCAAATCTCCCATGACCAACCGAGATTGATCGCGATGAAACGCGCCGTCGAACCGATTCAACCATGGCGATTGCCGGAACCTTTCCCGTTTATCGGCGAGTCTGCGCGTAATCCTCAAGGCATCCGCGTCACGATGCAGTGTACCCGGATTCAGCGGGAACCGGAAGGGCAACGCATGTCAGGGATAAAATCGAGAGCCAGCGCGGCAGCCTCCAAGTTCAACAGCCGGCCGTGTGGACCCCGTGGGAATTGACCCGGCAACGCGCCGTGGGTGTTTTCTCTCGGAATTCAGGCGCGCAGATGCGCCTCGCCAAATTATAGTCTGCCGTAACCTGGCATTTACCAAATCCCTTAATTTGAACATCGAGCGTTCCCCGGTGAAATTTTCAATTCGGGAGGTGTCTCTTATTACTTGATAATCACATTTCTTTATTAATTTAGATTCCCATACAAATCCGCCTCAAGCACCATTCGGGGTTGTGAGATATTTAAATTCACGAATGTTTTTAAAATATTTACGTATCTTATAATAGTTTTGGCATCAAATTATAGTTGGGCCAACCAGGAAACATTTTTATACCTGTTTACTTGGCAGTCACTATTTGATAAATAGTCGGTGGTCAATTGGCGTGGTGCAGCCACGATAATTCTTATCGGGCGCTGTGACTCGGCCACGCACTCACCGATTTCACGTATATAATAAAAGCACGCTACTATACATAGAAATAAATACTAATATACGTAAAAATGGCCAGGACGGGTATGACCATCTAAATCAACTAATGCGTGATAATTCGTCACAAAATTTCAATCATCGGCGGTGGACATATGCGGGAACTGGTGATCATCGTTACTTCCGTTCTGCTTGTTTCGGGATGTCTCCTGGGGGACGGTCCTTCCGGCAAAGCACAATCCGCAACAAACGTCGAAAAGGATGTCTCCGATGATTCGGGTGATGGCGGCGGTACGGCGGGTGGAGGCGCTACCGGGGGTGGCGGCAGCACCGACGGAGATGATGGCGGTGCGGACAGCGATGGGACCGGCGGGAACAGTACGGACACTGGGTCTGATGCCGATGGAACCGGAACAGGTGTGGACGATGACCAGACCAATGCCGATCAGGGTTGGGTAACCAAGGCAAGTATCCCTACTCCTCGTTCACTGGCGGGGAGTGCCGTGGTCGATGAAATCATTTATGTTTTTGGAGGCATTGTCGTTGGAGGCTCCGACCCGCTCGATACGGTGGAAGCCTTTCATGCGCCAACCAACAGTTGGTCGGTGCGCAGCCCGATGCCCACGGCCCGGTACGGGGTTATGGCAGAAACGGTCGACGGAAAAATTTACGTAATGGGCGGCCACGATGGTTCCTCCAATGTAAGCACCGTTGACGTCTTCGATCCCCAATCGAATTCCTGGACGGAAGCATCGCCGTTGCCCACTCCGCGTACATCGGCGGCCAGCGCGGTCGTCGATGGGAAAATCTACATCATCGGAGGGACGATTATCGGCGGTTCGGAAGGAATTACCGATCTTGTACACGTTTACGACCCCATCGCGGATTCCTGGGAATCGCTCCAGTTATTGCCCACGCCACGCTACGCGATGACCGCTGGCGCCCACGGCGGGGTGATATACGTATTCGGGGGCTTCGAAAAAGACGGAGGACAGTTGGCGGAAACATTGGCCTTCGACCCGATCAGCAATTCTTGGACTTTCCTGGAGCCTATGCCGACTGCCCGGGAATTTCCCGCGAATGGGAGGGTCGACGGGAAGTTTTATGTTTTCGGAGGGTGCTGCTTAAGCGATGCCAGCGAGAGATACGATCCTGTAAACGATGAATGGGTCACTGTCGAATCAATGCCTACGGCTCGTTATAGGACAACGGCGGGGGTCGTCGATGGCGTTATCTACGTCATCGGCGGAGAGGCCGAGGGTTTCGGGGCATCAGCAGTCGAGGCTTATACACCTTGAGCAATCCGGTTTCCGGCAAGAGCCAACGCGTACGGGTGCAAGGATTGGGGGTGAAAAAATAGCCAAGTTCATAGCCAAGTTCGCGGCCCTTCCGGAATGTTGACCGATCGGCTTTTTGATCCCCGGCCTTCTCATTTCGCGGCGGCAAATTGGGCTCAGCCAGCCGGGTACTGCCATGCGCCGTTTGCCATCGCGATCGCGTGGCGGCGTGATATTGCCGTGGTCCTCTAGCCAAGCGTAGCGAGAGTTTCGACCTGCCCCGCCTCGTGTAGCATTGATCCCGCTTTTCGCGGTTTAAGTAATTGGGGTCCAAGTCATACTGACGGCATGGAAGACCTGACCCGATGGTAATCGATTCCGTCACAACGATGCCGGGCAACGGCGCCATTTGTCGCGTTCAATTGGGAACGCGAGGGTCGGGTCTATGATAACGATATACATTCATATATAATTAATATACTAGTTAATAGTAAATAGCGAATTCATTTCGCGGCCGCGAATATAAATTATATTACAGATATTGCTTGCGATTCGATGGATACTGAGGTGCGTGGTGTCGATCTGCTCCCCGCCTGCGTTAGGGAATGTGCGCGGATGGACCAGGAATGATACACTCGGCCAGCCGGGTCAGTGCCACAGCCAGTACATTATCAGTATCGGTCTGAAAGTGCTGCGAACGGGAGCGTACTAGGTCCTCGATGTTTATTGGCCAGATAGATGTCATTCCTGAATATTGCGGATCGGAAAAGTCACGTCGCTGGAAAATTGGATCACCGGCTGCGGACTGATATAATCGATCATAAGCAAAACGGGCTCCCAATGAAAGCGACATTGGTTTCATCCGCGGGGAAAGTTTCGTTACCCGTAAACATGTGGAGGGGCTGCCATGTCCATATTTAGGGGACTACAAGGTCAATTGATGATCGCCTTTAACGGGTTAATCCTGGTTATCTTGATCACCCTTGGGATCTATCGCTATTATACCGATACCGTGGCCAGTGAATCGCGAGCCTATAATGTCGTCTATAACGACATTATGATGCATAAAATTCACATGGAGAACTTTCTGGCCGATATCAAGTCCGATCTATTTTTCCTGAAAAGCACACCACCCGTTCAAGGCATACTGCGGGCTCAGATAAACGGCGGGATAGACCCCGTGGACCAATCGACCACGGAGGAATGGCAAAAGCGGCTCGGAGTTATATTTCGGGAGTTTGCCGCTAGTAAAAAGCGTTACATGGAGATCGGATTCGTCGACGCTCAAGGTGAGGAATTGGTGAGGGTCCATTCGGTAAACGGCAAAGTCAGGGTGCTTGAAAGTGGCCAACTGAACAATCGGCGGAGCGAGCGATATTTTTCAGACGCGTTGAACTTGGAAGATGGTCAGGTCTACGTATCGGAACTGGGACTAAACCGGAAAAATCAAAAAGTGCAAATACCTTATCAACCCATCATCCATTACGCGACGGTGATTGTAGACGAAAATGGGACCCAAGCGGGCGTCATCAATTTGACTATCTTTGCCGATAGATTACTCAATAATCTTAAATCGGAAGGCCAGGATATTCGGTACCTTCTTCTGAATAGTTCCGGCCACTATCTGGTCAATCCCAATGTAGGGAAGGAATGGGGATTTGAGGTAAATAATCCCCAATTTACGATCCACGGCGATTTGCCGGAATTTTCCAGTCGAATCCTATCGCAGGACGGCGAATTTCTTTCGGACGTAAACGGCGATGTCATTACATCAATACCGGTAGCCTACGGCGAGACAAATCCCCGACACTGGATATTGGCCGGAGTCGCGGCCCGATCCCTGTTTTTTGCCGATCAAACCCTCTATTTCTTGTTCCTTTTTCTCTTCGTTCTGGGTTCATTTTTTCTGGTAGCGTTTGTCAGTTACTTCATAACCCGCTCCATCACCCGGCCCATGAAGAAGATAATCGAGGGGATAGGCGTGGTATCGGGGCAAGTCAACTCCGCGGCGAACGATCTCTCCCTGGCCAGCAAGTCATTGTCCGAAGCCTCTGGCATACAGGCTTCGAGTCTCGAGGAGACTTCGGCCAGCCTGGAGGAAATTGCCAGCATGACGCGCCAAAACGCCGACAATGTGATCCAGGCGGACAAGTTGGCCGACGACGCCAGGAAATCGTCGGAGCAGGGCAGCGAGGCCATGAGCCGGATGGTCACGTCGATTCAGGATATCAAGGATTCCGCCGACCAGTCCGCCAAAATCATCAATACTATCGACGAGATCGCCTTCCAGACCAACTTGCTCGCCTTGAACGCCGCAGTCGAGGCAGCCCGGGCGGGTGACGCCGGCAAAGGTTTCGCCGTCGTGGCGGAGGAGGTGCGCAATCTTGCCCGGCGCAGCGCCGACGCGGCCAAGGACACCAGCGAATTGGTCGAGGAAAATCGCCAGAGAGCCGAGCAGGGTGTCAGGGTGGCAAACGACGTCAACGGCTTATTGCAGGATTTCAATAAGTCAATTCGGAAACTGGGAGAAATCGTGCGCGAAGTCGCGGCCGCGAGCAACGAACAGGCACAAGGCGTGGACCAAGTGAATGCTGCGATGTCGCAGATTGACCACGTAACCCAATCCAATGCTTCCAACTCGGATTTGACTGCCGCTTCCAGCGAGCAACTTTCCGCCCAAGCCGAGCAGTTGAACGGTCTTGTGGCCGACTTGGCGGTGCTGATCGATGGCAAGCAGGCCCTGAAAGTACAGGTTTCCAGTGGCGGCCGGAGCGCCATGACGAGGAGCGATCTTCCCGCTCAGCCTCAGGCTGCCGCAACTGCCGCTCCACCCGGGCTGATGTTGCCGCACAAAAACCAGGGCAGCCTACGCAGCAAGATCGAGTCGGAGCGCGGTGACTCAGGCAATTATCTGCCTCAGAACCTGCGCCGACTCGGGGACTCCGATTTCGTAGACATGGAGTAGAGGACGGGTAGCTGGCGGCAATCCATGGTAATGTGACGCCCATACTTCCTATGGCAGGTGGCACGAGCCGCGAGCCGCCTCCGGCCCAACTTGCCCGCAAACCTTGAAGATCACGATCCATGGGTCCAATCTCATTCCCATCATTCGGGAATTAACGGGCGGCCGATACCCAACCCTGGGATTCGTCGAGCCATGACCGAAAACGCTGTCAATAATATCAACGATCTGGTGCGTGGCATCCGCGAGTTGGCGGACGGGGTCGATCTGGGCGATCTGGGCGGCCTGAGCCAATTTCTGGGCCAGGTCAAACAACTCAGCGGGGCTGCTGCGGAGGCGCATGCTGCCGGCCTGATCGGTGATACCGAGTGGCTTGAGGGGGAAGTCGTGCGGCTGATCATGGATCAATCAACTGATCCCCATTCCACGATGGATGGCGTCAAGCGCAAATTAGATGAATTACTCGCAGATGGAGCCACAGCCGCGGACAGCCCGGTACCCGCGGCCTTCCCCACAGGCGGCGGTTATGATGTGGCGGTCGAAAAGGGCATCGAGCAGCGGCTGGAAGCGCTGGCCCAAGCCGCCAGCCAAGCCGACGTGGACAATCTGGCGACCCTGGCGGTACTGCTCCAACAATTGCAAGAGCTCACCAAATCGGCCCCCTACACGACGGACGAGCATCTCGCGAATCTAGCCCAAAAACTAGAGAGCGAGGCGAGCGCGCTTGTGATGGATCAATCGCCGGATCCCGAAAAGGCTTTACAGAACATCCGGCGTGGATTGGCGGAGTTGCGGAGCGGAGAAGCCGGCAGTGAGGCCAACCCACTCCGATCGGACCCGTCTCGTGGAGAAACGGAGCAGCCCCTTCGAGTACTCTCACCGGAATCCGAGCCAACCCAGGTGCAATACCCCGAGATGCTCGAAGAGTTCCTGGCCCAGCACTCAAACGCGCTGACCGATCTGGAATCCCACCTGTTGAGGATGGAGGGGGCGGTCAACCAGGAAGGTTGCGCGGCCGCGTTACGCATCCTTCATTCTCTCAAAGGGGATGCCGGATTTTTGGGACTCAATCAAATCGAAAGACTCTGCCACGCCGCGGAGGGCTATATCGAGGAGAAGGGCTGCGATTTCGACGTCGAGCCGCTCTTGGCGGTCAAGGATTGGCTTACCGAAGCACTTAACCTGCTGGCCGCGGGTCGGCCCTTGCACGGCACGATTGAATCACTGCTTGCCGCCCTGGCAGTGCCGGAACTCGGAGATGAGAACGGTGGGGAAACCCAGACCCCACAGACGGCACATCCGGCTGAGGCGACTCCGCCTGCCCCGGACAGAGATTCACCCCGTCAACCCGCTGCTGAAAACGATCAAGCCGTCCAGGTGGCGGAGGGAGAAGCCGAGGCGGTGGTAGCCGAGGTGCCAGGAGAAACGGTCATTCAAGGCGATACCGATATTCTCCTGTCGTTCGTTTCCGAGGCCAAGGAATCCGTCGAAGAGGCCAACGCGCAGTTGCTGTCGATGGAAGAGGATCCCGCCAATGGGGAGGCCATCGACGCGGTGTTCCGCACCTTCCACACCCTCAAGGGTACCGCCGGCTTTCTCGATCTGACCGACATGTCCACCCTCTCCCATCAGGCCGAAAACCTTTTGGACATGGTGCGCAAAGGAAAGCTGACCCTCGATAATAGAATTATGGACGTCTTTTTCGAGGTGATGGACGGGCTGGAGCGGCTCATCGAATCACTGGCCCAGGCACTTCAGTCCGACGGCCGAATGGCAGCGGATCCGGAATTGCCGCAGCTGATGGCGACTCTCAAAGCGGCGACGAGCGGCCAGCAGGATCAGGCTCGCCCTCCCGACACCGGCGAAAAAAAGCTGGGTGAAATCCTGGTGGAAAACGGAGTAATCAGCAAGCGCGTGCTCAATGAAGCACTGGAACCCAAGACCGATGGAGAGGCCAATCAAAAAATAGGCGAGCGCTTGATTCGCCAAGAGAAAGCATCTCCCAAGCAAGTCGCCAGCGCGCTCAGGCGGCAAAAATCATTTACCTCCAGTCCGAGGGAATTGACGGCCAGCCAGGAAACGATCCGGGTGAATTACGACCGGTTGGACGAAATGATCAATGCGATCGGCGAATTGGTGATTACGGAATCGATGATCACCCAGGACGAATCCGTCCAAGCAATCACATCCGAATCGTTCAAGAAGAAATTACACAGCCTCACGGTATTGACTCGCCAGTTGCAAAGCGTGGGCACATCCATTCGCATGGTGCCTATTGCCGGGGTCTTTCAGAAGATGGCGAGGCTGGTTCGCGACCTTTCCCGCAAGTCGGGCAAAGAGATCCAGTTTCGCACCCACGGGGAGGAGACCGAACTGGACCGGGTCTACATCGACCTGATCAGCGATCCTCTCGTTCACATGATTCGCAATGCCGTCGATCACGGTATCGAGCCGGCGGAGACGAGGGAGCAAACCGGCAAGCCGCGATCAGGCTTGATCGAGCTGCAAGCCTTTCACGAGAGCGGCAACATCAACATCGTCTTACGGGACGACGGTCGCGGACTGGACCGCGACGCCATCCTGAACAAGGCCTTGGAATCGGGTTTGGTGCGCCCAGAGGATCGGCTCAGCGATGCGGAAATTTTCGACCTGATATTTCGACCCGGATTTTCCACCTCCAAGTCGGTCACCGAAATTTCCGGCCGTGGCGTGGGCATGGATGTCGTCAAGCGCAACATCAACTCGATGCGGGGGACAGTACTCATCGATTCGGAACCCGGCCAAGGTACGCGGTTTCAGATCGCCCTGCCGCTGACCCTGGCGTTGATCGATGGTCTGGTGGTTACAGTCGGCGACGAGCGATTCATTTTTCCCGTCCAGGTCGTCGTGGAATCGTTCCAGATCAAACCCGAGATGATCGCCACCATTGCCGAAAAAGGCGAGGTGGTAACCCTGCGCAAGAACCAGATTCAATTGCACCATTTGTCTAGGATTTTCGAAGTGAACGGTGCATGCGCCGACTCCACGAAAGGCATCGTGGTGGTGGTGGAATGCATGGGCAAGCAATATGGCATTCTGGTCGATCGAGTGATCGGCATACAGCAAACGGTGCTGAAGAATCTAGGCCGCGTACTGGGATCGGTACCGGGAATTTCAGGTGGTGCGATCATGGCCGACGGCACCGTGGGGCTCATCCTGGATATCCACAATGTGTTGGCCGCCACGAAAAATCAGCGTACCACTGCGGTGCCGGCGTAACAGTTTTGTGCCCAGGAAAAAAAACCGCCTTCGAATGGACGTGACCGGTGTAATTGCTTCCCGCTGAAAGGACAATTTTCATGACCGAACAAAATGCAGGCGCCGCTCCGGAAGCCGCGACCTCGTATACCGTGGCGGGAAAATACCTTACATTCCAATTGGGCCACGAAAATTATGGTATTTCTGTGATGAACATTCAGGAAATTATCGCACTGATCCCGATTACGCGCGTTCCGGGCGTCGCAGACTTTGTTCGCGGCGTGATCAATTTGCGGGGGCGGATCATCCCCGTTTTCGACCTGCGGAAGAAGCTGGATTTCGGCGTTGTGGAAGAGACCAAGCGCACTTGTATCATTATTGTGGAAATCGGGCTCGCCAAGGAGCTTGTGACCGGCGGCGTCATCGTCGACGAGGTGGTTGATGTCGTGGATATCGGCGAGGAGGACATCGACCTTAGTCCGGAATACGGGGCTTCGGTGGGCAGCGATACCATTCTCGGATTGGGCCGTGTGAAAGAGCAGATCAAAATTCTCCTCGATATCGAGAAGATATTTCCGTGGGAGGAAATGAAAGGGTTGGTCCGCTCTGCTTCATGATTACTTCGAAAGGACGACGTGCGAACTAGGTGGAATCAAGCGGCGCATACCCTATCGCATGCGACCCCCTATCGATTCGCTGGATCGGGGCCTCATCCTGCCCGGCGAGGAAATGATGACAAGGATCGGCAGTGGCTCCACGAGTCGACGGCGCGGTGGCATCCCGTGAATGAAGACAGATCGGTATACGACAAGGTCCGTAAACTGATCTTCCGCAACAGCGGCATTGTGTTGGGGGAGCATAAAAAAAGTTTCATCGAGGCCCGCGTTTTCAAGCGGGTGAAAGCGTTGGGGTTGGGTAGTGTCGATGAATACTTCCAGTGGGTGCTGTCCGATCCGAGCGGGGTCGAAACGGAGGAATTGGTCAACGCCATCGCTACCAACCACACGCAGTTTTTCCGCGAGCCTCTGCACTTCGAGTTTCTCAAGCGCTTGGCCGACGAAAAAGCCGCGAAGGGTCAGCGCGAATTGAACGTTTGGTGCGCCGGGTGCTCGACCGGGGAAGAACCGTATTCAGCTGCGATCACGATCCTGGAGCAGGGGCAGGGCAATCCACGGCCCAATATCATTGCTTCCGACATTTCCACCCGAGCCCTGGAAATGGCCCGCTTTGGCGCATACTCCATGGATAAGTCACAGAACGTGCCTGAGAATATTCTGAAGAAGTATTTTCAAAAAGGGCGGGAAAATGCGGAATCCCTGGTGCGGGTCAAGAAGGAGGTGCGCGATCTGATCCAATTCCGCCAGATCAATCTGGCCCAGCCCCCGTTCCCCATTTCGCTGCCACAGGACGTCATATTCTGCCGAAACGTGATGATCTATTTCACCACTGAAAACCGTATGCGGCTGGTGGAAATCTACAAGTCGCTCTTAAAACCCGGTGGGGTATTGATCCTGGGGTCCTCGGAGAGTCTCGTGGGTCAGGATCAGGATCTCGCTCCGGTGGAGGCGGCCATCTACCGTCTCAACGATCACGCCTAAAGATTTCACCTGTGGAACCGGCATAAGCCCTTCGACCTCAAACATGCACGGTAGGCTGAGAAGCGGCGGATGAGCATCGATTCGGCGGTTCCCTTCAAGTTGACTCGCGGAGTGAATCATTGAATGGCGATTAAAGTACTGGTCATCGACGATTCGGTCGTGGTGCGAGGCATCCTCACCAACGAGTTGGGCAAGGATCCCGGCATCCAGGTTGTGGGTGGCGCGCCCGATCCCCTGGTCGCGGCCGATATGATCGAATCGTTGGCGCCCGACGTGCTGACCCTCGATATCAATATGCCCCGCATGGATGGGATCACCTTCCTCAAGGGGCTCATGCGCCACAGCCCCATGCCGGTGGTCGTCGTCTCGTCTCTCTCCAAAAAGGGCAGCAAGATCGCCATGCTGGCCCTGGAACTGGGAGCGGTGGATGTGGTGGCGAAGCCGGGTTCGGGCACGGAAGTGCGCGAAATCATCCGGGAGCTCATCACCAAGGTGAAAATCGCGGCCAGGGCCCGGATTGGACGGCTGCGCATGCCGACGCCGCAAAAGATCGAACCCCTTTCCCTTGACGTCGATGGGGGGAGGCTCGCGAAGACGGTGATCGCGATCGGTGCATCCACAGGCGGCACGCAGGCGTTGGAAGCCATTCTCACCCGCCTTCCGGCCAACTTCCCCGGGATCGCGATGGTGCAGCACATGCCCCTGGGCTTCACGGCGCTTTTTGCGGAGCGACTCAATTCACTGACCGCGATCGAAGTCAGGGAGGCCCGCGACCGTGACCGCGTGGTGCCGGGTCTGGCTCTGTTGGCACCCGGCAACCGGCACATGGCGTTGAAACGCACCGGATCCCATTACTATGTCATGCTGCAGGATGGTCCGGACGTGCATCACCAGAAACCCGCCGTGGAAATCCTGTTCTATTCCGTCGCCAAGGCTGTCGGCAGCCAGGCAATCGGGATGATCCTTACCGGCATGGGCGCCGACGGGGCGCAGGGCATGTTGGCCATGAAAAAATGTGGCGCCATCAACATCGCACAGGACGAGGAAAGCAGCGTCGTGTTCGGCATGCCCGCCGAGGCTATCGAAGCGGGCGGCGTGGACCACGTCATCAGCTTGGAGCGAATTCCGGCCCGCCTGATCCAACTGCTGCAATCCGCAGCACGCTGAGTCTCTCTTCCCGATTCCACGCTTCCCATTCCACCCTGTTTTGGTTTAATTCATCGGAGGGCAGGCGGCGGTGGATATGCGGGTAAATCCGAGGAGAAGAATATGGATCTGGGACTGGACGGAAAATCGGTGATCGTTACCGGGGGCGGATCAAACATCGGGCGGGCGATCGTGCTGGCGTTTGCCGGGGAGGGCGCCGTGGTCACAGTCGGCGACATCGATATGGACCAAGCGGATCGGGTCGCCGAAGAGGCCAACAAGAAGGGTCCGGGGTCAGTGGAAGTCGTCCCGACCGACGTGACTCAAATGGATCAAGTCGAACGGCTCGTCGGCGCCGCCATCGAACGGCACAACGCGGTAGATGTACTGGTCAACAATGTAGGATGGGACCAGCTGATGTACTTCGTCCAGAGCACTCCGGATTTTTGGCAGCGCATCATTCAGGTCAATTACGTGGGCGTGCTAAACTGTACCAAAGTCGTGCTGGATCACATGATCGAGCGCAACCGTGGCGCCATCGTTTCCATCAGCTCCGACGCCTCGCGCCAAGGAGAGCCCAGGGAGGCCGTATACGGGGGGATGAAGGCGGCGATCAACAGCTTCATGAAGACCATCGCCAAGGAGAATGGCCGCTTCGGTGTGCGCTGCAATACCGTCTGCCCCGGTGTCACCATCCCCGAAACGGATGAAGAAATCGGCAGCAGCAGCATGTGGGTCAATAAGGATCAGATGTTCACCGAGGAGCAGATGGTCAAGGTGGCCAAGAATCTCCCGCTGAAAAAGATCGGCAGACCCCAAGACGTAGCCAACGCGGTGTTGTTCCTTGCCTCCGACGCAGCAGCCGGCCACGTCACCGGGCAGGTGCTCAGCGTAAGCGGCGGCTATACCATGGTGGGCTAGTCCGCCCGTTGGCTCAATCATCCGCACACCGGCCCATTCGACTCGCCCATGATCAGCCTTTCCGGCGTCACCATGCAGTTCGGTACCCAGTTGCTTTTCGAGAACGTCGATTGGCGCCTGGCCCCGGACACCCATTATGGGCTGGTCGGTGCAAACGGCTCGGGCAAATCCACCCTGATTGGATTGCTCTCGGGGGAACTTAAGCCCGAGGGGGGCCGCATCTCCCGCTCCAACGGCCTGCGGTTAGGGCTGTTGCCCCAGGATCACTCCCATTTCGACGATCAGCCCCTGCTCGATGTGGTCTTACAGGCCAAACCCGCGCTGTGGAAAGCGCTACAGGAAAAATCGCGGCTGATGGCGCCCGGGGATGGGACGTCCCAGACCCAACCCCCTGATGGATTTCGGCCGGACCCGGAATCCGCCGAAACGGGTCTTCGGCTGGCAGAACTGGAGAGCGTCATCGCCGACGCCGACGGCTACGCCGCCGAAGCGCAAGCGGGCGCTCTCCTGGAAGGATTGGGCATTCCCAGCATTCGGCATCGACGCAACATGCGCGAGCTTTCCGGCGGCTACCGCATGCGCGTGCTGCTTGCCCAGACGCTTTTCCAAGAGGCGGAGCTGCTCCTGCTGGACGAGCCCACCAATCATTTGGACATCGTTTCCATCCGCTGGCTGGAGGGATACCTGCGCAGCTATCCAGGATCGATCGTGCTGGTCTCCCACGACCGCCATTTTCTCGACGCCGTGTGCCGGTGGATCGCCGATCTCGACTATCAGGAACTGACCCTCTACAAAGGGAACTACGAAGACTTTTCCAACGCCAAGGTGCTGGCCGGCCAACAAAGGGCCGCCGATACCGAACGCTTGCAGAAAAAGATTGCGGAGACGCAGCAATTCATCGATCGATTCCGGGCCAAAGCCACCAAGGCGCGGCAGGCCAATTCACGGGCCAAGCAGGTGGAGCGGCTGGCGAAGCAGATTCCCCGCGTCAAGATCGGCTCCAGGCGCCGTCCGGGTTTTCGCTTCGAGCCGATGCGCGCCTCGGGCCAGGAAGTGCTCGAACTGCGCGGGGTTTGCAAGAGCTTCCACGACCAGCCGGTGCTCAACGATCTGAGCTTTCAGATGCGGCGCGGGGAAAAGCTGGCCGTGGTCGGCCCCAACGGGATCGGTAAATCGACCCTCCTGAAAATCATCGCCGGGCATCTGAAGCACGACGCGGGCCAAGTGGAGCCCGGCTACAATGTGCGGCTGGGGTACTTCGGCCAGGAACACGAAAGCCTGCTGGAAGGAAACTACAGCCTGATCAGCTGGCTGCAACATGCCGCGCCCGGCACCGATCAGCCCACCATACGCAGCACCCTGGGGCGGACGCTCTTCTCCGGCGATGACGCTGAAAAAAAAACCGCCGTGCTCAGTGGCGGCGAATCGGCCCGGCTGCAACTCGCCGGCTTGATGCTCCGGCGGGACAATCTGCTCGTGTTGGACGAACCCACCAACCACCTCGATCTGGAAGGGCGGGAGGCTCTGCTGGAATCCCTGCAGGCTTTCTCAGGCACGCTTATATTCGTCAGCCACGACCGCCACTTCGTCTCCTCCCTCGCCGGGCGTGTCCTGGCGCTGATGCCTGAGGGATGCGAGGATTTCCACGGCACCTACGAGGAATACCTGGAGCAGGAGGGCGACGATTACCTGGCCGGCGCCCGGCCCACACGTCTGCCGGAAACCGTCCCCGCCAAGACCGGCGAGGGTTCCGGCTATCAAACGCGCAAGGCGGCCAAACGGGATGCCGCACGCCTGGTAAAGCGCGTAAGCAATCTGGAGACGGAGATCCATATCTTGGAGCGGAAACTGGCCGATATGGAGACCCTGTTTGCCCGGCCGGACTACTACGAGCAGACCTCCTGGGAAGTCATGGCCGAAGCCGAGCGGGAACGGGATGCCTGCCGGGCCGAACTGGCGGCCAAGATGACCGACTGGGAAGGGACCAGCGAGGCATTGGCGAGCCTGGGCCACTCGAACGCCGCCAGCCGGTAACGCCCTTGCACCTCAGCGAAGCGATCGATTGCACCGGCTTCCAGCACGGGCGGCGCGTGTGATAAGATTATTTACTTTGTTTTGACTGGACCGGTCGAGGGGAACCTCCATGGATTCTTCGCAGGTTGAACGCAAGCTCACCGCGATCCTCAGCGCCGATGTGGCCGGTTACAGCCGCCTCATGGGCGACGATCACGAGGCTACCCTTGCGACGCTCACCGAGTACCGGCAACTCTTCTCTTCCATCATTGAAACCCATCATGGCCGGGTGGTGAATGCCCCGGGCGACGCCATCCTGGCTGAGTTCGCCAGCGTCGTCGATGGGGTGGGCTGTGCGGCGGAAATCCAGCGGGAGCTCGCCGAACGTAACGCCCGTCTGCCTGAGCACCGTAAGATGGTGTTTCGCATCGGCATCAACCTGGGCGATGTGTTGGTGCAGGAGGGGGGCCTATACGGTGACGGTGTGAACATCGCCGCGCGGGATCTGCATATCCGGCACCGCCTTCGACCAGGTGGAAACCCGTTTGCCCCTGGAGTACGAGTACCAGGGCAAGCGAAATTACAAAATATCAACCGCCTCAATGACCGGATAAACCGAAAATGGCACGCGCGCATTTGCCGAATCATTCCACAATCCTCGAGTATTGGTCGGATAATGAAGCAAAACTCATAAATGACGTTGGTTTTTTTCTCGACATTGGAGAACCAGCATGCTGGGCGTGCGGTTACAACTGGTGGGGCCGATATAATGTAACGCAGGATGTACATCTATTTTCCGATAGCGTAAAAGCATGGCAAAAAGCACCACTTGAACGATGCCACATTGTTCCCTCAGCGCTAGGCGGTACGAATTTACCTGAAAATATTATATTTATGTGCTCTGAATGCCACGAATTTGCACCAAATACAATATATAAAGATATGTTTTTGTCTTGGTCTAAACGCCAGAATTGGGCACAGCGGCGTATTCTTCGAATCAAAGAGGAGTTGCAAGCGTTTGGTATTGATATGACCGACGAGTTAATGGATCTTCTAGGCAAAGACTTCATTGATAACGATAAGTCTTTTCTTAAATGGACGGATGACAAAATATCACTCCATTGGTCTAGGCTTGGCCATCCTCTGACGGCAGCGACCATTGCTATTGCACTGATAAAATATTTGGAAAACAGTGGGCATGATGTGTCGCCTCATGAGAAAGGGATTTGAAAAGGGATCAACGATTTACCGAAGGAGCCGCTTAAACGCAACCCCGAAGTCCTGCAACACGTGGCGTACATTAGCTTTTTAGTCAACTTCAGGGCCATGGAAAAAGACGAGGACTGGTAGCCGCCAGCGATCCGTTCCAGGACCCTGAGGACGCCGCACGCATCCACGAATTGCTGGAGCGTGCCGAGCTGAAATAACCCGCCCTAGTGCGCCACCGTCCTCAATATCCGCCCCGGGTAGGGATCGGGCACCTTGATCTCGGCCTCTTGCAGCACGGGCACGCCGTGGATCCAGACGTGGCCGATCCCCTGCGGGGGGATGTACGGATCGTCGTAGTCGTTCATCTCCCGCACGGTTTCGGGGTCGAAGAGCACGAGGGAAGCGTCGGCCCCCGGCCGCAGCAGCGGGCTTTCCAGGTGGAAGAAGGCGCAGGGCATGACCGTCATGCGGTGGACGATCTCCTTCAGTTCCACCCCCAGCTCGCGGGCGTAGCGCAGGGCCTTGGGGAAGGAGCCGATGGAGCGGGGGTGGGGCTTCTGGCCGGGGCCGGGCATGAGGCCGTCGGTGCAGATGGCCATGGTCTTGCGCTTGAACAGGCGCTGCACGGTGGGCTCGTCGCCGTGGTGGGAAATGATGGTCACCAGCAGGTCGTTGTCGACGAAGAAATCCATCACTGCGTTGTGGGCCTCGAAGGAATCCAGATCGGGAAAGCCCCGCGCGCGGGCCACGTCTCCCAGCCGCTTGCCGAGGAATTCGTCGCCGACGCCCTCCTTGATCCCGGCGATCTGGACGCCTTGCAGACCGCCGCAGAAATCGACGAAGTTCTCCCAGGTGGCCGAGCCGCTGCGTATCCATTCGTAGATGGCGCGGCGCGAGGTGGGGGACTTGAGGTGGCTCAGGAACTCGTCCCGGCTGCCGGAGCGGAACTCGGGGGGAAAGATCGCGTCGCCGGTGGTGCTGCCGGCGGTGTAGATGTACATGTTCTCCATGGCCGGCACGTTGTCCGCTGCCTGATCGAACATCCCCTCCACCTGGCCGATCTTGTCGTAGTTGCGCGGCCCGCCGATCTTGGAATGCTCGTTGCCGTAGGCGCCGCCGCCATCGATGGCCGCACCGATGGCCTCCTTGAGAGCCTCAAGGATAGCGTCGCTCTCGTTGCGGATGTGGGGAAAGAAGCCCCCCGGCTTGACCGAGTTGAAGGCGCGGATCAGCGCCGCCAGTTCCTTCTGGTCGGAGTAGACCGCCGGATTGTAGATCAGCCCGGTGGAAAAGCCGATGGCATGGGGCGCCTCCCGCCGCACCACCTCTTCCATCAGTTTCACCTCGCTGGCTACGGCGGGCCGCTTCACGTTGCCGATGGCCAGGCGCCGCACGGCGCTGTGTCCCAGATGCACCCCCATATCAGTGACCGAGCGTCCCCGGTGCCATGCGTAAAATTCGGGCAGGGTGGACCACGTCCACGGCTCCCCGATCTCGCCATCCAAGGGCTTGAGCAGCAAGGCGTAATCTTCGCGCTGATCCTCCGCCACGGGAGCGGGCGAAAGGCCGTCGGTGCCGCAGATGCGCTTGGTCACCCCGGCCAGGATGGCGTTTTCGCAGGCCACGGGGATGCCGCGCTTGCCGATCCGCGTTCCGCCCAGGGCGCCGTGGTTGTGGCAGTCGATGAATCCCGGCGCCAGCACCCGCCCGGCGGCGTCGATGACCCGGTCGGCGCCGCTCGATTCTATTTCGGGCACCGTACCCAGGTGGGTGATCCGTTCACCGTCGATTAAAGCATCGCCGGGAAAAGGGTCCGTCGTGCCGTCACCGGTGACGATCAAGGCATTGCGGATCAATTGGCGCATCGTTTGGTCTCCTGGGAATGGGAAGCCTGAATTGACAGCAAGGTTCCTGTGTGCCTAGTTACGGCTCTTGGCGGCGTTTTTGCAATATATTTTGTGAAATTGATAGCTCGGGAATCGCATGTAGCAAGAATGAAAAAATATCTCTAGACTTGAGGTAACATATCAAGTGACCGGATTGCCCGTCTTGGCCAGGAGTGGTCGGAGATATGTCATAGTCAAATACGCCGGAATACCCTAAACAAATCATCGCCTGCCTCTCTTTGGGAGAATTGCCATGCCACCCGTGGCACAGACGAAGACAAATGAACTCGTTTCGCAGCTCAATCAGATGGCGAAGCAGCCGGATATTGACCAGTTGCAACTTCACCGCGTAAAGGCCGAAGCGAAAACCTTGCTCCAGGCTGACGCAGCCGAGGCACACATGGTACTTGGAATGGCCGCATCACTTGAACTGGATTACGAAGCGATTCAAAGCCATTTCGATGCTGCTACCAAGCTCAGACCCGGTGATACCTACCTTCTCGCCAACCTTTGCATGACACTGTCACGTACCGGGTTTATTGATCGGGCGCGGGACACCATCAGCGAAGCTTATCGACTCAAACCGTCGGACCCTGAATTGTTGGCGCTCCTGATCAAACGAACTCTGATTTCAGGTAATTTTCATGATGCGTTTGAATTGATTCCAAAGTGGAATGCACTCTGCCCTGATCGAGAATACGAATCAATCATCTCGATAAAAAAATTGATTTCATTTATCGACCAGTTTGAGATTTCCGATTCAATAGTTAACTGGATACAAAGAGAAACCAGTAAACTGGCGAGAGATGGGCGTGAATATAGAATCAACAAACTCAGTTATACCATCATGCACGACGAGGAGTCGGAGTGGCTGGCGTGTGAATGTGAACTGGCCGCGCCGGTTGACTATATCGTGGGGATCAACAAGAAACTCGCGGGCGTTCTTGCGGGTCCCGATTTACCCGATCACATCGCTCCGATGCTGGCATCGCTTTATGTCCCGTGGGAGCCGGATGTCGACAACGCCGCATGACCTTCTAAAATTCGCTCAGGTTCAGGCCGCTGCGGAAGAGGAATCAATCGCCGTGCCGCGGCCAGCAGGGCGTACTATGCCGCATATCATCAATGCCTATTGTTGAGCAAACAACTGCCGCTGGAGCCATCGGCGTCCTCGGGCGGTGGTTTCCATGAAAGGTTGGCGAATAAGCTGAGAAGTAATACTCACGCAGAACGAACCACCCAAAGGAGAGTACGGCAACTAGGAGAAAGCTTGAAGCAGGCAAAAGTTATCAGAACAAAAGCGGACTATCATATAGATCACGGGTTTACCAAAGCCTCCGCGGAACAATGTTATCTTCAGAGCACCGATATCGTTCGCGAGGCCGACGAGTTAACTCGAATGTTATAGACTAAGGGGATGTTTTTGTTCACTTACCCCACCTGCCTGAGGGCATACAGCAGGGTCTTTTCCAGCCCGGCTTGCCGGTTGGCGTGTATTTTCCGGTAGGCATCGCCCTCGAACATTTCGATAAACGTGCGCCGGTTGGGGTATTGCACCAAGGTTACGTGGTGCCAGTGGCCTTCTCCGACGAGGAGCAGCTCGGCACGCCCGGCGAAGAGTATTCGTCCGCCCAGATCATCGAGGATCTTCTTGAATTCCGTTGCGTATTGCGCGTAGGCCCTGGCCCCGCCGCCGGGGGAGAAGCGCAGCAGGTTGAGCATCACGACCGGTTCATTGTCCGGTAGCGCGGCAAGGGCTACGATGGCTTCCGGCATGGGCACGAGGTCCGCGGAACCGCCGGCAATCAGGTCGTCACGGTGCATGGATCGTCCGTCAAGAGATGTGGATCGGGTTATTGGGGGCGAGGGGCGCCCGACGGTGAACGACGGTATCCACTCTTGATACCCGGGATGTGGCCGGAAAGCAAAACCGAAACCGGGTCCTCGCCGGCAATCCCGCCGCCCTCTATGGTTTCGAGTAGCCCCGATTTTTCACCAGTGGCATTGAGGCCCGCCATCGGATTCATTGCAGGCACATGATAAGGCTCCGCACAATTGCCGGAGCCCTGCCGACGAAACAAATGGTATAACCTGCTGTCCGTTTCACGTGCGGGAAGCATCGCGCAAATTCCGGCGCGATGAGATGCGAGATTCGCTGATTGGGCGACGAAATCGTCCAACTGGCATTCAGCCGGCGGCCCGTTTGCGACTTATTGTCCCGTTGCACATTGCTGCGGAATGTCGCGCCCATGAGGAGAAGCCACTGGTATGTAATATTCGCTTCAAATAAAACACGGCAGACGGTATCATTCATCAATCGATTTCTTGATTTACCGACGACCGCCGGGCCGGACGCTTAATAGAGTAAATCTTGCCACGATAATGCATCGTTCGGCCCGTGTACCAAAAGAGGGTGGGATTCTTGGAGTTGGGCTGCCGAATCGCTTCGGGCAAGGCTCTACTCCCCCAAGGAGGTCCCATGACCGACGAAAAAGAAAGCAACTGGAAGCGGGAGTACGAGCAACGGCTTGAGGAATTGGAGAAAACGGCACGAATGCTCCGCACCGATGAACGGCGCACCTTTCCCCGCCATGATCTCCGCTTGGCGACAAATGCGCTCGTCACCGGCCCGCCGCAGACCTTCCGCATTTGCGACATCTCCGTGGGTGGCGTCTCCTTCCTGTCCACCGAGAGGTTCAAGGTGGGGACCAATCTCTGGGTGACGGCGGGTAACGTGGTTGCGGTGGAGATCAAGGTGGTGCGTATCGCACTCGAAGAAGGCGACAGCAACTTTATGGAGTACCATTACCGGGTGCACACCCGCTTCGTCCAGGAGATGGACGGCTACATGGCATTTGTCTTGTTTTGGGACCGAGACAAGGATGAGGGCGACCCCATCGATTCGACGCAGGAATAGCCTCCCCCCATTGACGCCGGTGAAAGCACGACCCGGAGCCGCGTGCCATTCCCGCCGCAGTCACCATCGTGCCCGCATGGAATCCCCTCCACAGGCTACGATGGTCCGTTCCACTTATCGCCGAATTTGGCAACAAGTTCGATTTTCTCCGCCTCATCCGCCTCGTAAAGCCATTCACGCCGCTCCTGGGCCTGGGGAGGATGCACGGTCAACTTGTCGTGATGCAACCGGTTTCAGTTGCTATCCGGGGCGGAATATCGGGTATGGCCGAGTTCGATATGGATAGCGATTTTTGCGATAAGCGTAAAGATCAGCATTCCGATGGCGAGAACGCCCAGGGAGACCAGAATTTCGATTGGGGACGGCAGGTATTCGAAAATCTCGCCCAGGGGGGTAGGAATGAATCCTGGGATCAGCAGGCCCATGCTTTTTTCGATCCAGATTTCCATCACGGTGAGCACGCAGGCCAGGTTCAACCAAGCGCGGCGGCCGCGAAGCCGGGGATTGAAAAGAATGATCACGGCGATCACGCCGAAAGCCAGCGACGTCCAGGTCCAGGGTACCAACATGGTGCGGCCGTCTAATCCGAAGTATAGATATATTGCCGATGCGGAATGGTCCGTGGGGTGGTAAAAATGCGTGAAGAATTCCACCGCGATGAGGAAAAGGTTAATTAGTACTGCCACCTTCAATACCCCCACCAGTATCCCTATTTCCGCGGATTTCTCTTTTCTCTCGGTAAAGCGATCCAACAGTCGCAGCACCAGGATGATGATCGCCGAACTGGCGGCGAAGGCTGCAACCACAAAGCGCGGCACCAATACTGCCGTGTTCCAAAGTGGCCGGGCCACGTGTCCCGAGAGTAGAAAGGCCTCTACCGTGAGCATGGAAATGGCGAATAGGATGGCCGCGTTTCCCAATACGAACAACGCCCCGCGCGTCGCGGGCTCCCGGTTGTTGTACTTCAGAAAAAGAATATAGATCGCGAGTCCCAACGTGAACGGTATGTAGGTGTTCAGCACGACTGCGTCCCAGGCAAGCATGGAGTACGGGAAGCTGAGTTCTCCGAGGAACGGCACGATGTGCCAAAGTCGATCCGGCCGCCCCAGGTCGACCGTGATGAACAGACCACACATCACCGCCGCCGCGATTGCGATGCCAAGCCCCAAGGTGACGGATTGCGCGGCCTCCGGCTGACGGTAAAGAAACGCGGCGACCACCAGCACCAACGATGCCGCGGAGACGCCACCCATGAAAATGAAATTGGAGATGTACAGGCCCCAGTTGACTTGGTCACTCATATGGGTGACCGCCAGGCCTTCGATAAGTTGGTGGGTGTAGCCGCCTAAACCGGCTATTGCCATGAACAGCAGTCCGCCATTCCATATCCAGTACGAGCGGCCGCCCCTGAACACAAGCTTGAGGCAGTCTCGACAGAACGAACCGAAGGATTTCATGGCAAGTTGTAATTTTCCGCGGCCGCTGCCGATGGCCTCAATCCGTATAGTACCAAAACTTGGGTTCGCACCCCAGATCTTCCTTTAGCCGAAATACATTTTTATTTTCGAGGATGTACCGAATTTCGCTTTTGGGGTCCAGAAGGTTTCCAAAAATGCGCGCGCCGGTGGGGCAGGCCTCAACACAGGCCGGCTGCCGGTTCTTGCGTGCCCGTTGAATGCAGTAGGTGCATTTCTCGACGACACCCTTTTCGCGGGGTCGATTTCCCAGGAGGTGGGTATGAGGGTTGAGCTCGCCGGCCGGGATTTTGGGTTCGGTCCAATTGAACTGGCGTGCTGAATAGGGACACGCGGTCATGCACGCGCGGCTGCCGATACACCAGTCGTAGTCCGTAACGACGATTCCATCGGGCTCCTTCCAAGTGGCATCCACCGGGCAGGCTTTGACGCACGGAGGGTTGTCGCATTGCATGCATTGGATCGGCAAATAAATTTTACCCGGCTGAGGCACCGTCTCCGAATCGTAGTAATGATCGGAACGGTTCAATTCCAACGAGCCGGCGTCCAACTCGAGCACCCGGATATACGCGATCTGCGGATCGCGGCCCTGGTTGTTTTCCTCGATGCACCCGTCGACGCATTTGCGATAGCCTTTGCACTTGGAAATGTTCAGCGCATAGCCGTACACGACGCCCGGCTGTGGCGGATCATTGGAAACTTCGATGTCAACATCGTAAGTGCGTTTTGCCCGCCGTTCGATACGCGCCAGTGCCTCCTGCACTTCGTCCTTGGTCATTCGATTGTAATGGTTCTGGAAGAAGGCGCCAATTGCATCCGATAGGATGCCGCTGTCTTCGGTGACGGCAGTGGCGGCCACGGCCGAGGCCCCGCCAAATAGCAAACTGAAAAGCCCCCACAGCCCCCCCTTTTTTAGAAGGCTTCGTCGAGTCCAGTGATTGTGGGTTTTCCCGGACTGGTCCAGCCCGGGTGCGTCATTTTGGACCGGCATAGTTCACCTGTTCGGATTAATTATTCTTTGGAGCCACCCGCTCCCAAACCTTGCTGTGTTCGCTGTGTTCGACCGCCGGTTTTGAAAACCGTACCAGGTTTCCGCGTATCTTTGGCGGTGCGTTCGGCTCGATCGGCGCGATTGCCGGGGAATGGGCGTTGTGACATTCGACGCAGTTGCGCAGCACACGGGTTCCTCGCCACAAACCGATACGTAATCCGTGCGAGCCATATTCCCAATCCTTCAACTCTTCGAAGTGGCATTCTCCGCATTGGATATAACTCAAGTCCATGTCGATGAAGCGGCCATCCTTGGACACCAGGAAATCCAGGCCCCTGCCGTCGTGGCAGCCGGTGCACCAAAAGTGTCCGTCGCCATGATCGACCACGAGGTCGGTGTGTTCCTCCACCATAGGCCGCTGCTCGTGGTTGACCGGCCATTTATCGTGGCAATCCGAACAGGGGTACATGGGAATGTCTTCCCACTTGCGAATGGGTATTTGATAGGGCTCCACGTCGTACCAAGGGATTCCGATACCTCGTTCTCCGATAATGATCCACTTGCCGTCATCGTAGACCGTCTCGACCCACTCGTCTTCCTCTCCGACCGTTTCGATCTGGTCCCAGGCCTGCGCCTTTTCCCCAGCCGAAGCTGGCGACTCGCCTTCCGCCGCCTGAGCGCGATATAACGCCGTCCCGATTGCCAGCAGGGCCACAGCACCAAAGGCCATAAGCATTACCGCCCGCCGCCGGCTTGAGGTACATTGCGCACCCGGGGGCCGCGGATCCTGGGACTTGTTAGGTAAGATAGGATACTCCATTTTTTGCTGTGCCTAAATGGGGATCGAGCCGCCGTCACGCCGTCTTTTTATGGCAACGTCCCTGGGAAATACCGTATCTATTGAGTTGCCAGGTGCCTTGCCCAGTTCGGTGTAGCAATATATCGATTTACGAGGTGCCTTGCCCAGTTCGGTGTCGAATGAATTTCCCGGATCGTGGATGAACCTCACAAGTTGTTGGTGGATTATTCCTCGTAGAGCCATTCGCTTCCCTCGCGCGGGGGGTGTTTTTCCTGTTCGATGTGGTCGTGGGATTCGAGCAGGCCGTCGTCATAAGCATCGACTTCGAAATCAGGTTCCGGAAAAGGGTTATCGTCGTCCGTATTGTGACATTTCTGGCAATCCTCCAGTTCGCCGTATTTCATGCCCGCCGCGATCACGTCTTCACGAGGAAAGTCGTCGTTCTCGTAACTGTCTTTGATGGGCTGATAGTCGCCGCCGGCACCATGGCAGGATTCGCAACCGACTCCATAATACTTTGCCATGGGCCTTTTTTTTCCTACGACATAGCCGCCGGCCTCCCAGCCGGTCGTGTGGCACTTCAGGCAATCCTTGTCCTTGGTGTAATCCTTTTTCGGGTCTAACTCGAAACTGGCCTTAGCTTTCGCGCCCGTCCGTTGACCGGCTTCGAGGGATTCCATCGATTTTCCGTGCTTGGTCTTCTTCCACGAATCGTATTGTGGCTCATGGCATTTCGCGCATCCCTTCTTTGCGCGGTGACCCAAGAACTTCACTTGGGCTGTCTCTGCCGGCAGGGGCAACAACAACGAATATCCGGTCCAGACCGCCGCAAAAATTGCGGCCATGCCCCCCGCGACCAGGAGCTGGGCCATTGTTTTCCTAATTGTCATCGGCCTTCCCTCCGTATGTAATAAGCTGAAAATTTCTGTACGCTACTGAAGCCGATCGATTTCTGGACCGACATTGACGCAATATTCTGAACATTTTGAAATGTAATTTGGGCAAATAATAATATCTGTCAAAAATTGACGTATTTCAGGTAAATATCCCGGCATCCAATGCTATTTGTGGAAGATATCATAATTTTGGTGGTAAATAATTAGCGGAAAACGAGAGGCCTATGACGGGTTTTCCGGCAAATCTCGTTGCCCATCCTACCTGATGCGGACCGGCCGAGCGCGTTGGCAACTGAGTAATTGATCCCGACCAGGGAAAGCCGAAGCGATAGCGTCGCGTATCTGCACCCCTAGGCGATCGCGCCAGGCGGTATTCCGTTCGATACAATTGGCGGTTTCCAGCCCGGCGGTGTGTGATCTGTCAGCGCGATCATTCATCACACGTTTCGCGAGAATAAAATTATATTATCGCGGCGACTCATGTCAACGCAAAATGGTGCCGCCCCTCTCCCGTTTCCCTGGTGATTTGAATGACCCCGCGCCGCGAGACGCAAGGTATCGAGTATCGTAAATCTGGTCCCCTGTGCGCTGCTAGCTGCGGGAAATTTGATCCGAAGAGATCAAAATGATCCGGCTGAAATTCGCGGATCGGATCTTCAAAAAATGCAACAGACAGCTGATATAAAATCCCCGGAATCACTTGGCAGGTAGCGATGCCGCCAATTATCTCCTTCCCGGCATATTATACTTGTTATTGATGAATATATCGCTATATTTGAATCCCTCACGGTAGCAGCGGACTATGGCGTCATCTATCTCATCACCTTTGAATCGGTGACAGTAGATAATGTTTTCCGCATACCGCTCGTCGCCGGTCATTTCACCCGCCAACTTGGTCGCCCGATCGAAGCATTTTGCCATCGTTTTGCGTCCACCGGAGTATGAACAAGCCTCGAACATGACCCAATTGATCGACAGGTCGATCGCCAATGTTCCGCTGCTCATACATCTGGGGCTATTTTCCAGCCCTTCGCAGATCGCTTGCAGAAACTCCAGCTTTCGCGGTTTGGAAATTTCCTCGTTTGAATAAGCAAGATGCACAACCGCCGTCGTTTGATAGACGGCGATCAGTATCCCCATCAACGTCAACTTGCAGGTCATCGCGTATCCTTTGGCTCCCAAGATGGATGAGCCGTCCGCGCTATTTTTTCATGGCGTTTGCCCTCTTTCGGGCCTAACACGAACGCGCCGTATACCACACCTACCGGCCGTATGGAACGGTCGCGATCCAGCCGTCCGAGGCGGGAAGGATCCACACGGGTCGATGGTGTCGCAACGTCAGTGACGGCCATGGGCGGCAATGAGACCACTGCGCAACGTGCGCTGACGCTGATTACCGGATGGGCCCGGCCGATGCCCAATAATATTGAGGTGGGATAGAAAATAGGGGCCGGTGAGCCCAGCCCTTAACCGAAAACTACGCCTGCAATGGGAAATCTGAATCTCCTATCCGATGGCCCGCGAAGGGGAAGTGGCCGGGGAGAAGCCCCCCCGGCCCATTCCAAGATCCCCTGCTACGCCAAGCTGAACCCGTGGTTCTTCAAGGGTAGCGAGCGGATGCGCCTGCCTGTCGCGGAAAAGATCGCGTTGGTGAGCGCAGGAGCGATGGTGTGGAACACCGGCTCCCCGATACCGGACGGAGACTCGGTGTTGCGTACGAAGTGCGTTTCGAACTTCGGCATCTGGCCGATGCGGAGCAACCGGTAATTGTTGAAATTGCTCTGCACGATAGCACCGTTTTTCACCTGAAGCTGGCTATACATCGCCATGGTGAGACCCCAGACGACGCCGCTCTGGAATTGAGAGTCGAGCTGATCCGGGTTCACGATGATGCCGCAATCGATGGCACGCGTTATTTTGTGAATTTTGATCCGCCGGCCGCCACGCACCGAAATCTCGATAACGTCGCAGAAAGGCGAGTCAAAGCTGTTATGGAACGCGATCCCGCGATGCCTGCCGGCAGGCAGGGGATTGCCCCAGCCCGACTTTTCGGCGGCCAGGTTGAGTGCGGCCAGCATCCTGGGCTCTTTGTGCAACAACTTGCGGCGGAGCTCATAGGGATCCTGTCCTGACTCGTGGGCAATCTCATCGATGAAGCTTTCGATGAAGAACGCATTTTGGGTATTTCCCACGCCCCGGAAAAACACGATGGGAACTGGGAAATCCTTCTGCGTCCACGCGATATCCATATTGGCGAAGTCATAGCCGATGTCCTTCGCCCCCTGGACGGAGTGGAAGTCAACACCACTCTCCTGCATGCCCTTCATGAAGTCCGAACCCGCGAACAGGTTCTTCAGGCGTGTGGAGCGGTACGGCGACAGCCAGATCCCTGGGCCAGCAAGCGTCTGCTTCCAGGTGGTCGGGTTGCCGTCGGCATCCAATCCGGCGGTGAACTTGGTGGCATACGACGGCCGGTTCAGATTGTGCTGCGTGTCCTCTTCACGAGACCACATGATCTTGACCGGCTTCCTCACTTTCATGGAAGCCTCGACCGCCTGTTCGATATAGTCCACCTCGACACGGCGTCCGAATCCACCACCCGCGAAGGTCATGTGGATGTGGATTTTTTCCTGGGGCAGACCACTGATTTTGGCGGCCACGACATAGCCCGCGCCAGCGTTCTGAGTCGGCGACCAGATTTCCAGGAAGTCGCCGCGGTAGTCGGCCACGGTGTTCATGGGCTCCAGTGGCGAATGGCTGATATAGGGAACGTGATACTCCGCTTCGATGACTTTCGCGGCGGAGGACAACCCTGCACTCACGTCTCCTTCGGCGCGGCCCATCTTGCCGGCCTCGTTGGTGCCTTCCTTGAAGGCGCCCAGGATCTGGTCGTCATCCAGATTGTCCCATCCTCCGAAATCCATCTGCGGATTGGCAGCCTTCATCCCCTTGACGCCCTGCCAATAGGTATCGGCAATGACCACCAAGGCATTGGAGCTGTTGTCTGGGAAAACGGCCTGGCCGATCAGGAAGGAATCCTGAACGCCATCGACTGCTTTCGCGGCGGCAGAGTCCCAACTCTTGATCGTGCCACTCCAAGGGGCATGCTTGACCACACCGACGACCATGCCGTCCACAAAGGTGTCCATTCCGAAAATCGCCGTGCCGGTCACCTTTTGCAGGCTATCCAAACGCTTGACCGAATGGCCAATGAGTTTGAATTCGGCGGGGGACTTCAACTTGGGATCTTCCGGCGGTGTTTCGTCGGCCGCGGCCATGGCCAAATCGCCGAAGGTGGCTTTGTTGCTGCCCTGCATCACCATGCTATTGCGCGCGGTGCACTGAGAAGCGTCGACGCCCCATTTCTTGGCGGCGGCTTGGATGAGCATATGCCGTGCTTGTGCGCCGGCTTTGCGCATCACGTCCCAGAAGCCCGGGGTGGCCGTGCTACCGCCGGTGAGCTGGAGGCCCACCAGAGGATTGGTATATTCCGGGCGGCCGGTGGCGAATTCAAAAGTAACGTCCGCCCAATCGCACTCCATTTCTTCGGCGAACATCATCAGGTTACCCATGGTCGGGCCTTGGCCCAACTCGGTCTGGCTGGCGCGAATGGTGATCGTGTTGTCCGGTGCAACCACCACCCAAGCGTTAAGCTCGGTTCCTTCTCCAGCCATCGCGGCCTCGGCGGTGTTGCCCAAGGGCGGCAGGTGGAAACCAATTACCAGCCCGCCCGAAGCAACCGCAGCGGTCTTTACGAACGACCTACGGTTCATTTTGATTGCTTCACTCATCATTGACTCCTCTGATTAGGCTGAAGCCCGGGCGGCTCTGTGGATGGCCCTGCGGATCCGCGTATAAGCGCCGCAGCGGCAAAGATTGTCTTTCAAACCCAAGTCGATTTCCGCGTCGGTTGGCTCTGGATTGGAATCCAACAAATGGGCAATGGCCATGATCTGGCCGGGAATGCACCAGCCACACTGGGTCGTATCCTCGTCGATGAAAGCCTGCTGCACTGGATGCAGACTGCCACCGGAACCGAGACCCTCGATGGTGGTGATATCCGCGCCGGCTGCATTTTCCAATTCGATGTCGCAGGAATTGACCAGATCACCGTTCATGATGACCCCGCAAGCCCCGCATTCACCGATGCCACAGCCGTACTTCGTACCCGTCAACCTCAGATGGTCCCGCAACACCCACAACAACGGGGTATCCGGATCCACATCCAAGGTGTGGGACTTACCGTTTACTGTCAGCGTTATCATACAATTCCCCTTCGCAAATCCCCGCTGGGGGTTAAATTAACTTACGACAACCGTTTCCAATGATGGTCGGCTACCCTGGTTTCCTCCCGCCCGGGGCCGAGCCCCATCAGCAACGGGATTGTTGGACGAATAAGATGCCATCAGGGTACTGGTTGTCACCACCCTCGGCACCACCGCTTACTCGACACAGGGCACCACACGAATTGAGTCCTATCAGATAATAATAGACTGTCAAGTCAATAAACCGGAATCCTCAAGATTATTATCAGTGCGTATGGCCCCATACCGGCGATATATAATTCATATATACGTTTTCACTAGATGTTGTGAATGCAAAATGGTCACAATTAGTGTGATATGCCGATGATTCCGACCCTGCGAGATGGAGTCTTTTCTCTTTTCGGCTCCACTCCGGGTTAGCCGGAAAGCGGGCTTTTTGCACCCGATGCTGAGCCGTGAACGAAGCGAACGGTTTGGTTCACACGGAACCGGAACGAGGGAATTTCACACGGAACCGGAACGAGAGAATTTGAGGTCAATCGTCGGGAAGCCACGGAATCTGTGCCCGTGGAACGAGATCGGCGTTTTTGATTCATTGAGCAGTGTAATTGAGAGATATTTGAGAGATATTTGAGAGAATCGAATGCACAGCCGCTCGCCTCGTGTCACCGCAAAGGTGCCCGGAATGGGCCAAGGCTGATGCGGTCCGTGAGAGGTGATGCTGCGCGGGCGACTTTGAACGACGCCGTGCCATGCGGGCAACGCCGTGGCATATGGACATTATCATAGGGGCATCATGTGGTCTTTCGGGCGGCTAAGCGTTACGATGATGCCATCGCCACCAAACGAGTTCCGGGGAGCGATCCATCACGGCCGGCCAATCATCCGTTGAAAATCATGTTGCGCACGTTGCTTGTCCTAATCTTATTTTCACTGCTGGTGCCTATTGGAAGCGCGCAGGAATATGTGACGACACCGGAGGGAAAGCAGGTCAAGCTGCAGACCAGGCTCTACGGCCCCCCCTACGCATCCCCGCGCACCTCGGATGTCCCTTTGCAGCAGATCCAGTTTTACGCCGGCGATTCGGGAGAAAAGGTGCTCCACGGTGTCTCCTGGCTCAAATTCGTCAGCGGAGAGTACAAGGAGATCACGACCTATAGTCATGGAGTCAAGAACGGCCGGTTCGCCCGCTGGTACGACCGCGGTCCCAAGGAGGTGGAAGGCAAATACGACGACGGGCTGCTCGATGGCTCGATCGCATGGTATTACGCATCGGGCAAATCGCAGCGGGTGGAAAATTATAGGGGCGGCGAACTCGACGGCCCGTATACCCTGTATTTCGAAACCGGGGGCATCAAGGAGCAGGGCGCCTTCCGTCACGACGTGAAAGAAGGGTCTTTCGTCCAATACCACGAAAACGGGGAAAAGGCGGCGGAAGGCACTTTCCATAGTGGATTCGTTGTGGGTGAATTGATCCTGTTCGACGCTGCGGGTGTGGTCACCGGGAAGGGAAACGTTGATCACGACCTGGTCGTGGGGCCTTGGCAGTGTTTCTCGCCCGACGGTGCGCCGGCGAAACGCCGGGAAAATTGCGACCGCAAGTTCTATCTGGAGTGTACCTGCCGCTGATCGCGCGGCGGATTCCTACGCCGTTCCCGTCTTACCGCCGTG
>JACZRV010000098.1 GCA_022574555.1 SAR324 cluster bacterium
GCCAAGAATCTGAAGGTGGATGGGAAACAGCGGGTGCTCGCCGCGATCCTCACCGGCACCTTCGACACCGCTTTCCCCGATGGTCCTCCGGTGCCCGACAATGGAGACGGGGACGTGGACCTAGACCAGATTCAGCTTCGGGCGGAGCGTCATCAATCCAGGTCCATCAGGCCCACCAGCGTCCTCGTAATCGGCGACGCCGATTTCATGGCCGATCCCTTTTCGGTGCAAAAGGTTAATTTATTCGGGCAAACCATGGTCAAGGCGATCAATGACAATCTCAACTTCGTTCTCAACGGCATCGAATTCATCTCCGGCAGCCAGGACCTGATCAGTATCCGTTCGCGGGGCACCTTCTCCCGGCCCTTCACCCGGGTTTTGGCCCTGCAACGGAAGGCGCAGGAGGAGTACCGCGAGCAGGAAAATCAGCTCAGCACCCGATTGGAGGAAGTGCGCAAGCGCTTGAACGAGTTGGAAGGCGGAGAAAATCGGGTTGCGGGGCAGCAAGTTATTCTGACTCCGGAAATCCTCGAGGAGGTCAAGCGCTTCCGTGAGGAGGAATTGGCCACGCGGCAAGCCTTGCGTGAAGTCCGCCGCGTGCTGCGGCAAGACATCGAATCCCTGGGGACGGTTCTGTTGACGATCAACCTTTTGGCGGTGCCCCTGGTTGTGGCCGCCTTCGGATTCATCGGCTTTTACCGCCGCAACAAGAAGAGTGGAGGGCGGGTTTGAAACTGAAGATTCTGGGTGTCGTAACCGTCGTATTGCTCGTCATCGCGCTCGTCGGCGGACTCCTCACCAGGCGGGAAGAGGCTGTCCCGGAGGGCATGGTGGGGCAGCCGCTGCTCCAGGGGCAGCACGTGGGAGGGGCGGCCGAGATTCGTATCGACGACGGCAAATCCCCGGTGACGCTGAAGGCCACAACCGATGGCTGGGTGGTCGTGGAGCAATACGATTTTTCGGCCAATACGGCGATGATCAACCGATTGTTGTTGAGGATGACCGAGAAAACGGTCGGCCGCTTCATCACTTCCGACCCCAAGGTCTACGCGCAACTGGGTCTGCTGACCACGGCGGAAAATCACGATTCGGCGCAGGAGAAGATCACGGGGATCGAGTTTACCGTACTGGACGATACGCAGCACGAACTCTACCGCGTGGTTTTGGGAAACGAGCGGGAGGCGCCACAGCCGGGAATGCGTGCCGCCGGCATGTATGTGCGGTTCCCCGGAGAGGATGCCGCCTATCTCATCGCGTCCCTGCTGCGCGTGAACGTCAAGCCCCGGGATTGGCTCGATCCGGTGTTGATCGACTTCGATGAAAAAATAGAACTGCAACGATTTCGCATCGCCCGTGCCGGCAAGAAGCCGTATACCATCGAGCGCGAAGACGCCGAGGCCAAGTGGAAGATGGCCGGCGATGAAAATCGGAACCTCGCCGACCGTGCGTCGCGCGAAGCCGCGCGGGGATTGGGAGACCTGGTGATGGTCAATGTCGCCGACCCCGAACTGTCCCAGGCGGACATGGGCAGGGACAAGGTCGCCGTCGTGGAGATGACGCTGTTCGACCAGCGCAACTATACGCTTACGGTGGGCGAAGAGGTGGGGTTAGAGGAGTACCGATACGTCACCGTGAGCGCCTCGGTCGATCCGGACCTGGAAGACGAAACCGTGCGCAAGGAGGTGGAAGCCTTCAACAAGAAATTCGAAGGCCGCGTCTTCGGCATCTACGATTGGGCGGTCGAACGGTTCATCGTGGACCAGGACCACTTCGACCCGAAATCGTGAAAGGCGGCGGGCTCTCGCACTTCGCCAAAATCTGATCCATCCCCGGAATCTGAGTTATCCCCAGAAACAGAGTCATTCCCGCAAGAATCCGGCCCCAGCGATCGGCTTTCCCCGATCCACATCGATTATCGGGTCATCCCCCGCTGCGGTGCCGTCTCAACTTTGCCGTCTCATCTCTGCCTTCTCATTTCCGCCGCCTCATCCCTTGAGATGCGGTTGCGTGCGGTGCAGGTTTCTGGTCCGATCTGCCCACTTGCGCAGCACCTGGGCCATGCGCTCGGGCGGAAAGCCGAGTTGCACGAGAGCCACGCCGCCGTCGAACATTTCGTTGTAGGCGCGGAACTTATCTCCATCCAACTCAAGACGGCTCATCCCCTCGAATACCACTCGCGTCCCCGTGTTGCGGGCCATTTTCGTGGTGTAGCTGAAGGTCCAATCCACGTACCCCGTTTTACCGTCGCACACAGGATGGCGCATCTCCCACTTGAAGGCTTCCGCATCGCGCCAGAAGTGGTTCTCCAGCATATCCGCGATGGCCTCGCGACCCCGGAACTCGCCGTAGAACGTGTCGTGATAGACGCCATCGGGGGTGAACAAATCTCCTAGACGCTTGCCGTCACCCGCCTCGACAGCCGCCGTGAATGCAGCCATCATTTCAGTGAATGTCATGGGGTTACCTCGTTTTCCGTAACACGAATGAATGATCGCCTCTGCCTATCACGAATCCTCCAAATTCGCCGCCGGTTTGGACGCCGGCCAGTAATGCATCACTCCGGCCGCGGAAAATCGTCGGCGGACTCGAATCCCATTTCACGGAAGAGATTCAGCGCCCTGTCGGGCCGGGAAGTGATGATGCCGTCCACGCCCATATCGAGCAGCCGGCGCATATCCGCGGCGTCGTCGATGGTCCACACCAGCACCGGGAGCCCCAGGGTGCGGGCGTTGCGCAACAAGCGGGGAGTCAAGACGCGCATCCCGCGATACCGCTCAGGAATCTGCAACGTATGATGGGGCGGACGGTACCAGCGCCCCAAACCGAGCCAGACAAAACAGGTGAACAATACCAGCGAGCGGCGGCTGAAAAACGATGGCAGCGCCGGCTCCAGTCTTCGCAAGCGCAGGTGCAGCGCGTGATCGCTGGACCCCACCAGGCAACGGCTAACCATCCCGCAGCGGCGGATTACCGCCACCACCGCCGCTTCGCACGGGGGCTCCCCCTGTTTGACGTCGATGCTGAACCAGCATTGGGGGAGTGCGCGGAGCACTTCCTCCAAAGCCGGCACACGCGGAGCCTCCGCTGGCACGGCGATATCGGGTGAATCTGCCGCGGGAGGGTTGCGGCGCACCGCGAGGGATTGCAATTCGGCGAGGGTCAGCCCATGTACCGGCCCCGTACCGTTGGTGCTGCGCTCCACTGTCTCGTCATGGATGACGACGGGCACGCCGTCGCGGGTGGCCCGCACGTCCAGTTCCATAAATCGGCAACCGAATCGCTGCGCCGAACCGAGAAACGCCTCCAATGTATTTTCGGGAAACACCCCGCCACCGCCGCGATGAGCCGCCAATATCGGCCTGGGCAGGGAAAATTCCCAGTCCGGCCGCGGTGCACGGCCCCAACCACGAAGCTCCTGCCCCAGCCAGAACAGCCCCCGGCTCGCCACCGCCAGCAATATGGCCGGGAAAAGCCATTCCATCGTTGTGCCGGGATCAGTTGTTGATTGATAATGGTTGATTGCGCGCAGGAGCGGATTTCTGGTCAGCCGGGCTCCCGTGCGGGCTTTACAATAGTTCGGCGATCTGTACCGCATTCAGCGCAGCCCCCTTGAGCAACTGGTCGGAGACGAGCCAGAGGTCGAGGGTGTTGGGGTTGGAGAGATCGCGGCGGATGCGTCCGACCAGCACCGGGTCCTTGCCGGAGGCATCGATGGGGCTGGCCCAGCGATTGGCTGCGCGATCCTCGAACAGGTCCAGGCCTGGCGCCGCCGCCAGCACCCGATAAGCCTCCTGGGGGCTCACATCGCGGACGAACTCGATGTTGACCGCTTCCGAATGGGCCCGCAGCACCGGCACCCGCACGCAGGTGGCATGGATGCGGAGATCGGGATCGCCCAGGATTTTGCGCGTCTCCCGCACCATCTTCGTCTCTTCCTCGCAATATCCAGAATCTCCCATGGCGCTGTCGTGGGGAAACAGGTTGAAGGCGACTTGCTGGGGAAATACTTTCCGGTCAAAGGGCTGCCCGTTCAGATGGGCGCGCGTCTCTTCGAGCAGCTCTTCCATGGCCGCGGCGCCAGCGCCGCTGACCGCCTGATAGGTGCACACAACCACCCGCTTGACTCCGAAAGCCCGGTGCAGGGGCGCCAATGGCACCACCAGAGCGATGGTCGAGCAGTTCGGGTTGGCGATGATCCCCCGGTGCTGCTTCACCGCCTCCGGGTTGATCTCCGGTACGACCAACGGCACGCCGGGGTCCATCCGGAAGGCACTGGAATTATCCACCACCACCGCGCCCGCTTCCACCGCCGCGGGTGCGAATTCCCGCGAACGGCTCCCACCTGCGCTGAATAGAGCGATGTCGACGCCTTTGAAACTCTCAGCGGTCAGCTTTTGCACCGGCAGGGTATCCTCGCCGAACCGGATCTGTTTGCCGGCGCTGCGTTCGGAGGCGAGCAAGGTCAGCTCGCTGATGGGAAACTTCCGCCGTTGCAGCACCGCCAACAATTCCTGCCCGACCGCCCCTGTCACACCTGCCACGGCAACGTGTTTCGCCCGCATGACCCTGTATCCTTAACCGTCCAATATCAGGTTTCGCCGCCAATTCTGTACCCTACACAATAAGCCCGGTGCGCAAAAGATGCCAGCAGTTAACGGCCAGGGTGCCGCTCCTGCCGCTTGCCCCGCGGCTGCGATGGGCGTAGGGTGGGCTTGGACAGGACAGTCCGCCCGCCATTCCAAGGACGGATGCGATAATGCCCAGCCCCATACTTGAGACCTCGCGCAGCACCATGGCCGATCCCGAGCCGCCTGGGACAGACGCGCACCAGTCGCAGAACACGCGTTTCCGGCACCGCCCGGTGCTGGCGGAAGAGGTGACGCAATTGGTTTCCGCCGATGCACGGTTCCTGGTGGATGCCACGGTGGGCGGCGGAGGACACGCCGAGCTTTTGCTGACCCGTTTCCCACAGGCGCAACTCTTCGGCTGCGATCGAGATCCCGACGCGGTGGCGGCCGCACGGAAGAGGCTGGTCCGTTTCGGGGAGCGGGTGATGATCAAGGTGCTGAAATTCTCCGAATTGCACCACTACGTGCTCTTGGGTACGGTCGACTTCCTCCTGCTCGATCTGGGCGCCTCTTCGCATCAACTCGATGAGGCGGCGCGAGGATTCTCCTTCACCCGCGACGGCCCTTTGGATATGCGCATGAATCCCGCATCGGATCGCCCCACCGCCGCGGATCTGGTCCGACGCGCCGCTGAGGAGGAACTGCGCGACATCATTTACCGGTTTGGCGAAGAGCGCTTCGCGCCCCGCATCGCCAGGGCCATTGTCAGGGCTCGTGAAACGGAACCGATTCAAAATACCGGGCGGTTGGCCCACATTGTCGCGGAAGCCGTGCCCACGCGCTTCCACCGCAAAGGGCACCACCCCGCCACCAAGACATTTCAGGCCCTACGCATCGCCGTCAACGACGAGTTGGACGAGTTGGACGCATTGCTGGATCGGACCGATTCTCTGCTGGCCCACGGTGGCCGCATCGCCGCGATCGCCTTCCATTCCCTGGAAGACCGCCGGGTCAAGGAACATTTTCGCGAGTGGGAAAACCCCTGCGCGTGCCCCCCGGACTTTCCACGCTGCGTATGCGGAAAGCGGCCTTTGGGCCGCAGGATGACGCGCAAGCCGCTGAGCGCGGGTAAGCCAGAGGTTGCGGAAAATCCTCGCGCCCGTTCGGCTAAGTTGAGAGCCTATGAGAAAAACCTCGATTCTGCAGCGCGTTCGGCATCGCCATGAACGATCACAAAGCATCACGAAGCCGAATCCTGCGGATCCCCACCCTATTGCTGGTTTTGGTCTGCGGCGTATTTCTCACGTTGGGCGCTCTGTTTTTCGTTTGGCAGAGGTTCCAATACGTCCGGCTTGGATTCGAGGTCAGCGAGCTGCGGCAGCGGGAAGCCCGCTTGCGGGAAGCGCTCGAACCCCTGGAAGTAGAGGCGCAATACCTGGCCCGCCCGGAACGGATCGAAATCCTGGCCCGGGAGCGACTGGGCATGCGGCGCCCGCTCCCCTCCCAGATTATCGTATTGGAGACCGGTGAAACCCCTGAACTTGAGGCTGAATAATCCCGTTCCGCCCCGGCTGCGCACTTACCGGGCGCGAATCTGGCTGGTGATCGGGGGCATGGTGCTCGCCGGTCTAGTTCTGGCGGGGCGGGCCTTTGACCTGCAGGTGTTGCAATACGAAACGCTTTCGGCGATTGCGCTACGCCAATCCCAACGCACCATCCAGGTCAAGGGACGCCGCGGGGTGATTCTCGATCGCCACGGCGGAACGCTCGCGGTCTCCCTGAAAGCCGAGTCTTTCTACGCCCACCCGGACCAGATCCAAAACCCCTCCCAGACCGCCTTCCGCCTGGCCCGGTTGCTGGATCTTTCCCGGCCGCATCTGGAGGCGCGTTTACGCTCCCAGCGCCCTTTCGTATGGATCAAGCGTCAATTGCTGCCACAGAAGGCTGCCGCGCTGAAAGCATTGCAGTTGCCGGGCATCCATTGGCTGCAAGAGTATCGGCGCATCTATCCCGGACGATTCTTTGCGGCGCCCGTGATCGGATTCACGGGTATCGACACCCAGGGGCTCGAAGGGCTGGAGTATGCCTACGACTCCTACCTGAAGGGCGGCGAGGGACTGCAGATCATCGATCGGGATGCCCTGGGCCGTACCCTGATGCGCTCCGGCGATCGGTTGCTGAACGAGGGAGGCAGCATCAAGCTCACGCTCCATCCGGTCATCCAGACTTACGTGGAGCAGGTATTGTCCGAGGCCATCGTTCGTTGGGAAGCCCTGCGGGGGATCGTCATCGTAATGGAAAGCCGCACCGGGGAAATCCTGGCCTTGGCCCAGGCCCCCGCGTTCAATCCCAACGCCTACCGGGACTACGCCAAGGAGACCTATTTCAACCGGGCCATCACCAGCGGCTATGAGCCCGGCTCCACGTTCAAGCTGATCACCGTGGGCGCGGCGCTGGAGGAGGGGATCGTGCGCATCGATTCGCTCTTCTTCTGCGAGGAAGGGGAGTACGAGTACTACGGTGGGGTGATCCACGATACCTCGCCCCACGGATGGCTGACGGTGGCTAAGGCCGTCCAGGTCTCTTCCAATATCTGCGCGGCCAAGATAGGCAGCGAACTGCCGATCCCCGTATTCCACGAATACATCACCCGCTTCGGCTTCGGTTCCCGGCCGGGCGTATTTACCGGGCCGGATGGCAGCCGGCTCGCCGGGGAGGCCACAGGCTATGTCCTCAACCCGGACAAATGGACGCCCGTGGATCACGCGGCGATCTCCTTCGGACACGGCATTCTGGTCTCGCCGCTGCAACTCGTCACGGCCTTGAATGTGGTGGCCACCGGCGGACTGCTGATGAAGCCGATCCTCGTCAAGGAGATCCGCGATCCCCAAGGGCGCCTCGTCGAACGCCACGCTCCCACCGTGGTGCGGCGGGTGCTTTCCTCCGCAACCGCGCACATGCTGCGGGATATCATGGTGGAGGTCGTGCATGGTGAGGGTGGCACGGGCAAACGGGCCGCGCCCGCAGGCTACCGGGTCGCGGGCAAGACCGGCACCACGGAAAAGTATGACATCGAGGCCCGCGGGTATTCCAAAACCAAGCACATCGCCAGCTTCGTGGGATTCGCCCCCGCCGGCGATCCCCGCATCACCATCCTGGTGGTCACCTCGGCAAAGGATATTCGCTACGCCTATCTGCTCTCGATGAACACGCGAGGTTACGACGGCGGCGGGGAGAAGTACGAATCCTACTTCCAGCAAAAAGGTCTGGGCGATCACTCGGTCGCAAAGCGAGGACCCTATCACATCGCCTCCGGCCAGGAATACCGCACGAGCAACCTGGGACACGTCACCATCGACATCCCCGACCGGTATATACCCGCAAAGGGCTTCACGGACAGTGCCGACGCCGGTCCTTCCCTCGGCGTCATCGCGGACCAGGTACACGCGCTCAATGGATTCATCGGACTCGCGCACGGTGGCTACCACAACCAGGAAGCGGACGGCCTCTTGCTCGACGGCAAGATGGATTTTCTCGAGCTCCTCCAGTTCGGCGGCTACCGGAGCCTCGGCCTGCGCGGCTGGTATGACTTTCTCAACATCGGTTTCCGCCTGCCCATGGTCGGCGCAAGCGACTTTCCCCCTACCCGTGAGCTCGCCAGCGAAATGACCTATGTCTGGAGCGAACAAACGCCAACGCCCCGCTCTTTCATGGAAGCCATCACGGCCGGCCGGAGTTTTGGAACGAGCGGCCCCATGCTCTTCACAAAAGTATCTGGCCGCCGGCCGGGAGAACTGATCACCCTGGATGCCGGCACGGACACCACCCTCGTCGTCGACATCGACGTCGTCAGCCCCATCTATCCGGTTCGCTACGTCGAAATCATCGTAAACGGCAGAATCCGCGACCGTCACTTTTCCGCGGAAGGGCGAACACGCTGGGTACTGCGGACAAACACGGACATTTCCGAAACAAGCTGGGTCGCCGTACGCACATACGGTGACGCGGGAACGGAAGCTCACACGAACCCCGTATACGTTTATGTCGGCGGCAAACGACGATTCGATCATGCCAGCGCACGGAACATCATTGCGAGACTGAACGGCTCGATCGAACGCATAGAAGTAAAGGAAGTCGTCGACAACCTGACCCGCCTGAAGGATGTCCTCGAACGGATGCTTGCCGGCAAGCCCGGCTCGCTCCCTCTCCCCGCAATCCCCGAATGACAGGATGAAGCTATGAGCTCACTCGATCAGTATCGCTACGACCACCTGACCTGGCCCGAAATCAACGAAGCGACGGAGGCCGAAAAGGTCATCCTCCTCCCGATCGGAAGCACCGAGCAGCACGGTCACCATCTTCCGCTCGATGTCGACAACTTCCTGGCGACAAGTGTCTGCCTCGAAGCAGCGAAGAAAGCACCACGAGAACTCCTCGTCATGCCCAACATTCCCTATGGCTACAACGAACACGCACAGGACTTCCCGGGTACCATCCACGTAACCTACGAGCACTTCATCGAATACTGTCTGGACGTATGCAAGAGCGTCGCCTACGCCGGCTTCAAACGCATCGTCCTTGTCGACGGTCACGGCTCCAACGAGCATCTCTGTGAATTCATCGCACGCCGCGCCACGCTCGAAACCGACGCCATCGTTGCGACGACCATGTGGACCAACCTGGTCATCAACGAATTCGAAAAGATCCGGGATTCGGGGATGGGAGGCGCGGCCCACGCGTGTGAATTGGAAACCTCGGCCTACCTGTATCTCGAACCCGACCGCGTCCGGATGGACAAAGCGGAAGACCATTACGGAGGTGCTGCGGGGAGCGAAGGATCCAAATACCTCTACGTTGACCTGTCTAAAGGCTGGGGCCCCGTCAAAGTCGTCAAATGGACGAGTGCATCCACACCCACAGGCGTGTCGGGCGCTCCTACGCTTGCCACAGCCGACAAAGGCAAAATCCTGATCGAAGCTGCCTCCGATCATCTCGTTGCATTCTCCCGCGAGTTTAAAGAGATGCCGGAGCCCGTTCGCATCGACCATCGCACGGTGAAACCCACGATGCCGACTCTCCCAAATCTGGATTGACATCCCGTAGTTGGAGGTAAACTTGAGAACCCTATTCATCACCCTCGATTCACTCAACCGCCACTATCTGAACTGTTACAACCATGACGCCTGGGTTCAGACGCCCAACATCGACCGGTTGGCTCAACGTGGACTCATCTTCGACAACCACTACTGCGGCTCCATGCCCTGCATGCCTGCCCGACGCGAGATGTATACGGGCCGGATAAACTTCCTGGAAACGCCCTGGTCTCCTATCCAGCCGTGGGATGACTGCCTGCAGCCCGAACTGTCGAGACAGAAAAACATCTATTCCCACATGATTACGGACCATTACCACTACTTTCACAGTGGCGGCGAATGCTATCACACACGATTCAACAGTTGGGAATTCATGCGTGGCCAGGAAGGCGACGCTTGGCGTCCGCTTGTAGACGATCCTGAGATTCCGGAGTACGAAGGAAAAAACCGTCGAGCCTACTGGGTCAATCGCGAATTCATCGACCTGGAACGAGATGAGGACTACTCGACGCCCCAATGTTTCCTTCGCGCGATCGACTTTCTCGAACACAATCATCAAGCGGACAACTGGAACCTGCACATCGAATGCTTCGATCCTCACGAGCCCTTCGCGTGCCCCAAACGGTATCGTGACATGTATGACGACACATGGGACGGGATTCACTTCGACTGGCCGGATTATGCCCCCGTCGAACAGGACGAAGCGGCCGTCGAGCACATTCGAAAGAGCTATGCCGGCACGCTCACCATGGCTGACGTCTGGCTGGGCAAGCTCCTCGACAAAATGGATGAGCTGAAGGTGTGGGAGAATACCACTGTCATCTTCACGACCGACCACGGCCACCTCCTGGGCGAACACGGCTACTGGGCCAAGAACTATATGTTCGACTACAAGGAACTCGTCCATATCCCCATGATCGTCTGCACACCCGAAGGCGATACGGGGCGGCGAAAAGGTCTGACCACAACGATAGATCTCATGCCGACGTTTATGGACCTACACAACGGCGAGCTGCCACCGCACGTGCACGGCGAGTCCATTCGCCATCTCTTCTCTTCCGATGAGGATCATCACGACGCCATTTTGTATGGCTACTTCGGAAAGGATATCAACCTGACGGATGGCCGCTACACCTATTGTCGTCAGGCCCTACCCGACACCACGCTCTACAACCACCTGGCCAATCCCTGCAACTTCACCGAATTCGAGAAGCGTGACACGCTGCAGCGCGCTGAGACCGGCGTCTTTCTCCGCTCTGCCCACGGCATCCCCCACTACCGGATCGAAGCCAAATCCCGGTGGCACCACAATGCGCCGGACTACAACCCCATCTACGACATCACAGAAGATCCCACGCAACAGCACGCGATTCACGACGACAAGCTTGAAGCACAACTGGCCGACAAAATGAAAGAATTGCTGGGACGCTACGATGCACCTGAGTGCCAGTATCCTAGAGTCGGGCTATAGAGAGAATGAAATTGCCCGGAGGAGTCAGAACGTGTATCGTTTTCACCCGATCCAAATGATCCGTCATCGAACAGGAGAAATCTATGGCACAACCCGGAATCGACGTCCATCAGGCTGTCGAGAACGCATTCAGAGACCACAAGATCGTAGATATCCACACGCATCTGTATCCGGCCGAAATGGGCTCGATGTATCTGGCCGGCCCGGATAACTTGATTACGTATCACTACCTGAAAGTAGAAACCTCACGAAACTTGCCGCTCAACGAGGTGGAAGGCTTCAACCTCCTGCCGACAGACCAACAAGCGGACATTGTGTGGAAGACGCTGTTCGCTGGAGACGCCAGTCCGATATCCGAGGCCCAACTGGGCATCGTTACCGTCATGTCAGCCCTGGGGCTAAACCCGCGTGCCGCTGACCTGAGCGAGTTTCGACAGCTATACAACGACACGAGCGCCGAGGATTACACGAACCTCGTCTTCGAGAAATCGGGTGTTGGCAAAGTCTACATGACCAACGACCCGCTCGATCCGGCCGAGGGCCCTAACTGGACAAATGGGTTTGACCTCGATCCACGGTTCGAAGGCGTGCTCAGACTGGATAGCGCGTTGATGAACTGGCCGGACCCCGTCGAAAAGCTGAAAGCGCAGGGCTACCAGGTTGAAACCGCACTGTCTGAAACGACGTTCCGGGAAATCAGGCGCTATCTGGATGATTGGTGCGGCAAGCTCAAGGCCAGATACATGGCCATCTCACTTCCCCCCGACTTCACCTACCCAAGCGATGAGACCACATCGACACTCTTGAAGGAATGCGTATTCCCCACCGCGCGAGACCGAGGCATCCCGTCTGCGATGATGGTCGGCGTGACTCGGCAAGTCAACCCCGCACTGAAGGACGGCGGAGACAGTCTGGGGAGTTGGGATCTGAGAAATCTGGAACGAATTGCCCTGGATTGGCCGGACGTGAATTTTCTGCTCACCATCCTGTCTCGGGAAAACCAGCACGAACTGTGCGTCACCGCGCGCAAGTTCCCGAACGTCATGCCCTTCGGCTGCTGGTGGTTCCTCAACAACCCGAGCATCATCCGGGAAATCACTGCCGAGCGACTTGAACTGCTTGGTACATCCTGCGTACTCCAGCACTCGGACGCACGTATCCTTGATCAACTGCTCTACAAATGGACGCACTCTCTCCGTGCGATCTCACCCGTGCTGGTCAATAAGTATGAGGATCTGCAGAATGCAGGTTGGCCGTTGACTGCGGAAGACGTAAAGCGGGATATTGCCAACATGTTCGGCGGCGGAAGACTGCTGGATTAGCGCAGAGGATGACACCGCTCGCCCTTCGATACACCCTCCGCTGTTCGCCGAACGGCGGAGGGTGTATCGAAGGGCGAGCGGACAAAGCGAATCAGCAAAGCAGTCCAGTACCAAAACCAGACCACGACTTGTTGCCGGGCCTCCGGCTGAGGGCGTTTTTCACCCCAGCCACACCTTCCTGCGATCGTTCTCCCGATCGCCCCCATACTTCGCGCCAAGAGCGGCCTTCTCCGACTCGCTCGCGGTAAGGAACCCCACCAACCGGTCGCAGGTCAGCCTAACCTCATCATCGGTCATCTCGATCGTATCTACGTTAAAGAATCCTTCGTCTGTATGATGACTGCGCAATGAGATCGAGGGATCGCCGTCCGCCATCGCGGCACACACAACAGCACCTGACAAACCGGCTTGCGCGGGCGCGATCGTAACTCTTGCTCGGCTGAAGGGGTTTCCGTTCGGGTCGTGGTCAACACTCAGGCTGACACCGTCGATCCCCTGAAGCCGGTCGATGACGACATGCATTTTCCTGTTCTGCTCCATCTCCCACGCATCGACATCGGTTTTCATCCGGTGTTCGAGGCTCGCCATCACGCCGACGATCCCCTCCTTGCCGACTTTCATGGGGCGACCGATCCCCCGATTCTGTGCGTAGACCGCATCCACAAGGTCCTTCTTCCCACAAACGATCCCCGCCGTCGTCCCCGATAAATACTTGTGTCCACTGCAGATTACCAGATCGGCTCCCGCACTCACGAGTTCCTTGATCAAAAAGGACTGTGCGGCGCCATCGACAATCACTGGGAGTTCATTCTCGTCCGCGACATCGCGCGCGATCTCGACGACACGCTTGAGCGGCACGCAGCCAGACCGTGTCGTGTGATGTGAAACCGTAAAGAGAAGAGCGGCCGTTTCCGGACCGATCGCGTGACGAATATCGTGCTCCGTCGCGCCGTTCACCGTACCGACTTCGATAGGTGTGGCCCCGGCCAGCCGAATCATCTGTGTAATCGGCGCCCCAAAATTGACCGCGTGCCCTTTCTGAAGAACGACCTCGTTCCGCAAGCCTTGTGTATCAGGCAGTTGTGACACTTTTCCTGGATCGTTTCCGGTCATGGCGGCGGCCACTGACAACACGATTCCGGCTCCCGTGCATGCTGTCACACATCCTGCATCCGCGCCCGTCGCCCGTGCGATCACCTCGCCCGCACGCTGCTGAAGCTCATCGATATCAAAGAAGCAGCGCATCGCCTCCGTGACCTGCTCGATAATTTCAGGCAGGACGACGGCGCCTGCAAGCTTCGTCATCTTACCATTACCGTTGATAATCCGAGTCAACCGATGTTTCTCATAAAGATCCATTAAGAGTCCTAATCTCTTCCGTCACGCATCATGTTCAACGGATGGCATTTCCTCTTCGTCGATATCCGACATCACATCGTCCCCCTCATCCACCACCGATGCTTCCATTTCAGACTCTTCCGAAGGTGGGGCCTCATCAACCGATGAGGATTGTGTCTGTGCGCTGCTCAGTACATCCACACGTGAATTGGCTTCCGCCAACCGACCTGACAGCTCCTTGACAACATTCTCGAGAATGACACATTTCATCTCTCGATCGTTATCCATCACACTGTTCAGCGCATTGCGTGTAATGGCGAGTCCTGCGCTGCTTTCCGCAGCCACAATCGTCGCGGAGCGTCTTTGTCCGGTGAACACGCCCATCTCACCCGTTGATTGGCCCGGGAGGGTCTCACCAAGCTGTAGTCCGGTTACACTCATAACGCTCAACTTGCCCTTGATCAGGATCAGCATCTCGTCGCCAATCCCTCCTACTTGGTAAATCGTATCCCCTGCTTTGTACTGCTTGAATCGTGAGTTCTGAATCAGGATTTGTGCCTGTTCCAGGGTCAATCCATCGAACACAGGAATCTTCTGTATGATCTGCATCATCTGATGTTGGGCTCGGTTCATAACACAACTTACCTGGTGAGGGCTCGCCGACTACGAGCGAGCGGATATGGCTTCATCCACGGTCTCGGCCAGGACGGCCAGACCCTCTTTCAAAGCTTCCTGCGTAATAGTCAGGGGTGGTGGAATCTTGACAGTCTGCCCCCACGATCCGACCGGGGCAAAGAACAGCAACCCTTTGTGAAAACAACGTTCGACGATGTCAAAAGCGAGATCAGGATCCGGTTCCTTCTTCCCTGCCCTGACTATCTGCAGTCCCGCCACCAGGCCTTTGCCCGTCACGTTTCCAACGACATCAGGATGTCTGTTTTGGATGTCCGTCAACCCATCCTGCAGGATCGGTTCGAGTCGCTTCGCATTCCCCGGCAAATCATCATTTACGATCTTCTTCAAACTGGCCAGCGCGGCTGCGACGCAGACGGGGTTTCCCGTATGCGTGCTGGTCATCGATCCTGGGGGATACAGATCCATTACATCCGATCGGCCAATTACACCCGAGAGAGGAAGCGAACTGCTCACACCTTTTCCAAAACAGATCAGATCGGGGTGCACGCCGTAGTATTCGAATCCCCACATCGTCCCGCATCGACCGAATCCAGCCTGCACTTCATCGAACACGAGCAGGACGTCATTTGCATCGCACCACTCGCGCAGGGCCTGGACATAAGGTATGGGCGCAAAGTCCGGGCCGACGCCCTGGTATGTCTCAACCATCACACCCGCCACCTGATTTGGTTTCATCCCTGTAGCTTCAAGGCTTAAGACGAAGTGATCAAAATCCGTATTTTCTGTCCAGTATCCATCGGGGAAAGGTACCTGAACAATTGCAGGATCGTCGTTGACAATCCAGTCCTTCTGCCCAGGCATTCCTCCAACCTGCTGTGACCCGAGCGTCCTGCCATGAAAGCCCCGAACGAACCCGACAATCCCGATCTTCTCGTTCCCTCCCTTGCTGATGCCGTAGGAACGACTGAGCTTGATCGCGCACTCCGTAGACTCTGACCCGGTCGTCAGCAGAAAAACCTTATCTAATCCCTCAGGCGCCAGATCGACCAGAAAGGTGGCTAACTCAGCACGCTCTTCGCTCGGGAAACAATAATTATGCAGCAGCCCGCTCTCGACCTGGTCGATGATCGCTTTCCGGACCTCGGGCATCCCGTGCCCCGCATTTGCCACCAGCACACCTGAGCTGAAATCCAGCCACATATTTCCATGCTTATCATATACCTGGACATCCTCCGCCCGGTCCCAGACGACCGGCGGCTGCCCCCGCATGGAAATCGGCTCGACCTTGCGCAACGCCTCCAGCGTCGCCACGGACCCAGGCGCAGGCAGCTTCGTCTGAATACGTCGGTACTTCGTGTCGACACCAGCTACTTCCTTCGGTTCTATACTAAACTCTTTCCCCATCTACCCTTCCTCTATCCTCTCGGATCTCGTGCCTTGATTTTATGGTTTGAATCACCCCTTCCTGGAAACCGTTCCCTGTCTGGAGACAGGTCCGACTATCGGGTACCCACTTTTGTCAATTGTCACTTGCCCCTGGCCTATACGGGTTTATCATAAATCTTCTCAAACACCGCATCCGCGTCAAAAAATTTCTGCTTCGCTTCATTCCATACCTGAATATCGTCATCGACGAGCTGGTATGCGTCCTTGTCCCCGGTCACAAGGAGTACGCGCAATCCCTGCTTAACGCCTTTGCGGGCGAGCGTCGCCAAGAGATCATCCGCTTCATACCCCGGGGCAATAGCGGTCGGCAAGCCGACCGCCTTCACAAGCTCCACCGCAAGCTCCAGCTGGGAGATCAGATCATCATCCACGTCGGGCCGATTCGCCTTGTACGCCTCGAATTTTTCGTGGCGAAAGGTTTTTTCCTTGGAATCAAAACAGACCGCGATAAAATCGGGATTCTTTGCGTTTTGCAGGGACTGCAGCATGCGCGCAAATCCGAACAACGCCCCAACGGGCTCGCCGGCCTTCGTCGTCAACGGCGGCATCGCGTGATACGCACGGAACAAATACGCATGCGCGTCCACGATGTAAAAAGTCTTGCGAGGATCTTTCATCGCCGCAGCGCTAGGAGGCGCTGAGTGCGGATTTAACTGCATTTTTGATTTCTGCTTCGAGCTCGGCATTATATCCAATCCAATGTTCGCGAACCTTTCCGTCTCGTCCGACCAAGAACGTCTCCGGCAATCCCCGAATCCTGTAGGCGTCCTGCGCCTTGGCATCCGGGTCCAAAACAATCGTATACCCGACTCCCAGCTCTTTCACGAACGTCGGCACATTCTCCGTGAACGAATCTATACTGATTCCAATAACCTCAAACCCTTCCTTTCGATGCAGCTCATAGAGCTTCTGAAATTCAGGAATCGCATCGAGGCACGGAATGCAATAGGTAGCCCAAAAATCAAGGAGAACAACTTTTCCTTTAA
>JACZRV010000210.1 GCA_022574555.1 SAR324 cluster bacterium
GTCGTCGATCTTGCGCCACAACTGCACGCCGCGCACGCCGCCCGGCTTGCCCGCGCCCCCGCCCTCGTCCGCGGTCTTGGACGCCTCGACCACGTGCCGCAGGCGCTCGGCCGTGACGATGTTGAGCACCGGGGCCGTGATCGGCGCGGGCACCGGCGTCGGCTTGGTGTCCGGGATGGTGATGCCCAGCCCGCCGCGCTGCTCATCGGTCGTGCCGGAGCGCTTCTGGATCTGCTGGCTGAACGAGCGCAGCATGGCCACGTACGCGGCCCGCTCGGTGTCCTTGGCCGCCCGCGCCGCCTGGGCCGCGGCCTGGGCGGTCAGGTGCGCGTCGTAGTCATTGTCCCACGCCGTCTGCGCGGCCTAGATCGCCGGGATGTCCACCGCCGGGTCGAGGCCCAGCGCCACCGCGTTGGCCACGGCGAACGTCACCCAGTTGGCCTGCCACCCATCAAACTCGGCGTCGGGGGCGGGAATGTAGTCGGCCATGCTCAGCCTCCTTAGTATCGGGCACGATCCCCGACCCGCCCAACCCCGCCCGCCCGCGACGCCCCGCCCGTTCTACCCACGAATACCGTCCGAGCGCGGCGAATAGGGCACCGCACTCGCACCGTCCAGTTTCCTCCCTCCACCCCGGCTTGTCAACTGCCCCATTTCCCCCGCCCCCGTCCCCGCTCCCGGTGCCGCCCGGCGTGCCAATCCCGTTCGCGGAGGCCCGGAGAGCCGCGCCGGATGTCCCCGGCCCAGCCCGTGAGGTCTTTGGACGGGCTCAGCGTGTCTTTGGACGAGCTAAAGAGGTCTCTGGACGAGCCCAGCATGTCTTTGGACGAGCCAAGGACGCCCTGGGACGCTCCAAGCATGTCCTGGGACGGTCTGAGCATGCCCCGGGACCATTCGCGGACATCCGTTGACGAGCCGGAGGTATCCCGTAATCAGCAGCGGACGACCCTGGAATGACCGGGGGGGGAAATGGGGAGGGGCGGGGGAAATGGGGCGAGACCGGCTCGCGGTGCTCCCAGGGCAGTGCAGGGACGCGCCAGGGAATACATCGAGGGCCAGCGGGGTTTTTTTCCTAAATTATGGAATTCTCGCCATTCCGGCGCGGAATCTGGTAGCGGAATCTGGTATAAGAGTGGCTTGGAGCAGAGAGGTGCCCGGGGTGGACCGCCCGGGGCTGATGGAAACCAAGCGTGGGCCCGCTACCCGAGTAGGGAAGAAGGGCGGATAACGCAGCATGCAGAGGAGAAAGAACATGACGAGTAGACGCACGAGAACGGGCGCTGAGCCCATGCGGGCACACAAGCCCGCCATCAATCAAGCGGCCATTCTGCTGGCGCTGGGCGCGATGTTCGTGGCACCGGTGGCCAGCGCGCAGGTGATCGTCCCGAATGTGAATGCCGTCAACCACGCGGGTGGTGGCCTGAATTCGACCACCCGCCAGTTCGAGAGGACCTACCAGGCCGTTATCCCGGCGTCTGAACTATTGGCTATCACCTTTCCGAACAACGTGATCAACGGCATTGCTTGGCGGTCGTACTTTGGCGGGGGCCTGTGGCCGGCATTGGATATCAACTGGGCGAACTTCGACATCTACCTCAGCCATTCGCCGGCCAACGTCGGGCCCCTGGTCAGTAACGTGTTTGCAGACCACGAGGGTGCGGATCTGACGCTGGTGCGCGGCGGTGCATTCACGATCACTGCCGGGTCGTATGCCGCGGGAAACGGTGTAGGAAATCCCGCGGGTGCATGGGCTCCATACATCGACTTCACCACGCCGTTCACGTACCTCGGCGGCAACCTCACGCTGACGGTCCGCCACGATGGCAACGACGGTGGCACCGCGCAGTTCGTCGATGAGAACACGGCCTCCCCGTTCGGTGCAGGGAACTGGTCCCACTACGCCAGCACCGCCCAGCCGGGATCGTATTCGGCGACAACCTCAAATGCCAACCGTAACGGGATTCTTGTGACCAATTTCCGCGTCGTCCCCGGGCCGGCAACGCTGGCGCTGCTGGGTCTCGGCGGGCTCGTCGCGTTCCGTCGTCGCCGCTGATCCAGCGATCTGATTATTCAGGTGAATCTCTCACCCCGCCTTCGGGCGGGGTTATTTTGTGCGCACATTCGGATTTGACACCGTCCGTCTGGATCAGCGGGAGTCATGTCAACCCGTATGGTGCCGGGTGAGGACTTCGGCGGGTGGCCGGGGGGCGGCACCATCCGCCTGTCGTTCGCGTGCTCGACCGAGCAGATCGAGGCGGGGCTGGAGCGGCTGGAGGGGTTTGTGCGCGCCCTTCGGCAGTAAAATCTTAACAGATAGCTATCTTATGGCCCAAGCCTCCGGCCGCGGTCGCGAGATTGGCGTAATTTTCGTGGAATTCTTGAGAATTGCCCTTGCACGGCCCGGGGGATCCAGTAGGATGCCCCCAGTGAGATGAGAGGCGAGACGCCCGGAGCGCGACTTCATAGGCAGCGTGTACGGGTCTCGGCGAGACAGACAGTTTTTACACCGGCCCTTCGGCGGCCATCAGGAGAGAGAAACATGAAGAAGACAATTGTGATAGCTGCGTTGGCGTGCACGGCGATCGCGTCAACGGCGGCGGCACAGTCGCTGACCACGCTGTTCGCCGGCAACAACTTAGGCAACGCAGGAGGTGGTGTTTACTTCGACATCACCACCGTGGGGGGTGCCATCCAGGTCCTCGGGTTCGACGTGAATACGGGTGCGGCCGTGGGCACGGCCATCGCGTTCGAGGTCTGGACCCATCCCGTGACCTGGGACGGCTTCCATAATAGCTCTGCCGGTTGGACACGAGTGGGCGTGGGCACGGGCACAGCCGCCGGCATGGATATCCCCAGCGCGATCACCCTGAACGCGCCGTTCACGCTTCCTGGCGGCACCACACTCGGCATGGCGATCACGCTCGGCACGGTGGCCCACGCGTACACGAACGGTGCAGGCGGCTTGGCCCAGACGTTTAGTAATGCCGAACTCTCGATGACCCTCGGTGGGGCCACCAACGTGTTCTTCGGCGCCGGCCGGTTCTTCCCGCGCGTCTGGAACGGCACGATCTACTACATTCCAGCCCCGTCGAGCCTGGCGCTGCTCGGCCTTGGTGGGCTCGTCGCGGTCCGTCGTCGCCGCTGATCCAGCGATCTGATTATTCAGGTGAATCTCTCACCCCGCCTTCGGGCGGGGTTATTTATTGCGCCGATCCGGTCGATACGCCGCCCGTCTGGATCAGCGGGAGCCTGTGTCGTATCAGGCGAGGCGGGGCTTTCGCCGGCAGGCCGTGGCGGCGACAAGGAGATTGGATCACGACCGATCGCCCGATCAAACTCTACCGGCCCAAAGGTCGCTAATTCCATGCAAGAGCTCGACCTGCAAAGGCTCCTCGATCGCGCGGCCATCAGCGATATCGTCCACGCCTACGCAACGGGTCTCGATCGGCGCGACTGGAAGCTCTTTCGATCGATCTTCAGTGACACGATCGAAATGGATTTTCGATCCGTCGGGCTTCGCAAGGCCCGTTTCGACGCGGATGATTGGGTGCGGGATGCCGCCCGGCTCTTCGCCGGATTCGAGGCCACCCAACACACCAGTTCGAACCATGTCCACGAGATTCAGGGAGATCATGCAACCTGCGTCTCGAATATGCAGGCCACCCATTTCATCGCCCCTGAACCAAAGGAC
>JACZRV010000013.1 GCA_022574555.1 SAR324 cluster bacterium
TCCGCAGGAAGGGAAAAATATGTTTGCCAAATTATCGGCAGTTTCTGAAAGATTTTTAGACTTGACATTAGATTATGTGGGATCGATTCCTTTTGATGAGAATGTGAGAAGAGCCACGCGCAAACAGCAATCGTTGATTCAGGCTTTTCCTCGCACACCCGCTGCTGTCGCGATCAAACAGTTGGCAAAAAAAGTCGATGACTGGCCATTAACGATGTCGGCCAGCGGTAATATCGAATTTTTTATGGAGCGGCTGGTTCAAGGAGTCATGGGATAAATGTTAGCAAGTGGTATTGCAATGTATAACTCCAAACAAAATCAAGATCAACTTGTGGTACAGCATGCGTCATTGGTTAAGCGCATCGCGTTGCATATCATGGGAAAATTACCCGCTAATATCTTATTAGATGATCTCTATCAGGCCGGTATGTTGGGATTACTCGAAGCCTCGACAAAATTTGATAGCAGTAAAGGGGCCAGCTTTGAAACCTATGCGGGTATTCGTATACGTGGTTCTATCATCGATGAAGTGCGTCGAGGTGATTGGTCTCCAAGATCCGTGCATCGTAATGGAAGACTGATAGCTCAGGCGATAAGTGCCATTGAGCAACGTACCAGCCAAGATGCCAGAGATGAAGATGTGGCCCATGAACTCGAAATCAGTGTCAAACAATATCATCAAAGGGTGGCCGATGTTGCCAATGAACGAGGCGATAACGACCTTGCAGACGCAATCCGGGAGGAAGTCCAAACCTACTGGTTGGACTACCGTAAGTATATGAGGGAACACGGCAGGACTCCATGGACCCCGCGTGGGATGGGATCGGCGATGAATGCGAAATAGATTGACGGGGCCATCACGGCCCCTTTTTTCTTGACCAGTACACTAGCAGGCGCGTAAGATATTATATTGATATACTAGCATTCTATCAAGGTGACACGATGGACGGAAAGATAGTGGCCCTGGTGGCGACCAAGGGGGGCAGCGGGAAATCCACGCTGGCCTTGACCCTGGCTCACGCGAAACCCTTCCAGGGCATGCAGGTGGCGATCCTTGAGGCCGACCGGCAGGGGAGCCTATCGCGGTGGTGGGCCGACCGGCAGGCGGCAGGCAGGAACGGCGGGGCTCGGGTCTACCCGTTCTACGATGACCGGGCGGAACCCCTGATAGACACCCTTGCGGAACTGGCGGCGGGGCATGACCTGGTACTGATCGACTGTCCGGGGGAATCCGTGGCCTACGTCAAAACAAAGGTGGCGCTGGCATTCAGCGACGTGGTGTTGATCCCGATTCGGCAAAGCGACTTCGATATGGACTCGGCGATTACTCACGTACTCCCGTTGCTCAATGAGGCGCGGGAAGCGGGCGGGCGGGGAACCAAGTATTTCCTCTTGCCCGTGATGGTGCACCACCGGGCCGGGCTGGAAAAGACCTTGGGCACCTTCGAGGGAACGGACGCCAAGGTATTGCCCGCCATACTGCCCTACCGCAAAGCCTTCACCGAATTCTCAAGCGGCGGATGCACCCTGCAAGAGTATTGGCCCGCGGTGCGCCAGAAGAACAGCCGGGGGCAGGCGAAGAAAGCCATGGGGGACGTGGACACCATCGCGGCGGAACTGGCGCGGGAATTGGGCATCGCTACGCCAGTGGGATAGAATACTAGCATTACATCATTCAACGAGGTGCGGACATGGCGGGAAAACTGGCCGACCGGCAACAGGCCCGGCACAAGGAAGTAGCGAAATTCTCGGAAAGCAAGACGGATGGATCGGCTCCGGCCAAACCGAAACAGGAGCCCGAGACGCGGAGCACCGGCAAGAAATACGTGGGCTACTACCTGCCCGCCGATTTGGCGAAGTGGATCAAGCGGCAGGCCGTGGAATTGGAAATACGGGACTCTCACCTTGTCCAGCGCATCCTTGAGGAATACCGGGCGAAGCAGAAGCGGTGACCATGACCACGCTCACCGAAGAGCAAATTACCATCCTGATCGACTCCCGCGAGCAAGCGCCGTTTGCCTTCCCCGGCATGAGTACCGAGACCGCCACGCTCCGGGCCGGGGACTACAGCGTGCACGGCCTGGAAAACGACGTTGCCGTTGAGCGCAAGAGCCTTCCTGACCTGTTGGCCTGCATTGGCCGGGAGCGCGAGCGGTTCGAGGCGGAGTTGGTGCGCCTTCGCGGATACGGCTCCCGGTGCGTCGTGGTGGAAGGGGCGTGGGCAACCCTGGAAGCTGGCGACTACCGATCCCAAGTGAGCCCGGCGGCGGTGTGCGGAACCCTCGCGGCCTGGACGGGCCGGTATCAAATCCCCTTCATGTTCCTGGGCAGCCGAGCCAGCGCCGAGAAGTTCACCCGGCGCTTCCTATTCCACGCGGCGCGACGGATATGGGAGCAAGGCGCCGTATTCCGCCGTTCCGTGGCTTGAATTGGGGGAGGGGACACCGATGGAAGGGGCGACGGGAAAAGCCTTCTATTGGGCGGCCTGTCCACTCGCACCGCGTCTCTACTGGACTATTTGAGATCCGTCGAAACGGGAAATCGGCTCACGGCGGTCGTTTCCGGGGTAATCGGCGTTTTTACGACACTAGCGATCTTGTGCCACGTTTGTGCCATTTCGGAGCCCAAAACGGCCTTTTGTGCCATTTGTGCCAAAAAACTAGGGAACCCGTCGAAACAAATTCCCTAATCATTTCAATGGGCGGTACAGGGATTGAACCTGTGACCTATGGCTTGTAAAGCCACCGCTCTCCCAGCTGAGCTAACCGCCCGGGAATGTGGTAGGATCGGCACAGTCCGTGGCCGATTGAATCCAGAATGCGTCCCGCCGCTAGTTCGTTGTAGCCCCGCAAGATAGCGGATTTGGGGCGCTATGCCAACGATCGAGGATGGCACGATGCCGCTCATGTGTGAGCCGCTCGTGTGTGGGCTCAGTGTGGTTGGCACGATCAGCCAGTACCTGGCGAACGGGCGCATCGATTTAAGGACAAACGGAACCGATGGATACGATACTGGCCGGCGATATCGGCGGAACGAATACGCGATTGGCGTTGGTAGATGCGGCAGATCCTGCCACCCATCGCTTCAGCCGCATTTACCCGTCCGGAGATTACGAATCCCTGGAGGCCATCGTCGATCGATTTGTCGCCGAGGCGCGGGATGAGCTTCAGGAATTCAAGCCCCAGCGCGTGGGCATGGGGATCGCCGGACCGGTGGACGGCAGGGTGGCTCAAGTGACCAATCTCCCCTGGCGCATCGACGCCGATCGGCTCTCCGAGCGGCTCGGCGCCGACCGGGTGATCCTGCTCAACGATTTCACCGCCATCTCCTATGCGATCCCCCATCTTGCTGCGGGCGACCTACACAAATTGGGCCGGGGCGAACCGGTGGCGCAGGAGCCGATCGCCGTATTGGGGGCCGGCACGGGTCTCGGTGAGGGTTTCCTCGTGTGGTCCGGGGAGCGCTACCGCTCCATCGCTTCCGAAGGGGGGCACACCGATTTCGCCCCGCGAAATCCGTTGGAAATTCGCCTGCTGCAATACCTGCTGGGCAAGTTTGGCCGCGTCTCCTACGAACGCGTTCTCAGCGGCCGGGGTTTGGTGAGCATCTATGAATTTTTTCGCGATATGGAGGGCATGGAAGAGCCCGCCGATCTGGCCGAGGAGATGCGCCACAACGACCCGGCGGCGGTCATTTCCAAACGAGGGATGGCGCGCGAAAATCCCATCTGTGACCGGGCACTGGACCTTTTTTGCGTCGTCTACGGCGCTGAAGCGGGCAATTTGGCGTTGAAGACCCTGGCCAAGGGCGGGGTCTATCTCTCGGGGGGGATCGCGGCCAAGATCCTGCCGAGAATAGAGGAGGGGGGCTTTCGGTACGCCTTCGAGCAGAAGGGGCGCTTCACGGCCTTTCTGGAGTCGGTGCCCACGTGGGTCATCACCCACCCCCAACCGGGCCTGCTGGGCGCAGCCCTGGCGGCGGCGGAACTTTGATCGAGCCTCCTGGCGGGGAACCAATCTTGCATCTCTGGAATGCTCAACCGAGGGGAATCCAGGGTGCACGGTGCGCCGCCATTTATCAGGAGTCGACCATGAACGCCGCTTCCCAAATGTTGCCAAAAGGTAATGGGAATAATGAGGCTGTCGCCAAAACCCGAGCGCGTCAAATACCCATCGCCGTTCGCATGCAATTCGGAGACGAGCTATACGGAATGAAGGTCTATGAGGATGGCGTGACCTTCCATTCCACATCTCCGATTCCCGTCGGAAAAACGGTGGAATTAATCCTGTGCGGCGGTGCCATCGTGGTCGACGCGGAAATCGTCGAGTGTGACCCCATCATCGATGCGTTGGCAGGATTTGCGATCCGCACGAGATACGCCCAATCCTCCGCCGACATGCGTGCCCTGATCACCGAGGAATTGACTCGGCAGATCGCCCAGGAAGGCTAGGACACGACGCTTAGCCTCCGTCCTGCCTGCCGAAGAGCAATCCTTCGGCGGAAGCGGCGCACCTGGAGGATCAAGTCCCGCCGGGATCCCCACCATTGACCCGCACCCGCGGATCGCCGACAGACCCCGGCCGCAAATAGCCGCTCGCGACCTCGCCCCACCGGGCGAGCAGCGGATGTGAGATGCTCCCAGCCGTTGACTTGCCGCTTGGCCCGTGGTGATTAGTGGCATGCTTTTGCGCCGCTATCGCCTTTCTCCGCGCAGCCGCCTGGTGGATTCGGGCGGGAAAAAGTACCTGGTGTGCGACCATCCCCTGCAGATCATCGAGCTCAACGAAACCGCGTGGCTACTGCTGGGCGCCCTGGACGGCTGTACGCCGGTGCACGAATTGGTAGCAGGCTTGGATCGGTCCACGTTGGCCTATCTGGAGCGCATGGTACATCGGGGTGTGCTGGCTGCGGAGTACGAGGCTGCCGCACCGGAAACCTTACCTGGGGTGCGTGTGATCGTCCCGGCCCATGGCCGGCCACAGGCGCTGTCGCGGTGTCTGCGGGGGCTGCTGGAGCTCGATTACCCGTCGAGTAAACTGGATATCGTCGTGGTGGATGACGGCTCGCCCGAACCACTGCGAAACCTCATAAAACGCTCTGAAAATGGTGACAGCGGGATCACCTGGGTACGGCTCGACACGAATCGCGGTCCAGCATCGGCGCGCAATGCCGCAGCGCTGACCGATCGCGATTTGGCGGGGAAAGACGAAGTTCCGGAGATTTTCGCGTTTATCGACAGTGATTGCCTTCCCCATCCAACCTGGCTACGGGAACTGGTGACCGTCCTGGACGATCCGTGGATCGACGCCGCCGGCGGGGCCACGCGAAGCTTGCACGCGACCGGTCTGCTCGGCCGCTACGAGGACGCCTGCGCGTCGCTTTATCTAGGCCCCAGGGCCGGATCGGTGGCCGGGGAAGGCTCGCCGCGGCCATATCTTCCTTCGTGCAACTTCGCGGTAAAGGCCGGCGCTTTCCATGACGTGGGCGGATATCAAACCGGCTGGCGGGTCGGCGAGGACGTCGACCTCTCGTGGCGGCTCCACGAGAAGGGATACGCGCTTTTTTACTGGCCCGAAGCGGCCGTGCAACACGAGTACCGCGTTTCTTGGGTGGCGTTCCTGGGCCGCAAGCGGGACTATGCCCGCTCCGAGGGCTCGCTAGTCTCACGTTATCCTGGGCGCTTTGCGCGAATCCCCGGCGCTTGGGCAGTGCGGAGTGAGCTGCTCGCGTTGGCGGCCGCCTCGATCGCCGGGGGAACGGTTTCGATGGGATGGGCTGCGGCTACCGTAATCGCTTTGGAACTTGCCAGAGCAGGGTGGCGAGTATCGCGCTGGCCCAAGGGCGCACCGCGCCCCGGCTGGGGAGGTTTTTTCGCCGCTCTGACCCGCACCGCGTTCGCCGTTTGGGTTCAGGAGTGCCGGCTGCTGGTACGCAACACCCTGTTGTTTTGGCCGGTGGTGTTGGCCTTCCTGCCGGCGTTGGCGGGAGTTGCTGGATTGATCTTCGGCGCCGGAGTCGCTGGCGAGTGGCAGGCGAAACGGCCACCGATTCCACTGGCGACGTTCGCGGCGGGATTCACGGGGGAATGCCTGGCCTACAGCCTGGGCCGGGCCGAGGGCAGAATTGCGGCCTGGTGGCGTGGCCCACGCCGGATAGCGAGGTGCCTCCCGGCGCGGGACGATGGTGCCTGACCGGCGGCCCAGGGCCAATATTGCGCACGAATCCCGTGGTGTTCCAAAAATTTTCTTTCCAAAACCGTTGCGATCTGAGAAAGAATGTGATGTTAGAAGGTGGTTCACCGCATCGATATGCCCCGCTGGTTCGAACTGCGAAGGTTGCGGTACGAATCGATCGTTCAGGCATCGCGAAATTGCAAATAGGTATTCCGCTGATCCCATAAACCGCTAGACCCTTGCAGCATTGGCTCTCGGCGGATCGTACGGATGGATGAATTTTGTGGAAATCAAATTACACGCCCAGAAAGCGACCCACCGGATGCAGACGAAAGGGATGAACAAACCCTATCGGAAAACCACATGAGCAGATCCGGGATCAACGGTACGGTTAGCGCCATGTCGAGAGCAATCCTTATTGTAATGATCGTAATGATCGCCCTGCTCCCTGCCGGTATGGCGTGGGGACAACTCACCGAGGAAGACCTGGCCGCTATCCCGGCCGGACCACAGCCGATCAAGTTCAGCCATAAGATCCACGCGACAGACAATGAAATTCCCTGTGAGTATTGTCATATCTACGCGCGGCGCTCATTGGTTTCCGGCGCTCCGCCCGTAGCGATCTGCATGGGCTGCCACAAGTTCATCGCCACTGGACTATCGGAAGTGCAAAAGGTCGCCAAATATTGGCAGGAGAAAAAGCCGATACCCTGGGTCAAGATTCATGATGTACCGGACTTCGTGCGCTTCCCCCATTTTCGCCATGTAAGGGCGCAAAACGAGGTCTTCCCAAACGGCGTGCCTTGCCAAACTTGCCACGGGCCTATCGAAACCATGCACGTGGTGGAAAAATTCTATCCGGACTTCGGAGAGATGGGATGGTGCCTGGATTGTCACCTGACGATTCCCGGTTCGATAGAGCGCAAGATGGCCATCCCCGTAAAGGCAGGCTCTAGTGTTTTGAAGAACGCCAAGGGTCCGAAGGGATACCATCGGCCCAATCTGACCGACTGCTTGACGTGCCATAAATGAACGATAACGACTGACGAGGCGTTTTGATGGAACGAGGAATGCGCAGGAGGGATTTTTTCAAGGTACTGGCCGCGGGAGGCGCGACCGCAACGGCCATCGCGGGATGCTCCGATCCGCCGGAGAAATTGATCCCGTTTCTGTTGCCGCCAGACAACATTGAATTTTCTCCCGGCATCCCCGTCGATTACGCCACTACCTGCAGTGAGTGTCCGGCGGGATGCGGCATGGTCATCCGCACTCGGGAAGGGCGCGCCATCAAGGCCGAGGGGAATCCGGACCACCCCGTCAATCGCGGCGCCTTGTGCATCCGGGGGCAAGCCTCGATGCAGACCTTATACAACCCAGCCCGCATCCGCTCCGCGATGTTGCAACAGAACGGCCAATGGAGCGAGGTGGACTGGGCACAGGGTGAAGCGGCGTTTGTGGAAGCGATCCGCAACGTATCCGATCCCGCGGGGATCGTGCTGTTGACCGATCGGGCGGAAGGCACCCGCGGGCACCTACTGGACCAATGGCTGGCCGCCCTGGGCGCCTCTCCCAAATTAGTGCTGGATCCCCTCGGCCAAAACGCCATCAAGACGGCCAACGAGAAAACATTCGGCCGTAAAGAAATCCCGCAATACCACATCGATCAGGCGACCTTCCTGCTCAATTTCGGCAGCGATTTTCTGGAAACGTGGCTCAGCCCTGTAAAACAGAATCGCCAATTTGCCGAAATGCATGCGGTGAAGGATGGTGAGACCGGCAAGGGCACATTCGTACACGTCGGACCTCACAGGTCGCTCACCGGCGTGAATGCCGACCGGTGGGTTTCGGTAAACCCGGGCAGCGAGATTGAGCTGGCCCTGGCCTTGGCAAAATCTGAACTGCAGCGCAGACGCCGCGAGCTTTCCCTCAGCGAAGCAAGCCGGCTGGAATCCTTCTTCGAACCCTATACATTGGAACGCGCCGCGCAGGCCACCGGAGCGGATCTGGATTCACTGAAAAAGCTGGCCCAGGATTTGGGCCGCGCGGAGCGGAGCCTGGTACTGGTAGGAGGCACCACCACGGCCAGCAATCAGGCGACCGCCTTGCAGATAGCGGTCAACCTGTTGAATTACGTAGCGGGCAACATCGGTGGGACGGTCCAGTTCGGGGCCAATCAGGAGATCGATCTCTCCACACCTTATGCCGAGGTCGCCGCCCTGTTTGAGCGCATGCACGCCGGAGAGGTAACGCTGCTGATCGTTGACGGCGCGAATCCATTGTATTACCTGCCCGCCGGCGTAGGGGTCGCTGAAGCCCTGGACAAAGTGGGGACCATCGTCAGTCTTTCTTCCGCCTGGGACGAGACCACCCATCGCGCAAACATCGTACTGCCGAGCTTGTCAGCCTATGAACGGTGGGGCGATTCTTTCCCACAACGGGGCGTGTTCGCCCTGAAACAGCCGGTGATGGCCCCGGTCTTCCCGTTGAAAGCGTCGGAAGATACGCTCCTGGCTGCCGCGGAGGCGCTGGAACTGACAGATTTGGCGGGAGTACCGAATTTTCAGGAATACCTCAAGACCTCATGGCAGGAAATTCAGCGGGACGCCGGTTCCAAGGAGCCGTTTGACACGTTCTGGCGCCGCTCGTTGCAAAACGGGGGCGTTTTCCGGCAGGTCGCCTTCTCCAGCGTGGTGCGATTGAACCTCGAGGTGCTGGGCGAGGACATGGCAGCGCCGGAACTGGGAGGGGAAGGACTGGTGCTGATACCCACGGCGTCGTTGCGCCACAGGAGCGGCGAGGGCGCAGTGAGCTCCTGGCTGCAGGAAATTCCCGATCCGGTTTCGCAGGTGGTCTGGGATTCCTGGGCGGACATCAACCCCAAAACCGCCGCCAAGTTGGGCATCCGGCACGGGGATCAAATCCGCATCTCCTCGCCCCATGGCGAAGTGTTGACGGCCGCCTATCTCCACTACGGCGTGCATCCCGATGCCATCGCCATTCCCCTGGGGCAGGGACGCACCCAGTCCGGACAGGCCTCCGAGGGAGTCGGGCTGAATGTCGTTGGGCTACTGCCCGCGCGCGCTGACGCCGCATCCGGCGACTTCGCCTATCTATCGACTCGGGTTTCGGTGGCCAAAGGGGAGGGCAAGGCCTTCCTGGTGCAGTTGGACGGCAGCCCGCGCCAGTTGGACCGGGAAATCATCCAGACGATGACCCTCGAGCAATACGATCAGGAGGAGAAACCGCTCCCGGCCCATGGAGGTGAACACGGCGGGCAGCCCCGGCCCATCACTTTTTACCGGCCGAGAGATGAAACGCCGGGCTATTACGAACCGTACCGGTGGGGCATGACGGTGGACGTGGACCGCTGTACCGGATGTTCCGCATGTGTCGCGGCCTGTTACGCGGAGAACAACATCCCCGTGGTAGGCAAGGAACGCACCGCACTGGGCCGGGAAATGTCGTGGATTCGCATCGAGCGCTTCCTGGAGGGCGAGGGCGACGATTATCAGACCCTGATGCAGCCCATGATGTGCCAGCACTGCGAGAACGCTGGGTGCGAGGCGGTGTGTCCGGTCTACGCGACCTACCACACTCCCGAGGGGCTGAACGCGCAAGTATATAACCGATGCGTGGGTACTCGTTACTGCTCGAACAATTGCGCTTACAAGGTGCGTCGCTTCAATTGGTTCGAGTACGAGTTCGAAAGCCCCTTGCACATGCAACTCAATCCGGATGTTACCGTACGCAGCAAAGGGGTGATGGAAAAATGCACATTCTGCGTGCAACGCATCCACCGGGCCCGGTGGGACGCCGATGCGAAAGGGCGCGAAATCCGTGACGGAGAGGTGACCCCTGCGTGCGTACAGACCTGTCCCACCCAGGCACTCACGTTCGGAAACCTTTCCGATCCAGGCAGCCAGGTTTCCAGAAACGCCATGCGGGGCGAAGCGCGGGAGGAACACCGCCTGAGGCAATACGAGGTGCTCAAAGATACCGCGAGTCTTCCCGCGGTGACTTATCTCCGTAAGGTGACCCGACATCAGCCCCAGGAGGCCTAGATGACCGAGATCACCTACTCGGAAGTCACCGCAGACGTCCTGCGCACCTTGGTGCGCCCCAAGCCGGCGTATTTTCTGCTGCTGCTGGGTTTCGTCACGGCGCTGGGGACCGGCGTGTTCAGCCTCGCTGTGCAGGTCGACGTGGGGATCGGACTGAGTGGGATTTCCCATCCGATCGGGTGGGGTTTCTATATTACCAATTTCGTTTTCTGGATCGGTATTGGCCACGCCGGGACGCTGATTTCGGCCATATTTTTCATCACCCGGGCGCCCTGGCGGACGCCCATTTACCGGGCCGCGGAAGGAATGACGGTTTTCGCCGTGATGACGGCAGGACTTTTCCCCATCCTGCATATGGGCCGGCCCTGGTACGGCTATTGGCTGATTCCCTACCCCAATTCGCGCATGCTTTGGGTGAACTTCAAGTCGCCCCTGTTGTGGGACGTCTTTGCCGTTTCAACCTATCTCACCATCTCGGTGACTTTTTTCATCGTCGGCTTGATCCCCGACCTGGCGTCCATGCGCGACAGCACCAAGGGCCCGCGCAAATTGCTTTATACGATTCTCGCGGTGGGGTGGACCAATTCTTACCAGCAGTGGATCCACTACGCCCGCGCCTACATACTGCTCGCGGCTTTGGCGACGCCCCTAGTGTTCTCGGTGCATTCCATCGTGTCGTGGGATTTCGCCATGTCGAACGTACCCGGCTGGCATAGCACGATCTTCGCACCCTATTTTGTGGCCGGGGCCATCTTCTCCGGTCTGGCGATGGTGCTGACGATCACCATTCCCATGCGGGTCATTTTCGGCCTGGAAAAATACATCACGGACCATGTGCTGCAGAGCGTGGCCCGCGTGATCCTGTTTACTTCGATCATCGTGGGATACGCCTATACGACCGAATTCTTCATGTCATGGTACAGCGGCATACCGGCAGAGCGCGGTCAGTTTTATTTCCGGGCATTCGGCGACCCCGCCCTGCTCCCCTTCAGCGAGGGTTCGACACTGGGTTTTCCGCAAATCGCATTCTGGATCATGGTCTTTTGCAACATCTTCGCGCCGCTGCCGTTGTGGCGTTACAAGATTCGCACGAACCTCGTCGCGCTTTTCATCATCTCGATATTGATCAATATCGGGATGTGGTTCGAACGATTCAACATCATCGTCAATTCGCTGCAACGCGACTATAACCCTCAGGTGTGGGGTAGCTACACACCCACGATCATCGAAACGGGAATCACATTGGGCAGTTTCGGATTTTTCTTCACCCTCTTCGCGCTATTCGTCCGGTCCATACCGGCATTGTCCATCGCGCAATTGAAAGAAAATTTGGATCCGCCCAGGAAAAACCCGACGCAGCAGGACTGACCGCCCGCCGGCGACGGTGGGCAGAGTGAGCATGGAACAGCAATGAACGGATCGTTCAAGGGAATCTGGGGTACGTTCGCATTCATGGACGAGACCACCGCGGTGATCCGCGCTCTGCGGGAAGAGGGCAAGGATTACAGCGTATTGGCGCCCTTTTATCATCACGAACTACACGACGCCATGGGCCATCCAGAAAGCCGGATTCCATTCGTAACCTTGATCATGGGTGCTATGGGAATCTTCTTCGGCTATGCCCTGACCTCGTGGACGTCGATGCAGTGGGTTCTGCCCGTGAGCGCCAAACCCATCGTTTCGATCCCCGCCTATACGATCTTTGCATTTGAACTCATGGTGCTTTTGGGGGGCGTATTTACCGCGTTGGCCATTTTTCTCATGGGGATGTTCGATCTGCAACGAAAGAAACTCCCCAAATCGAAGACGTTCAAAGGTTACGGCCGATTTTCCAATGATCGCTTCGGAGTCGTGGTGCGATGTGACGAAAGCGACGCGGATCGGGTGGAAAAGCTGATGAGGGAGCACAGCGCCGAGGAGGTGGTTCGTGAGTACTAAGCGCACGAATACGCATCGTGTGATCGGGGGAGCGCTGGTCTGCTTTTTCTCGCTGGCGGGGATTTTTGTCGCCGATGCCTGGGCCGCTCATGACACCAACAAAGAAGAATCCGATTATTCCGATTCCCGCCCGTGGTTCGACGGTAAACCGTTTCCCTATTTCCTGGATATGTTCAACCAGCCTTCGATCAAGCCCCAGGAGGAAGGCACGTTCCAGGCATTTCCTTCGGATTCGGTTCCGCGCTCGGGATTGGAGCCCTTTATCGAACTAGCCGCCATGGTCGACGGCCAACTGCAGCGGGACTTGGTGCCTACGAACCCCACCACGCCCACAGCAGATTCCATTACCCGGGGCCGGGTGCTGTACGAGGTTTATTGCGCGGTCTGTCACGGAAAGGAAGGCAATGCAGGAACGCCCGTGACGCTGAGAGGGATGCCCGCGCCGCCCATTCAGTTCTTGCTCCCGGTATTATCCGATGCGCACCTGTACAACAAGATCCGCCTAGGCGGGCCCATCATGCCGGCCTACGGGTTCCAGACCTCCCAGGGTGATCGGTGGGACATGGTCAACTACTTGAAGAGTGCCGATTTCGGGAAGGATACGTCGCAGCAATGAAGGAAATCCTGGAAAGATCCAATCTGCAACTGCGTTCAGGCTGGCGCACGGTACTCTGGGCTCTGGTCGGCCTGGGCATTGTCACGTTCATCGTGGGTCTGGTCACTGGCACCGCGGAACGCACCTGGGAGGCGCTATTGATCAATACCGTCTTTTGGGGCGGGATGGCCCAAGCCGGCGTGATGCTCTCGGTGATCTGGCAAATCACCGATTCCAAGTGGGGGCGGCCCTTCAAGCGCCTTGCCGAAGGTTTTGGTGCCTTTCTTCCCGTAGCGTTCCTGATGTTCATTCTGGTTTTTTTCGGCGGAAAGTATCTATTCGAGTGGGTGGAGAATCCCATGCCCGTCAAAGCCGGATATCTCAACATGGGCTTTTTCGTGACCCGTAACGTGATCGCCCTGGTGATCATGTACACCATCTCTTACTTTTACCTGATGGCGTCGATCAAACCCGACCTGGCATTTGCCCGCATCATGATACCGGGTTGGGGGGGCGCATTCGCCGATCGCATCTTGCAGGGATACGGATATCACCAAACGGAGGTGGTGAGGCTGGAGCAGGTATCACGGCGGCTGGCACCGTTGCTCGGTGTCGTTTACGCCTTTGTGGCATCCCTGGTGGCCTTCGATTTCGTGATGTCACTCGATCAGTCGTGGTTCAGCACGTTGTTCGGGGTCTTTTTCTTCATGGGTAATTTGTACAGCGCCCTGGCGTTGATGCTGATCATCGCCTATCGCGTGAGAAAGCTGCCCTTGCTGGCTGAGTACATGACCATCAACCGAGTGCACGACCTGGCCAAGCTCACTTTCGCCATCGCCCTGGTGTGGACTTACATGGCATTCTCACAGTACATCGTCATCTGGTATTCCAATCTGCCCGAGGAAACGCCGTTTCTGGTCAGCCGGTCGATCATCGATACGCCCTGGTACAATATCTTTTGGACATTGTTCGTGGTGCTATTCGTTTTTCCCTTCCTGGCCTTAATGGCGCGCACGGTCTGCCGCAAGCCGCCCCTGGCGGCCGCCATTGGTCTGATTCTGGTTATCGGCCAATGGTGGGCCCACTACCTGATGGTGGTGCCTTCCATTCAGGATCGCCACGGCGTGCCCCAATTCCTGTTCGGCTACCAGGAAATTTTCGTTACCCTGGGCTTCCTGGGGGCCTTTTTTCTCTGTTACTTCGCTTTCATGTCCCGGGTGCCCATCATTCCCATCTCCGATAAGCACTTGTGCAAGAGTTGGCACGGCCATTAGATCGCGCAAATTCTCCACCCCCGAGAGTTTCTTGGATGCACAGACTCGCTGGCACCGGGCAAAAAAGGAGCGCCGGGTGGCCCAACGGGCGAAATGGACCTGTCACGGCAAACGGTACCCCCTGATTTCTCATTGGCCTGCTGATTTCTCATCGGGGAATGGTCAGCTCCTGACAGATTCCAGGCAGAGGACGCGATTTGGATGCGGGTTTGGTCGTGATCGAGGGCAAGAAAGCGGTGAGTGCCGGATTTATCAGCCGTGGCTTTTGCCCAATAGCTCATCGATGATCTGCTCCACGACATCGGGCTTGCCGACCACCATTGGAGCGGGCATCCGCTCCCGCCGCTGTCCTGGCTCCCAAAACGCCCCCACATCGAAGGGCTCGTCGTTGGTGAAGCGCGCTGCGAGGCCCGCCGCGCGGCAGAACGGCAATGCCGGTATGAAATCCCAGAGAAAGCAGCGGGGACCGATCATTGCCTCCGCCCGGCCCGTGGCCACCGCAATCAGGTGATACAGGTTGGTGCCGAAGTTGCGCATCTTGTAGCCGGAAATCCGCTGTAACGGCAGTTCGTGCACCAGGTCCGAGCCCACGAGAATGTGCCGGGTCTGGGGTACGATGTCTACGGCAGCAGGAACGTGGGGCCGGCCGTTAAATAAAAACTCGCCGCCGGTAAAGACATAGCGCTCGCCCACCGCGGGAAAACTGAGGTAACCCTCCACAGGCTCCGCATCCTGCATCAGGCCGATGCCCAGCCCCCACAGGGGCAACCCGCGGGCGAACATCGCGGTGCCATCCAGCGGGTCAATCACCCACTGCCGGCTTGCCTGGGGTGCATGGGGTTCCGGCTCCTCTTCGCTCACGATACCGTAGGAGGGGAACCTTTGGCGCAATTCTGCTTCGAGTTCGTCCGAGGTCTCGCGGTCCACCGACGTGATTGCCGTGCCGTCCGCCTTCTCCTCGGCAGATGTCTGCCGGAAAGCACTGAGCGCCCGCCGGTCAAAGGCATCGATCAGATCGGCGATGGCGTCGTAGTGGCTGGTTGGCAACGGAGATAGTGAATCGGAGCGATGTGGGATTATCGGGAAACGATGGTGACCGGAACGCGCGCGACCCACACGGGATGCGAGGCAAGGGCGGGTCGCCCGCCCACATCACATCTAACTGGCCCGATCACTCCTGTCAACAGGCCGCCGGAGTTTAGACGCTGAATGTCAGATAAAATGTCTATATTCCGGCTATCGTGAATTCGGAACGCATCCCGTTGCGCCGCCCGCTTTCTCAACCGCATTAAAAGAGCGTTGAGCCTTGAGCACTTCCAACGACGACGGAATCATGGTGCGCCTGGAGCGGGTTTCGCGCATCTACCGGGATGGAGACCGCGAGGTGCAGGCGCTTGCGGACATCGACCTGACCATCAGGCGTGGCGAAACGGTGGCCCTTGCCGGCAGAAGCGGCTCGGGCAAGAGTACCCTGCTGCACCTGATCGGCGGCCTGGAGTGGCCCAGCAGCGGCAGCGTGACCGTGGCGGGACAGGCGTTGCACCTCATGAACGATGCGGCGCTGACCCGCTTTCGCCGCACCCAAATCGGCTTTGTCTTCCAATTTTTCCACCTGCTTCCGGCGCTGACCGTAGAGGAAAACCTCATCTTTCCCGCCGAGATGTCCGGATGGAGCGGAAAGGCAGCCCGCAAGCGGGCGCATCGGCTGGCCGAAGAGCTGGGCATATCCGCTCGCACGTCCGCTTTTCCAGACCGGCTTTCCGGGGGCGAACAGCAAAGGGTGGCGATCGCCCGCAGCCTGATGCTGGACCCGCCGCTGCTGATGGCCGACGAGCCGACAGGTAACCTTGACAGCGAAACCGGCACCGTCGTGCTGGACATTCTTTTCCGGGCCGCAAAAGAACGCGGCACCACCCTCGTGCTGGCCACCCACAGTACCGATGCCGCCCGTCGCGCCGGCCGGCGGATAGAACTTCACGACGGGAGAATCGCAACGGATACAGGCAGCCCTGCGGTATCCCGCGGTTCTGCGGCCGCAGCGTCAGCCGAATCCGGAGATGCATGATGCCGTTTCTGGCCGTAATGCGGGGACAGCTGCGTTATTGGCGGTCACATCGGCTCCAGGTGGCACTCGTCTTGATGGGCGTTGTCGTGGGCGTGGCGGTCTACACTGCGATAAGGTCGGCCAATCAGAGCGCATTGGATGCTTTTCACGAGGGGATGGGGGGGCTGTCGGGAAAAGCCACCCATCGGGTTTATAGTCCCGGCGGGGGCGGCGTGCCGGAATCGGTATTTCCCTTGTTGGTATCGGCCAAAGGGGTGCGCTCCGCGGTGCCGATTATGGAAGCACGCGCCCGATTGGCGGAAGACAGGGATATCGTCGTCACGGTCTCCGGTGTCGATCTGGCTACGGGCCAGGAAATGGTTGCCTTTGCCGCGTTCGGAGCGGACGCTGCACGGGAAAATGACGAACCCCCTCTTGGGGCGGAGATATTTTTAAGGCTGATCGGCGAGCCCGGTACCGCGCTCGTCGCGGCCCCCTTCGCGGCGTCCCAAGGCCTCGCTCCGGGCGATGAGATTGCACTGAGTGTCGCGGGCCAAATTCGCCGGCTCACCGTGATTGGTCAGTTCGAGCCCCCGGGGGCTGAAATTGCCGGCAGCGCCCGACTGCTCATCGTAGATCCCGCCACATTCCAGGAGGTTTTCGGACGGTTCGGGCGGCTGGATGAAGTGCGTTTGACCATCGAATCGGGTGCAGAAGGGGAAGTCCGATCCGTTCTGCCCGCGGGCTTGACCCTTGAGCCTGTCGGGAGCCGGGCAGAACGGGTCACGGCGATGACCGCCTCGTTCCGGCTCAACTTGGAAGCGTTGGGCCTTTTTTCATTGGTCGTCGCGGTATTCCTCATCTTCAATGCGGCCACCTTTTCCGTGTTGCAGCGGCGGCCGGCCATGGCCATCATGCGCTGCCTGGGTGCCAATGCCCGCGCCATTCTCGTTTCGGTGCTCGGTGAGGCACTGATTATCGGCTTCATCGGCGGTCTGCTCGGGGTTTTCTTCGGTGGTTGGCTCGCCTCGATGATGGTCGCGGGGACGGCCTCGACGATATTCGAGCTGTTTCTCTTGGAAGAAACGTCCCCGGTTGAGGTGCAAGGCGCGGCCGGGTCGATGGTCGAGGGCGTATTGCTCGGCATCGCGGCCACCGTGGCCGGTGCCTTGGTGCCGGCCCTGGAAGCCGCCCGTGTGCCGCCCTTGCACGCGCTTCGCGGGGAATGGGGCCGCCGAAGGAACCACACAACGATCGCGATCTGGACCGTGTTGGCCGTGGTGGCTCTGGGGAGCGGCGGCCTACTGGCGTGGCCGGATCGTGGCTCATTGGTTGCCGCGCTTTTGGCCGCAATACTGGTGGCTTTGGGCGGGGCCATGCTCTCGCCACTGGCCCTCACCGCGGTCGGCAAGGCCGCGATTCCGCTACTGGGCTGGCTGGGGGGCGCACCGGGCCGATTGGCCGGCCGCAATCTTGTACGCTATCTGGGACGCTCAGGCATCGCCACGGCCAGCCTGATGGTCGCTCTTTCCCTTTGGCTGGCGACTTCCATCACCGTGGGCTCCTTCCGGAAAACCTTCGAGGTATGGCTGGATCAGACGGTCAGCGCGGATATCTATATCGTACCATTGGAAGGCGGCGGCAGCAGCTTTACCGAAAGGCTGCTACCCAGGTTGCGGCAATTGACAGGCGTCCGTGACTCGAACGAGCTTCGCCGGCGGCGAATTGTCCTGGGCGACAGGCATGTGGCGCTGATCGGTATCGATATCGCGGCGTTTTCGAGGAACGCCCACCTGCCCATGGACGTAAAGGACAAACAGGCGGCCTATACACAAGTCCTTGAAGGCGCTGCCCTGGTTTCGGAAACCCTTGCCTATCCCCTCGGCTTGCGCACCGGCGACACCCTTTCGCTGCCGGTTGCGGGAGGAACGCATAAGCTGACCATTGCGGCCGTGGTGCAGAACTACTCGGCGCCTTCGGGGATCATTTACCTGGATTGGGAGACCTATCAGGCGCTGTACGGGCCAGAACCCGCCGCCGGTGTTGCGCTTTGGACGGATGCGGGGACCGACCGGCAAGAATTGATCCGGCTCATCGAAGGTTTGCCGGGAGGCGATCAAGTGCGCCTGATCCCCAACGCCGGATTGCGTGAATCGGCCTTGCAACTGTTCGATCGTACGTTCGCCATCACTGCCGTCATGCGTAACCTGGCCGCGTTCATCGCGTTCGTGGCCGTGGTCAGCGCCCTCACTGCTTTGTTGGAGGAACGGCGCCGCATCCTGGGTTACATGAGGGCCATCGGGCTCTCCCGCCGGCAACTGGGCTTCTCGCTGGCCGTCGAGGCGGGGCTGATTGCGTTCACCGCGACGCTGCTGAGTTGGGGGGTGGGGCTGGCCATGTCGGTCGTGCTGATATTCGCCGTCAACAAGCGGGCCTTTGGGTGGACGTTGCAATTCCACCCCGCCGAAGGGCCCTACCTGGCTCTCGCCGGAGTGGCCCTGGGCGCGGCGTTGCTGGGAAGCCTGTACCCCATCCGAGAGGCCGGCAGGCTTTCCGTGAGCGCCACGATCCGGGAGGAATGAATCGTGCCCATCATACCGTGCGCAAAATGAGCGCCACCTGTGCAATTTCCCGTCGCCATCACCGCGCCCGGACGCTGGCGGCTGCCATCATGTCCGCGGTGCTCTGGTTTGCATCGGAGGCCCTAGGCAACGAAAATTCTGCCAGCGGGATTTCCGCCGGCGGATCTGGGGCATTCCGCGTGGCGGAGGGCCGGCGGGATTGGCAATTTCCACGAGACCACGGCCGGCACCCGGATTTCCGGCTCGAGTGGTGGTATTACACCGGGATTTTGCGAGCCGACGACGGCAGGCGATTCGGTTTCCAGGTCACGTTTTTTCGACGTGGCCTGTCTCCCACCGCGCCCCGGCGGGAGTCGGCTTGGCGCACCTGGTCCCTGTATGCCGCCCAGGCCGCACTCACCGATCTTGAGACGGGGCGGTTCCTTCATCAGGGGCGGTTGGGGCGCGACGCCCTGGGCATCGCCGGCGCCGATATGGATCGGCATCGGGTCTGGCTGGCGGGTTGGCGGGCGGAGCCGTTGCCGGGCGAACCCCACGGCACCCGGCTCACGATTTCCGGCGGCGCCTTCGCTCTGGATTTGCAATTGCGCGCCACGCGGCCCCCTGTGTTACATGGAGAAAAGGGGTTGGACCGCAAGGGCGCTGAATTCGGTCAGGCCTCGTGGTATTACTCCCTCACCCGGCTCGCAACCGTCGGCGAGATCACCTTGGATGGCGATCGGGTTCCGGTTAGGGGCACGGCTTGGATGGATCACGAGTTCGGCACCAGCCAACTCGGCCCCGATCTGGCCGGGTGGGATTGGTTCGGGTTGCGCCTGGACGATGGATCGGACCTGATGCTCTACCGCCTCAGAAGGCGCGACGGCACCTTCGATCCCGCGTCGGGAGGATCCTGGATCGGGCCCTCGGGAAATCGCCGGCCCATATCCCTGGGCCTGGGCAGCGATACCGTATTCGAACCGCTCCGCTGGTGGAAGAGCCCGGCTACCGGCGCCCGCTACCCGGTGGCATGGCGCATCGTCCTGCCCGGATTGGATCTGGAGCTTGAGGTTGAGCCCCTGCTCGACGCGCAGGAACTGGCCCCCACTCCGGGTATTCCCTTTGCGTACTGGGAAGGGGCGGTGAGCGTGCGGGGCCAACGAGCCGGACGGCCCATCGGCGGCGAAGGCTACCTGGAACTCACCGGCTACGGTGGGGAATTGGGAGCTGTATTCCGTTGAATATCTTATCGCCCAATTAATGGGAGACCGGCATGGCCGACATCGCCTGGAGAAGTCTCATCACCCGCGAGAGGGTCGGCTGGGTGCTCTACGACTGGGCCAACAGCGCCTTCGTGCTGTGCGTGATCACCGTGATCGGTTCGGCCTACTTCGTCGAGCTGTTCAGGGCCGCCGCCCTCCAGGCGGGGGATCTTCTCGTGGGGGACCAGCCGGCGATGGCGGTATTCGGTGTGGTTCTGCCCGCGGCTTCGGTGTGGTCCTTCATCGTGGGCGGCTCGGCGCTGGTCGTGGCCCTCTCCTCTCCCTTCCTGGGCGCCATCGCCGACGCAGCGGGCGCCCGGAAGAAATTCCTGCAGACTTACTGCCTGATCGGCGTGCTGGCCACAATGGCCCTGTGGTTCGGACTGCCCTGGTGGGCGGTGGGGCTGTTGATCCTGGCGGGCAACATCGCTTTCGAGGGCGGAAACGTCTTTTACAACGCCTTCCTGCCGGACATCGCCCCTTCCGTGGAGCGGGACATGGTCTCCAGTGCCGGATACGCCGCCGGCTATGTGGGCGGTGCGCTGGTGCTGATCATCTCGCTTTTCGTGTTCATTCTTCCCAGCAGGGACGTTCATACGCCGTTCCTGCTGATCGGTCTCTGGTGGGGAGGGTTCGCGCTGGTCGCCTTTGCGTTGCTCCGGGAACAACCCGGCCGGACTTTCCCACGCAGCGCAGGAAACATGGTCGGTGAAGCCTGGAGGGAGCTGAAGACCACGGCGCGTAACGTGCGTAATTACCCTCAGGCGGCCCTGTTCCTCGTCGCCTTTCTCTTGTACAACGACGGCGTGATGACCATCATTACCAACGCCACACCGTTCGCACTGGATAACATTTACGTGGATAGCTCTCTCTCCGCCAAGGTGGAGATGACCCATCTCATTCCGGCCATCATCATCGTGCAGCTGATCGCCGTTCCCGGCTCATTCTTCTGTGCTTGGCTGGCGACCCGCTTCGGAGAGAAACTGGCGATCTACTTCACCCTGGTGGTCTTTACCGCCGTCGTGGCGTACGGCCAGGTGATCGAAATATTGTCCGAGTTCTACGTCATGGCCATGCTGATCGGCGTGGTTCTGGGTGGCGTGCAGGCCATCAGCCGTTCCGTGTTCGCTTCCCTGATTCCTCGGGGCAAGAACGCCGAGTTCTTCGCATTCTTCGCCCTCAGCGGAAAGTTCTCCGCAGTGGTGGGTCCGTTCATTTACGGACTTTCGGTGTGGCTCACGGGCAGCACCCGCATCGCCCTGCTGAGTCTGGTGATCTTCTTCGTCTTGGGCGGCGTGATCCTCTATTACGTCGACCTTACCGCCGGCAGAGAACAAGCCCTGGCCACAGGAAACGGCGCCCCGCCGGGTGGGAAACGGTGAGCGGGGCCGAAACCCACCGCATTCAGATGGGGGCGGATGCGTGGATCGTCGTCGATTGGATCCCGCCCCGCTGGGGCCATGCCACTGCCGTATTCGTGCACGGCATGGGCTCACACCGGCGCGGCGATAAGGCCCTGCACTTCGCCGACCGGTTCGCGGCGCGGGGCTGGGGATTTTTGGCGCCCGATCTGCGGGGCCACGGCGAGTCCCACGGCGCGATCCGGGACATGACCTTCAGCGGCCTCTTGGCCGATTTGGAGTGCGCCATGGAATGGGCGTCGGGCCGCACCGGTGGCGAAAAATCGCCGATCTTGCTGATCGGCTCCAGCATGGGCGGCGCTCTGGCGGCGTGGCATACCGTGTGTCATCCGGGGCGCGTTTCGGGCGTGGTGATGATCGCGCCCGCGCTCTCTTTCCCCCAGATCCTCACAGCCAAGCTGACCCATGAGGAAATCGCCGCGTGGCGGCGGGAGGGTTCGCGGCGGATCACCAGCCGCTGGATCGACCTGGAATTAGGCTACGGCCTGGTGGAAGACGCGCGCAAATATGAACCGCAAAGACTGGTGCGCGACTATACGGCCCCCACGCTGATCTTCCACGGCATGGCGGACGATGCCGTCCCCTGGCAGGGCAGCCTGGATTTCGTCCAAGCGAACGGATCGCCGCAGATCGACTTGATGCTCTTCAAGGGCGGGGAGCACCGCCTGACCGCCCAAAAAGAACGCCTTTTCGATTGCGCGATTTCGTGGTGGGAGGGGCTGAGCCGCTCGGATTAGATGCGGTCCAATCTGTCGACGACGACCCCCAGCGAAACCAGGCCGGGAAGCTTTTGCTCCAGCAGTGAGGCCAGCGCGGTGCGGTAAGCATTCCAGGTGGACTCTTTGCCGGTCAGGTAATCGCCCACCCAATCCGCCGGCCGCCGATTTGCACAATGGCTCAGGATGGCGTCCAGCTTCGATTGATAGGCTCGGGTCAGCTTGTGTCTGAGTGTATCGGCAAACTCAATTTGCCAGGCATCCACCAATGACATTTCGACCAGCGCCTGGTGCAACCGGTCGAATTGGAAATGCTTCTCGACCTGTGAAATCAGCGTCAGGGCCGATGCCGCCTTCAGCTTCCCGGTCGTGACCAGGTGATAAAATTCCATGAATCGGCCCATGTGCGGCAGATGGCTGGCAAATAGCGCGGCTTCTGGCGGCATTCCCGCCTTTCGCAATTCCCGCGACTGGGATTCCATGACCTTTTGCAGGTCTGCTGCCAGTGAGCCGGCCAGACCGTTCTTGAATTTTGCCATGGCCGCGCCCGTCTCCGCGATCAAGCTGAAGGTGCGCCGCCGGTGCGGCAGGTGTAGCAGCATCCACTGGGTTACGTTGGCCAGCACGGCCTCCAGCTTTGCAAGCAGAGACAGACCCAATTCCGCCGGCAGCACCAGGTTTGATCCGTACACCGCATCGCGCAGCGCACGCCCCTGTACGATTTCGTCCGCCAGCACATAGGCCTGTACCACCTGCCACCATTCTTTACCGGTAAAGGCCGCGGTGTCATGGATGAAGGTCATTCCGGCCTGGTTGACGACCTGATTGGCCAGCACCGTACCGATAATCTGACGCTTGAGTGGATGATGGGTCTCCTTCAGGGGATGCTTTTTGAGCAGAGACCCTGGGAAATACCTCTCAAAATGGCCCGCCAAGTATGGATCGTCAAGGAGCGGCGAGGTCTCCAATCGGTCGAACAAGGCAATCTTGGTATAGGCCATCAGCACCGCCAGGATGGGACGCGGTATGCCAGCCCGTTGTGATTTGAGCTGTGCGAAATATGGGGCGGGAGGGATGTGTTCCGTTTGCGGATCCAGCTCACCGTCGGCGGTCAACTTTTCCATCAGCCGCAGAAAGGGCTGCATGTCGATTCGTGAGCGCTCATGGTCCATGGAAAGCACCATGGTCTGCAAGGCGTTGTCATGAAGGCAGTCTTCGGTGACCTCCAACTCAAGACTTCTCACCAGGGCGTTGCGGGCTGCCCTATCCGGGATCGCTCCCGAATTCATCAGCTCCCGCATCAGGATTTTCAGGTTGACCTCGTGATCCGACATGTCGACACCGCCCGAATTGTCGATGGCGTCGCTGTTCACCAAGGTGCCTTGCCGATCCAATTCGATGCGTGCGCGCTGCGTAATGCCCAGATTGCCTCCCTCTCCGATCACTCGGACGCGGACATCGCCGGCATCGACCCGTACTGTATCGTTGGTCGTGTCCCCCGCGTCGGCGTGATTTTCCGCAGAAGATTTGATGTAAGTTCCGATTCCGCCGTTCCAGAGCAGATCCACTTCCATGGAGAGCAAAGCTCGGATCAATTCTTCGCCCGTCATTTCCGTCACGCCGGTATTCAGCATGGTCCGCACCTGCGGGCTGAGTGGTATGGCCTTGGCGTTTCTGGAATATACGCCACCACCGCTGCTGATCGCCTTTGCATCGTAATCGCACCAGGAGCTTCCCCGCAGGCGGAAAAGCCGGCGCCGTTCCTTGTAGGAGCGGGCGGGGTGCGGGTCGGGGTCCAGTAAAATATGACGGTGGTTGAATGCGGCGACCAACTTGATGGCCCGGCTGCAAAGCATGCCATTGCCGAACACGTCGCCGCTCATATCGCCGATGCCCAATACCCGCACCGGTTCTTTCTGCACGTTGATTCCCAATGCCCAAAAATGGTGGCTGACCGATTCCCAAGTACCACGGGCGGTGATTCCCACGATCTTGTGGTCGTAACCCTGGGAGCCGCCCGAGGCAAAGGCATCACCCAGCCAAAACCCCTGCTCGACCGATATACCGTTGGCGGTGTCGGATAGGTGGGCGGTGCCCTTGTCCGCCGCGACGACCAGATACGGGTCGTCGCCGTCGTGGCGCACCACCCGTTCGGGAGGCACCACTCGGGCACCCTTCATATTGTCGGTTATTGAGAGCAGGGCGCGGATGAATTCGCAATATTGGGCATCGCCCGCCGCTCGCACGTTGCCGTTCCACGGCGCAAGATCCTTGACTACGAACCCGCCCTTGGCGCCGTTGGGCACGATGATCGCGTTTTTCTTCACTTGGGTCGCCATCAGACCGAGAATCTCGGTGCGGAAATCGTCGGGCCGATCGCTATAGCGGATCCCTCCCCGGGCGATCATGCCGTTACGCAGGTGCGTTCCCAGAAAATGGGGACCGTGGACGAATATCTCGTACATCGGATGGGGGAGGGGCAAATCGTCTACCGCAGCGCAGCGCAGCTTGATGGCGAGGACCGGGTTTTCCGGGTCACGGAAGTAGTTGGTACGCACAGTACTCTTCACCAGATTATGCATCCGCTTGAAAATTCGGTCCTCGGTCAGATTGTCAATTTCCTGCAGGGTAGCGAAGAGAGCCTTGCCTGCGGCCCGTTCTCCTGCTTCCCGTTGATCGGGTTTCAAGCCCGGGTCGAACAAAGAACAAAACATGGCGTAAAGCGCCCGCGTCGCCCCGCTGCGCCGAACCAGAGTCTCGTCGATGGTGCGCCTGGTATAGACCGTACCCACCTGCATCAGGTAGTCGCGAAGGAGCATCATCAGATTGATGGGCCGCCACCCGAAATCGCACGTGATCAACAGCGCGTTCAACGGGTCGTTTTCCAATCGCCCATGTAGAATGCCGAGTATCAGCTCGCTCAATGACTGCTGGTGCTTGATCGATGACAGGGCGTAGCTTTCCGGCGAGCGGAGGTAAAAGGTTTGCAAAAACGCCGCATGGGGACCCTCGCTCAGTCTGTAGCTTCGTTCCTGAAGCACCTCCACCCGCAGGTTTGTCAGGATGGGCATGATGCGGCTGAGCGAATATTCCTCCAGCCCATACAGCACCATCTTCACGACGCCGTCCCCGCCGGCCGGCCGCAACACAAGCTGGGGTTCGCCCCTTGTATGCATTTTGGCGAGCCATGCGAGGTCCGCTAATATTTCCTCGTCGTCATGGGAAACCCTGTATTCCTCCGGGAGCCCGGCAATGAGCCGCTGCGCCAGGGTTTCGTCCAGACCGGCCTCCGCTTCGTCTCGCCATGCCTCCAGGAGCATGGCTTCACGGGATTGTAGCGTTTCCCACACGGCCTGCGTCACGATCGCGGCGTCTCTCGGCAGCCTTACGGCCGAGCCGTCTTGCTGATAGGACAAGTGGTGCACGGCGAAGGTATTGAGCGGTACGGTGAATAGGCTCGCCGGAGGGCCGCCGAAGATCGCATCGAGCCTATTTTGGATACGGGCGACCAGTGCCGGGTCGCGCATTTCACCGATTTCCGCCGCCATGATGTGCGACAGGCCCGCTGCTTTATCGGTTAGAATTTCTATCCTGGCGCCGGATTGATCGATCAATTCCAATACGAAGTCAGCGGTTTCTTCCAATACCTTCACGGGCAGCCCGAAAAGCTGGAATTTCGGCACGCCGTCAAAGTAGTCGACCAGTTCCTTGTAGGCGTGGCTATTTTTGAACAAGTGTTTCTTTGCGATCACCGCATTCACCTTATCCCGGATCAGGGGAATGGTGAGCGCGGATTCCCGAAACGAACGGTTGGTAAAGAGGCCCACGATCATGGCGCCCCGGCAGCGCTTGCCGTCAGAAGGACAGGTGACCAGGATCGAGGAAAGCGGGTCACGACGATGAACTCCTGCGCTGACTTCGGTTTCCTGTACGATGACGTGGGGCTTGGCCGCGTTGAGTTTCGCCAGGCACGTTGACGCCAAATCCCGGAGGGCTTGGCCCTGCTCTGGCGAGAATGCTCGGGTGCGAAATAAGCCCAAGCCGGCGGACCATTGCGGTTTGAAATGTTTGGCCAGCCTGGAGAACTCGAAAGAAAGCGAGCCCAAAAAGAGGAAATTGTGATCCTGGAACCATTCGATCAATTCCACGGCCGCACCGCCGCTCTTGTCGCGCGCTGCGATATCTTTTGCCAACCCGGCCAGCTGGCGCTGCATCTGCGGAAAGTCGTCCACACAGCGGACGACTTGTTGAATGATGGCCCGGCAACCCGCAGCCAATTCTGCGTTGGATTCTTGCCCACCGCCGAATTCGGCGACGATCAGGATATGGGCTACCGGGTGGCCTTGGCCGCCGCGGCTGTTGAGGGACGAGATCTTCCGCGCACTTTCCCGGTTGACGCCACTTTCCCGGTTGACGCATATGATTGGGTGGAGCACACCACGCACCTGAATACCACGGGAGACCAAGTAGGCCTGAAGACTGTCGACCAGAAATGGCCGGTCGCCGGCAACTATTTCTATCAGCGTCGCGGGGGCCGAATTCCCGGTGAAATGCCGGGATAAGGGTTGCACTCGTAGCGCGAACGCGCCGGACCTGCGTTTGGTAAAGTACTCGTACCTTTCGCGCAAAAAGGATTCCAGCTTCTCCGGCCCAAAGGCATCCATGATTCCGGCGGCCGTCTGTTCAATGTAGAGTTCCCCATAGCGGGCAAAAAGCAGATCGTCCTTGTGGTTGCCGATCTGGAATTGACGCCGGAACGCGCGCAGAATTTCCGCTGCTTGATTTGACGATTTACCCATCACCAGTCACTCGTGTTGGCGAAGAACCCGAGGATAGACGCCGCGCATAATAATTTAGGGCGCCCCTGCGTGCCGCAATGGTACCCAATCACAAGTATCCCAGCCCAACTCAGCGGCTATGGTTGGCGACGGCATCCGTCTTTTTCCGGCCGGCCGGCGCATGGCGCGTTGGCTACGAATTCAAATTACGGGATGGAATAACTGAACGCTGTGCGGTGGATCACTGGGCCCGCACTGTCATCGTCCGCTCATTCCGTCGATACGACGAGTGAGGATTACCCCAAGTAACGCCACCGAAATTGCCGGGATGAAAAGGATCGTGGGGTGGGCGTGGCCCGACAATATCAAGTCGCGGCAACCGATCCAAAGAACGAAATATCCAAGAACGAGGGCCACCGCTCTGAGCACGACACCCGATTTGCGCGACCGCGGATCTACGAGTGCCAGCGGGACCGCCGCCATCGCGAACCCCAGGCAGGCCCATGGGCTCGCAAGCCGCGTGAAAAGCTCAAGAGACAATCGAGCCTCTTCGCCCGAACCCGGCCGGCTGTTCCTTAGTTTTGCCATCAGTTCCCCCGTGGTGTAGGAACTCCTCAATCTCACTTCGATCGTGTCGATATTCTTCTGTTCTTGCAGCTGAAGGATGTAGTTCAATGTGTCGAAGCGTGTCGTCGTGATCACGGAGGGATCCTCTTCCTCCGTGTAAATTTCCCCATCTTGCAGGCGAAAGACGACTTGGCGATTGTCCTCGTCGACAAGGATGCGGCCTCTCCTCGCGGTTACCACCGGCGACCCGAACTGGAGTTCACGGTCCGCCAGGAAGACGCCCAAAACATCCTTGTTGGGCAGCCGCTCGTTGATGCGAATCACCTTGTCCCCGAAATCGAAATTCAATTCGCCTGGAATCAGTTTGTCTTCCGCGTGGGATCGAATGACTTGGACTTGGAAATCCAGGAAATTCCGGTTTCCCGCTGGCTGAATCCACAATGCCATGAGCGAAGTCACTCCCGTCATCAGTAATCCAAAGAGGATGATTGGTTGGGAGTGAATCAAAACGCTTCTTCCCGCCGCCCGTACCGCGATCACTTCCGATTCCGCTGACTGCCGCAATATGACCGCGAAAACCGCTCCCAAGACGCCGACGGGGAGCATGAACGTCACCGACTGGGGCAAGATGAAGAGAAACATCGTGCTCGCCTCGGCAAAATCGAGCTGGCTTTCCACCATGAGCGAGATCAGTTTGTAGATCTTGCCCATCATTAATATGAAGCTGGTTGCACCCAATGTGACGAAAAACGGTGTGATCAGCTCGATGAATACGGATCGGAAAAGGATCATGGGAGCCGGTTGCGGCTAATGTCGGCGATGATCCGTTCGGCAAGTTCTATCGCCGATAGGCCTTCTCGGCCTCCAACTAGAGGAGCGCTCCCGGTTTTGACTGCCTCCACGAAGGCTTCAATTTCAACCAACAGGGCATCGCCGCTCCCCAAAGTGGGCCGCTCTTCCCACACCGGCAGGCCTCCTGCACTCATTGCACCGGAATCACGTTTTGGAATGTCCCCCCCCGGAGCGACTCGCCGAAAGATACGGGCCGAAGGCTCGGCCAGGTCCAAGGAAAAATAACCATCCGCCTGGAAGATGCGCAGTTTGCGCTCGACTTTGGTAGAGATTCGGCTCGCAGTAAGATTAGCCACGCAACCTGTGGCAAAGATGAGCCTGGCATTGGCCAAATCGGTATGTGTGGTCATTACCGAGATGCCGACGGCGTGGAGGCTCTTTAGAGGGGCCCGTACCATCGAAAGCACCAGATCCAGGTCGTGGCTCATCAGGTCCATCACGACGTCCACGTCGGAGCCTCGCTCCTTGAAGGACGCTATGCGCACCGATTCGATAAACTGAGGGTTTTCGATGCTGGAAGCTACGGCGCGAAAGGCCGGGTTGAACCGTTCCAGGTGGCCCACTTGCAGGATAAGTCCCCGGCGCTGCGCCAGGTCAGCCAGTTCGGCGGCCTCCGCGGTGGTGGCCGCCAAGGGCTTTTCCACCAGCACGGCCTTGCCCTCGTTCAAGCACCTGCGTACCACAGTGCGGTGATCCGGCGTGGGTACAGCCACGCTCAGCGCCGCAACCCGAGGCAGTACCGAATCCAGATCCGTGAAGCATTCGACACCCAACTCGCCGGCCACCAGCCGAGCCCGGGCGGGGTCGGTATCCACCACGCCCACCAGTTTGCACTGATTGAGTGAGCGATATTTTTGGGCGTGAAATCGGCCCAGGTAACCGACCCCTACAACCGCGACTGGGATGGGCTCGGCCAAGATGAGTTGCGGCGGTTAGGTGGAATTTTCGATGATGGCCAAGCGCAACTCGCCCTGCGTAACAATCTTTCCATCGACCCGCGCCTGGGTGCGATAAACGGAGAAATTCATTTTACGCCTCAAAAACTCCACATCCAGGATCAATTGATCGCCCGGCACCACAGGCCGCTTGAACTTGGTTTTATCGATGCCGGCAAACAGCATGAATTTGGATTCGGGATCCGGTTCAGATTTGTACGCCAGCAATGCACATGCTTGGGCCATCGCCTCGACGATCACCACTCCGGGCAATATGGCCAAATGGGGGAAATGGCCATTGAAATACTCCTCGTTTCCCGTCACGTTCTTGAGAGCCCGACACCGGACGCCCTTTTCCAGGGAAAGCACACGATCGATCAGCAGATAAGGATACCGGTGCGGGAGGACCTGCTTAATTTCCTCCAGAATCATCTCGGCGTCCGGCCGCATTTTTTTTAAATCGGCAATTTTCATTGCAAATTCTACGGCCTCAAATGATTACAGGGATTATTGACCATTTTGGATCGTGTCGTAGCGGGAGATGACCTTGTCGGTGATATCGTCCATGTCGAAGGTGGTATAAAGAACGACTTGTGAGGCCTGCTTTTCCAGGACGATATCCCATTTATCTTCGCGGGACACCAGTCTGATCACGGTTTTCAACTCCGAAAAGATCGATTCGGTGTATCGCCTTTCCTTGTTCTGAAGGTCCAGTTGGGCTCTTTTAACCGCGTCCCTCAACTTGCGCTCCCGCGTTGCCAGCTCCGCTTCCCTCTGCTTGCGGGCTTCATCGCTGAGTAGAAGATTGGATTTGAGTTCGTTGCTGAGTTTTATTAGCTCGTTTTCCTCGGTCTTGAGCTCGCTTTCCATCTGGCCTTTATCGGCCAGGAGAATCTTTTTCGAACGTTTACCCGATTGGGATTCGTTGAGCGCGCGATTCAGGTCGACCACGGCGATGCGCAATCCGCCCTCTTGCGCCAGAGCGAGTTGCAGGCCACCAGGAATGACCACCAACAATGCCACGAGAAGGAATGGGGCGAGAGATCGGGGTGGCTTCATCGTGATAGGGCGCTAAGAGAGTTTGCAGGAACGAATTGATTGTCCTTCCATGATTCCTAGCACAAAATTAGAACAGGGTGCTAATGGTAAAATCGAACTTGTCCGGGGTTTCACCCGGCTCAGGCGCTAATTTGAACCCATACTCGAAGCGAAAGACGCCAAGCGGCGTGATCAACCGGATGCCAACGCCCAGGCTTTGTTTCAGATCGAAAAATCCCGGTTCCTTCTCGCCGAGCAATTGGTATTGATTCGATTCCGAATTGACGTTGCCAGCGTCGTAGAAGATCAGACCCCGTATGTTGTCGCCGGTGAGGGGAAATAAAAGCTCCAAGTTGAGCAAACGCTCGAATATCCCGCCTCCCGCCAGATCCTCCAATTCCGCTTCGCTCAGGCCGATGGTTCGTTTATCGACTCGGGTGGTCAGTGGAAGGCCGTCGGAATCCAGCACAGGATCCCCATTCGCGTCGAGCAATATTATATTTTTCTCATTCAAATTGCGACGCAAGCTGCCGAACGGGCCGCCGATTTCCAGAAAGTTGTAGGCGCGGAGAGAAGTGATGCCACCCAGGCGGAATCGGTCCTCTCCGGGAATCTCGTTATTGCCCACCTGTTCCAACCAGCTGAACCGTAGCCGGCCCATCACGATTACGGTGTCATTTTCATTGAGGCTTTTGAATCGCTGCCAGCGGGCACGATATCGGCGATATTCCGTGCTGCCGCCCAGAAAGTTCCCGCCCACTTGGCTGACTGAGAGGGTGATCCGGGTGCCATCGGAGGGAAAGATGGGATGGTTGACCGTGTTATAGGTTATGGACGGCGTCAATGAGCGGAGGATGACATCCGCGTTTCCCACGCGATCGAAGGCGCGGTTGATGGCCTCATACGTGAGCCCCGCGCGGAAGATACGGAAAACAGGGTAATTGAATCCCTGCGAGAGGCGCAACTCTTCGAAGTTGCCTCGGTTTTGCTCCGTCAAGTCTTGCAAATTGCGATAGGATAACGAAGAGTCGCTGCCAACCTCGGTATCCAGGAGGTGGGGCTCGATGAAATCCACGCTGTAATTCTGGCGGACTCCACGCTGCCCGGCTTCGGCACGGAGGCGCAGTGTCTGGCCCCGGCCGAAGAGGTTGCCCTTGGACAAACTGACCGCCACAGATATCTGTGTCTGTTCGCTGAATCCGATCTGTGCTTGGAATGTGCCGGTCTGGGTCTCCTCCAGTCTGGTAACCACATCGAGCACGTTATCCACCTTTGTGCGCTCTGTATTTACCGTCATGGCCGGCGAAAAATAACCCAGGCGCCGCAGATTGGCCTGGGATTCCCTGAGCTTGACCCCGTTGTAAAGCTCGTTTTCGTGGACTTCGAATTCCCGGCGCACAACATAGTCGCGGGTTTCCCGATTACCTTGGATTTCGATGCGGCCGATATAGGCTTTTTCCCCTTTGGTAATGCGATAATTGACATCGACGATCTTTCGCTCATCGTCGATGTTGGCATCGGGTATGACGCGTACGAATGCGTAACCCTGCTCCTGGTAATGCGCGCTGAGATTGAAAACGTCCCGATTCTGGGTGAATGGATTATAGACGTCGCCCTCTATCAGGAGCAGCGCCGCCAAAAGATCTGACTTATTCCCGAGAATATCGCCGGTGACATCCACGTTGCCCGTGAAGTATTGAGCCCCTTCGCGAAAGTGCATTTCCACCTTGACCCGGGAAAATTCAGGATTGTGAATGATGGTCACGTTGGGTTTTTCGATGAATAGGCGAATGTAGCCCTGTGTGAGGTATTGGGCTGAAATGGATCGCAGGTCGTGGTTGATTTTGGCTTCATCCAGCACACCCGAATCAGTGATCCAATCGAAGCAGTCGACTTCCGCCGTCTCCATCATGCGCCGGATTTCCAGTTCCGAGAATACGTGGTTATTAAATGTCCTGATGTCGGTGACGTAAACTCGCGGTGTTTCCTCGACGATAATATAAATCGCCTTCTTTCCGTCGGAGAGCGATTCCACTCTGGATGTGATTTTTACGGCGAAGTACCCTTTGGCCCGGTAAGCGGCGCGCATGTTTTCAATCGTGCGCTCAATTTCCCCGGGGTTGAACACAGATCCCAGCCTGACGGTAACCGTCCGCCCTGAAGTGGACCGTGCCACTGGCATATTGCGCCTCGAGGGATCCATCCCCTGGGTGGTCGTTGTTCTGGCTGCGGCTCTGGGAGGTTTCAACTTGCCGGAGATGACCAGGTCGTCGATTCCTCCATCACCGGGTGGCCCGATGTAAACGAATCCGACACGAGGTTTTTCTTTGACGACAAAGATCAGCCGCAGGCCTTCTTCGGCCACCTCTTCCGCGTAAGCTTCGATGTCCTGAAAAAACGAAAGGTCGTAGAGGCTTTTAATATCCCGAGTGATCTGGTTGACGTCCAACCGATCCCCCACCTTGCTGTGGATGGTGGACAGAATCAGCCCGTGTTCTACTTCTCGCGCGCCCTCGACCGTGATTTCCACGATGGTCTGCGAACTCTGCGCCGAGATCGTGGCCGCAAGTCCGGCAATTACCGCGCATGCACACCCCCACCGCAGAGCTCTCAGCAGACACGCTACGATATCGTCAATTCGCACCGCCGCATGACTTACCACGGGTGGCCTCGTGCCGATAAGGCGGTCTGGCACGGCGAATCTATCAGGCATGAGCCGGTGAATCAGCCGCAGGCACGAGAAGGCCTTGTTCCAGGTTGAAGCGGCGGCGCATCCGTGCGGCTATCTGGTGATTGTGGGTGACCAGGATCAGAGTGAGCGCGTACTCCTGGTTTAGCCGCAGCAGCAGTTCGCAGATACGGCTTCCGGTCTTTTGGTCCAAATTTCCCGTGGGCTCGTCAGCCAGTAGTACCGTCGGCCGGTTGGCCAATGCCCGGGCAATGGCCAGACGCTGTTGTTCTCCCCCGGAGAGCTGAGAGGGTTTGTGGCCGGCCCGTTGCGCGATACCGACCTCGTCCAGCAGCTTCATGCCCTCGTCGCGAAAGTCCCGTGTGCGGCCCACTCGGATCCACATGGGCATCATTACGTTTTCCAGCGCGGTAAAGTCGCTGAGCAGATGATGGAACTGAAACACGAAGCCGATGGCGGTGCTGCGAAATTGGGCGCTGGCGTCTCCATTTAGATCGGCCAATTCCACATCGCCGACGCGGATCGAGCCTTTGTCGGGCCGGTCCAACGCGCCAAGAAGATGGAGGAACGTGCTCTTTCCCGTCCCCGATGCGCCGGTGATGGCGACGGTTTCGCCGCGCGGCACTTCCAGTTTCACCCCCTCGAGAATGCGGAGTGTATTACCTTCGCCGTCCAAGTAGGACTTATGTAGGTCGTGTACCTGTATGAAAGCACGCGTCGACATTCCACCTGATCGCCGTGGTTCCGAAGTTGTGTTGGAGGACGCGAGGTTCGGAAATCGGGTCCTTCCGTGGGCCAGGGATACATTCCGTCTTGAATCGTCTTGCAGACCGTATCAGCCTTCAACCTTACCCAATCCCGACTCGTGGGGTCAAGAAATCCAATTTCCGATTAGGGCCGACCACGGCGGCGCGTAGTCCTCTCCGCACACACGTTCGCTCCCAAACGTGGGCACGCGGGGCGGGGTTATGGCTCGAACCCGGCATTAGAGCCGGCCACGCGATCGTAGTGAAACGCGCCCGTGGCATCGAGAACGGCCCGCACGGTGACCGGTCCCGGCAAATCTTTATCCGGGGCCGCGCAGATTACGGTTCCAGTGAAATCCCCCCAACGCTGCTTCAAAACCGTCCTGATTTCGGGGATCCCCGTCATAAAGATCTCCCGACCGATGAGCAGATCCGCCCTCGATGCGATAAAATGCAGCGCCCATACCTTCTCGGCGATTTCCGGCGGCTCCAGTTTTATCGGAAGATGGAAATTCCGGGGAGTGATCCCGAGTCGATCGATAACAACCCACAAAGAACGCCTTTTGTTTTCAAGCCAGAGACTATCGGGAAATACACCGGAATTGAGTATATCATGAGCCGTTTGGTTCAGTCTCAGAACCTCTTTCAATCGTGTATCGGTCTGGATCACCACCCTCTCGAGTTCCTCTATATAGCCCTCCAACGGCTCCAACTGGGCGGATATGACGTCCACCAAGCCTCGGTAGGCTTCCGGGATGCGGCATTCCAGAGCGATCCGGTCGCCCTTTTCTATATCCCAGTTAACAGGCCCCAAAATTCTTCCGTCGGCCAACTTGAAACGAATGGCCCGCAAATCGAGAAGTGTTCCGGTGGGCATGATTACGTTTATCGAATGGGTGTGGCTAAGATGCCGGCCTCGCACCAGTATCCCTAGCCTTCGTCTGATTTTTGCTCGACATACCTTCGCTTGACATGGTGCGAACATACGACCATCATTTTGCGGAGCGCGCTGGAAAAGGCGCCGGGAGTAGTGTGGCGCATCGCGAATCCGGTGATTCACCATATGGTGGAAGGCCGAATTCGGCGGCGCAAATCCAGAGATGGCAATCCCGATCCAGATGAAATTTCTCCACAATGAAAGGCGATTATACGAATCGCGCAGCCGGTGGGGTGTGGTCCAGGTCTATGAGAAAAGAGACCGGCGCGAGTTGCGCTTCGGCAATAACGTTGTCCAAAGTGCCCAATCACTGGCGGCACCGCATACCCTCCTGTTCGAATACATTCGAGCGATGATGTCGGGCCTGCTCGTTTGCCCCAAGGCCCGTCACATGCTCCATCTCGGCCTGGGTGCGGGCAGCCTGCCACGGTTCATCCACCGCTATTGTCCAGACGTGCGGCAAAGGATCATTGAAATTAATCCCAGTGTCATCGAAGTAGCCTACCGCTTCTTCGATCTGCCCGTTTCGTCGCGGTTGTTGGTCAGCGAGAGCGAAGGCCGGGAGTATTTGGATGCGAATCAAGATACCTACGATTTGATATTCGTCGATGCGTTCACGGCAGAGGGGGCATCGGACGGGCTGGATGCGCCGGGATTTATCCGATCTTTGGATCGCCATTTGAGCCGTGGCGGCTGGGTGGTCAACAATATTTGGGGTTCCGATCTGGACTATTTGAACCGCATCGCTCGCCTGATGATCTCGAAATTTACTACGCTTTTTTCAATTCCGGTACGTTCGCACGCCAACGTGATCCTCATCGGCGGGCAGACGATGAATCCACCGCAAGCCTCTTTGCTGATGAAACGCGCAGTGAAGCTGTCCGAGAGGCTTCCCATGGATTTCACCGTATGGCCGCGACGAATGAAACCCTACCGTCCCGAAAGAAATGAGATGGCGCCGAAGCTGATCGCCAAGGCATGATGCTGTCTAGATCCCCAGTATGGTCCCCTGTATGGGGCGCCGCACCACACAGCGACGATCTTTCAGGAGATACTTCAGCCCCGACCCGGGCTCCGGGAAAATCCACAGCAGGCCGCGGAAGAATCCGGCTTACATGCCGCATTCACCGTTTCTGGTCCGATCCTCGGCTATTGACTAACTCGCCAGATGCTGTGACTCAACATCCGGAGGTCTTGGACGGTATCGGACATCCCGCGATGTAAACGCCGTAGCAATCCGGTCGATTATTCGCCGCCGGAAAATGCGGTTGCAAAACGTCAAGTATCTGATACGACTCGCGATGAATCCACCAACCAGAATTCAGAATTAAAATCGGAGAATTTACCTATGAACGCGGGGAATCTCAAAGCTTTGGTATTTGACGCATACGGTACGATCTATGATGTCGCCTCGGTCTTCCAGCGGTGCGAGCACCACTTTCCAGGTCACGGAAAGGCCATCAGCGAACTATGGCGGGTCAAGCAACTGGAATATACTTGGCTGCGCACCCTAATGGGGCGGTACGAGAATTTCGAACGCCTCACCGAAGACGGTTTGCGCCACACGTGCCGTGCCCTATCGCTGGAATTAAGCGATGCGGTGCTGCGGGATCTGATGAGCGAGTACTTCAAACTCGCGACTTATTCCGAGGTGCCGGCTGCATTGGAACGGCTGGCTGCCAAGATGCCGCTCGCTATTCTATCCAATGGCAGTCCCGCCATGTTGCAAAAGGTGACGGAGCACAACGGACTGACTGACCGGTTTCAGGCGATTCTAAGTGTGGACGGTCTGAAGATATTCAAACCATCGCCTCGGGTTTACGAGTCGGCAGTGAATCGCCTCGGCATCGCCAAGGAGGCGATCGGATTCGTTTCTTCCAATTATTGGGATGCGGTCGGTGCCAAGGCGTATGGATTTTATGTGCTGTGGATCAACCGATTCAAAAGGGTACAGGACGAGTTGGGCGTCGCCCCGGACCAGGAAGTTTTTACCATGAACCAAATTGCCGATTGGGTGGAGGCAGGCACATAGCTGTTTGGCATATGCCGGCGCCCCTCCAAATTTGGATTTGCAAGACGTAATTAAGCCCAAGATTCTATAATCCCGCTCTGGAAAGTCAGGGAAATTCGGTGTACGCTTACAACTTGATTGCGAGCGGCTGCCGTCGGCGCAGGAAAGCGGAAAGTTGCGGCAGATTTGTCGAAAAATTCATGGACATGCAATTCGAATAACATGGCAGATCCGTTGAAAACAGTCAGCGTCAAGGAATTGACGCCCGGCATGACGATCCGGGAGATCAACGAGTTGTCATTCGACTACGCAACCCTAGACCCCAAGACCGTTCAGTTTCTAAAGACCAATTTTAAGGGCGCAACCGCTGTCGTCATCAATGACGCTGGCAGGGAATCGGTGCCCATGGAAAATCTACAGGCGTTCGATCACCTGGATTCGATTGCCAACATTCCCGATACCCTGAAAATCGCCTCTGTCGTCCCTGGACTGGCACGATCCATGGAGAAATACGGTTTCCTGGAATTCCGGGTTACGACACCGGCCGGCAAAGCGGCGCAACCGGAACAAGCGGTACAAGCAGAAATGGCCGCTCCGGAAATCATTGCGGTCTCATCCAAGCAGGCGCATGAGGCTCGGGTAGAGGAAGTCAAGGATTTCCTAGGCAAGATCGAGGGGGCGGAAGCGAGCCGGGACAAATCCTCCTCCTTGGTGGAGGAAATGCTGGACCAGGGTCGCGCCGGAAAGTTCACCGCCAAAGGTGCAGGAGCGGCGGTCGAGGAGATTCTGGAACAAGGCGCCTCGTCGGCCATGAACGCGGTTGCTGGCTTGAAAGGAAGCGACCAGACCTATACCCACTGCGTGGATATGTCCGTGATATTTCAGGAAGCCTACGCCGACATACTCAGGCACAACGGTAAAGAGGTCACCAGCGAGATCAACCGATTTACGCTCATCTCCGGGTTCATGCACGATATCGGCAAGAGTGAGGTTCCCAAGGAAATCCTCGAAAGTACGGTGCGTTTCGCCCCCGACAGCAAGGAAATGCTGATGCTGCGCAACCACACCACCTACGGCGCCCGCATTCTCAACGATCTGGGAATGAGTAAGGCAACGATAAATGTGGCCCATTATCACCACGTCAAGAAGGACTCGACCCTATTCACCAGCTACCCCGATATTTCATACGACAAGGTTTTGCCGCTCACGAGGCTGGCATCGGTTGTGGACGTCTATCAAGCCCTGATTGGCAAGCGGAAATACAAGCGCAATTGGGTGCCTGGCAAGGCGACCGAGTACTTGATAAAATTGCGCGGCAGTGAGTTCGAGCACCGCATGTTGGATTACTTTATTCGGGCGGTGGGGAAATACCCCCTGGGCTCATTGCTGAGACTTTCCAACAATAGCCTGGGCTTCGTGGTTCATATCGCGCCGGCGGAAGATCCTGAAAAGCCGGTGGTGGTCGTCGTGGAAAACGGCCAGGGAGAATTGCTGACTCATCATCAACTGATCGACCTCATGATGGAACCCGATGTCACCGTGGTCGAGGTGGTCGATCACTACGAGTATTACAACGAATCGGAGGACCAAGCTTACAATATATTCAGATCCATTACTTTGGGCTGAGCCCTTGCAAGGCGAAGCTCCGATCGCTCGGTTGCAGGTAGCAGTCGATTTCGCGCTGGCGAACGGACTGGTCAAGCTCTCCGGCGACGACAGATTGGTTCACGCCCCGTTCACCCTCTCGCCCTGCCCCATACATCCCGCTCCACATCAGACGCTTTCCAGTCTGACACCGATTTTCAACGAACTGGCATTCAATCTCTCCCGAGACGTCGATTTTCTCGTAGAAGTATTGGAATCCGGCAGCCGCGACGATCCTTTCATGGCGCGGATGCTGAACTTGGCAAGACATGGCAAGGGCAACCAGCCCCTGTCGATGGCGGTCAACCGGAGTGATTATTTTCTTTGCGACGATGAAAACAGCCCGGCCCCAAAACCGGTTCAGGTTGAACTGAACACGATCGCGGCAAGTTATCCCGCGTTGTCATCGAGGGTGCAGAGTCTACACCGTTTTCTTCATCTTGGGACTGAACGGGAACAGCGACTGGTTTCGGACGACCCGATTCCGCCGCTGGCCGAAACCTTTAGTTTCGCCTATGAGCGCTATGGAAACGCCGGCTGCGTGGTCATGGTGGTGCAACGGGACGAGCGAAACCTGTTCGATCAACGCCTACTGGAATTCGCCCTGATCGAGCGGGGCATTCCCATGCGGCGCGTGACGTTGGCCGAGATCGGCTCGGAAGGCAGCATTCGCGACGGGCACTTGATGATCCGAGGCGAGATCGCCTGCCTGGTTTACATGCGGGCGGGATACGGACCCGAGGACTATGTTGCAGCGGATGCATGGCGCGGCCGCGAACTAATCGAAAACTCATCCGCGGTGGCCATCCCCACCGTGGCCGGGCAACTGGCGGGAAGCAAGAAGATTCAGCAACTCCTTAGCGGCCTGCCTCTTTTGTCCCGCTACGTCACGGAAGAAAACGCCAGAGACATAGCAGCCACTTTCGCCGGTCTGTATGACCCGGAGGAGCTTGTCGCCATCGATGGCGAGGAACTGCCCGCATGGCGCGCCGCGATACGATACCCCGAGCGATACGTGATCAAACCACAGCGGGAAGGGGGAGGGAACAATCTTTTCGGTGCCGGCATGGTCGCCTTTCTCTCCGCGAGTACACTTGCACAGCGCGCAGCCTTTATCGTGATGGAACGCATCGTACCCCAATCCCGATATTCACCGATGGTCAAGGAAGGTCGGCTCCTCGAGGAAAGCGCGGTCAGCGAAATTGGGCGATTTGGCGTTCTGGTAGCCGAAGGAGGTCATATTCTCAAAAATAGGGACGCCGGCTACCTGGTGCGCACCAAACCCGCTGCAAGACTGGAAGGCGGGATATCGGCGGGATTTGGCTACTTGGATAGCCTGATTCTGGAAGAACCGATATCGGTGAACCAAAAATAAATCTAATAATTTATGGCCATTACTTCATAAATACGGTCCTGATCCGGAAGGCGCCAACCCATTCCGTGATCATAAATCCGCGGTACGCAAGTCAAATTCCAATCCGATTTTATTCTAATTTACTGGATAAATTGACAAAACGGTGTTAGCTTCGCAAGCGGGGCGGGAGTGTGTCCCAGTTCGGGATGATTGAAGAGCCGGTAATCGCCAGGTTCACTATTGGCCCCGGTATATCGGCCTGGGATGGAAAGCCGAAATCGTTGAACGTGCGTCCGCAATCCGCAATTAAAAGGAAATTCATCGGCACCCTTCATCCTGTCGATGGGATAGGTAAGCCGGTTACCATTCGATCCGGTTGAGGCGGCGCCCTTATCAGGCGCCGTCCGGCGTCCGTGGAGCGAAAAGGATTTCGACCTAGGGACGCCCAAGAGTTCTCTCCGGCCGGAAATTTTTAGGAGCGAACCTATATGGCAATGGATTACGAGGTCCGACCCGAATTTGAAGATTCGTCGCTTTCCGAGTTGCTCGATACGTCAGTGATGTGCTTCCAAGGTGTGGGGGATAACCAAAACGATATTCTTCAGCGTTTCTTCGGGGTCAGCACCGTTCGAGATCTGGCCAATCTGCATTACTTTCTCTGGTCACTGGGCATACAAGAATTGGCGCTCCAGGAGGAGGGTAACGGCAACAGGCCCGTCGAGGAATTAGCCCAACAGCAACAACTGAAATTTTCCGTAAGACAGGAGTATTCCAACCGGAATGCCCGTGAATTGCTGGACTTGCCCATACGCGCCCTCGACGGGCTCAGCCCGGCCGAGGCGCTCGCTTTGTACGATGGGTTCCGAATCACCAACGTGACCCAGTTCGTGCAAAACCGGATCATGCTGGAGGCTCGGATCATTGAATACCTGCAAAAAGTCGAATCCGGGGAAATCAGCGAGGCGGACACGGACATGCAAATCGCGTCCATATTGCTGGCTGGCGGGGACATTCCCGACGCCGAGGCGGCGCGCAAAGCCTTGGCCGGCGGCGAAGGAGGCGTCGGCCGAATGGCCGGCAATATCGCCGAACATCTCCGTTCGCGGCTGGACGATATGAAGAACCGTGCTCGCGAAAAAGCAGGGCAAATCGCGGCCCGTCCGACGGCTACCTCGGAGGAATTGGCCGAAGACGCCAGCCGGGTGCGGCCAGGGATGCGCGTTGACCGGGAAAGCGTTAGCCGGGTAGAGGCAATCCGTGGCTCGCGTAAGACAGATCAAATCACCGAGGGGGTCTCGTCACGACAGGCCATGATGGATCGCATGCGGGCGAGCACCGAATCGGCCACCACGCGCAGGGCGCCTCCGACACCCCGGCGAACCCCTGCGCAGCCATCAGAACCCGAATCGGTCCCGGTCGAAACCGCCACCGCTGAGGAAATTCCGCCTTCCCGCCCGGCTGATCAAAGGACCGGCCTGCCGGCCTTTGCGCCGTGGATCGCCGCGGCCGCCGTCGCCTTTTTGATCGCCGGCGGGGTCTGGATCTGGTTGCGCTCCACAGAACCTCCCATCTCGGTTGTGGCCACCCTGGAGACCGAGCAGGGCACCCAGGGTGTTGAAGAACAACCCGCGGAAACGCCGCCCGCTGATGAAATCACGCCAAGCCAAACCGAGCCAGGCTCGACCGCACCAGCACAGACCACGGCAGGCGAGGTCACGTCCGCTGCGGCGGAAAGTCCGCTCACGGCAATCGAAACCAAACCGCCTGCGCCTCCACCGCTGCCCGTGCGGGCCGTGCATCGCGTGCGGAGCGGTCAATCATTATGGCGTATAAGCCGGGGTTATTATCACAATCCGGAGCTTTGGCCCTGGATATACCGCGAAAACCGGGATAAAATCGACGATCCGGAAATAATATTCCCCAGGCAGCAGATCAATATTCCGGAGATTCCTTAGACTTGGGCTGCGTGGTGCGCAGCCGAAACTGGGGGAGATTCGCGTTGCCCATCCCGAAATGAGGGATGATCTGACGCGAATTCAAGACTCGCTCGGCGACGAAATAGGAGTTCGGATGATGATGCTGCAGAACCGCTTCGAGGGCTCGACCCGCTGTTCGCCGATTTAAGGTTTTAGCCGGCGCTCGTACGGGAATACGCGAGCCGGCTTGGCCCCCTTCCCACGCCGGGCTGATCGTTTCTCCCCGCCACCGCCCATCAGCGCATTCTGCGCCTGCAATCCCGCAGCAGCAATCGTGCCGGCCGGTCGTGGGGCATCACAACGAGATACTCTCGCAACAGCACGGCAGATTCACGCCACTGACCCGATTGATGCAGGCGCAGGGCATTGCCCCACAAGGCCCCATGACGTCCCATGCTGCGCCGCGCGTCATCGCCGCGGGTGGTATAGACCTCACTGAATGCGACGCGGCTGCTTGCCGGGTGCAGCCGGATACTGCCCAGAGGGCGAAACTCGAAGCGTGAAGGATCGGGCAATTCTTCCACAAGCGAATTACTAACCAGAATTCCCGCCCGAAAAGTGAAGCTCATTTCCGCCAGTCGCTGGGCAACCCGGGCGGCCTCACCGGCCAGTACCGCCTCCGTGCGATCGCGGGTTTCCAGCAGCCCTTCCATCCAGGTTCCGGCATGCATCCCCAGTCCCGTTGTGATCGGCGGCAATCCGGTCGCGGGTCTCTCTTCACGCCAGGCGCGCATCAGTTGATGGAGCGTGAGCGCTCCCCAAAGACCGCTTTCGGCACCCAGGGGAAATCTGGCCAGCCAGTCCGCGCCCGAGATTCGTTCGAGATGACCTTCGTGCAAGGAAAGGGCGTGCTCCAATTCGGCATAATAAACGCCCAGTTCCTGGAATACCGCGGACTTGCTCATGCGGCTCAGGCGGGCCATGCCGTGCAGGTGACCCGCCACCACAACCGCCCGCTCCTCTTCGGCGAGGGCCAGGGAATCGTCCCTGCCGGTTCCGCCGCGAAGTGAGCGCGGCAATACCCGTTCGGCGCGGATGAGAGACGCTTGCAAACGGCTTTCCTGCGCCTTGATGCGCTCATTTTCCGCCGTGAGATCGTCCGCCAGCCGGGCTTGGGCCAAGGCGCCGGCAATCAGCCGCAGGGGCGCCTGGAGATTTTCGAGTTCATTGGCGCCGCTTCCGCTCCAGGATTCATTTCGCCCGATGAGCACGGCACCGAAGCTTTCACCTTTGTGAACGAGGGGCAGCCAAGCCCCGTGCGAGACGCCCATTTCGGCCAGCAAACCGGCTTCGTCGCCTTGTGCTGCACCGTTGGTGTTAATCCGTAACGGCGTGGGAGTCTGTCTTTCCAGGGCTTCCCGCGCGGGAGAGCCTTCGGCAGCCAGATCGGCGCTGGTCGTCATTTCCGGTGCGCTGCTGCGCCGCCGTAGCGCAACAAAGGATCCAAAGCGGAGGGTCGGATCGGCACGGTTCCACCAATACACGGCTGCCGAATATACGCCCAGGGGGTCGGCGATGTCCCGCAGCCAAGCCCGCATCATCGCCTCGACGCTCCCCAATCCCGCGGTATGAGCGCTCCACTCGGCCAAATAGCGCCAATGTTCGGCTTCCGAGTAGAAGCGCGCGCGTTGCGCGTCGATCCCCTCCAGGGCGCGGCCAACAGCCAACACGGCACCAGCTTGCCGCGCGATGGCGCTGACCCGATAAAGCTCGGCGTTGCCATAGACGGTGCGGCTCACGGAACTGCTGAGGTAAACCGCGCCTTGCATCGAATCGTTTTCCCCCAACGGTATGCAAAGCACCGATTGAGCGCGTCCCCCGCTCCAGCCGTCGCCTCCATTGTTACCGGGCCGGTAGTGCTCCAGTATCTGACCCTTGCGTTCCCTCCAGACCGTTTCGACGAGCCACTGGTTGATCCAGTCCTCCGCAGCCGCGGCGGCAGGAATGGTCTCATGGGTCTGTGGCGATCCGTCAGGCCCAGGCAGCAGCAGCGCGCCCCGCTCGGCCTCGGCGGCGTCCACCATTATTTGCAGGACGGCCCTTGCACGATCAGGTGCCGCATCGTCCGGCGGCGCGCTGATCCGCTCCAGAAGACCAAGCAGGGATCCGTCCCATGCCGATTGGGCTTGCACGGCGGGATCGGTCAGTGCGCCTGCCGCGTCTTCCGGGGCCCCCGGCCCGGGCAGATCCAACAATTTACGGGTGGACCGGGTCAGCAGTTTGGCACCCAGCGCGTCGAACAGCGTGAGTGCCTTTCCGCCCCATTCCACCCAGCTATTGGTGCTATTGGTGTCGCCGGAAGTTTTCAGTCCCTCAGCGATGCGGTAATAGAGGCGGGCCAGAGGAAATCTCAATCCACGCTCTTCCAGCAGTGGTGCGTATTGCTTTCCCGCTGCCAGCGCGGCTTGCGGCTCGTTCTGCAGCAAAAGCGACATCGCCTCCACCGGTCCGGTCTCGGGAATCAGGCGCGGATGCGCCTTTTCCGCTGTGCGCAGCGAACGCAGCAAGGGGCGGACGGCTTTGCGGCGGAGCGCTCTTTCCTCGGGCAAATGGAGGGCTGCGGCCAGGTGGGCTTCGGCGAGGGCCGCCTGCAGCCGGATCCCGGGCGAAAGCCCTGGCCCATGGGCCGCCTGCTGCAGGTCGGGATCCCGGTGCAGAATTTCCAACGCGGCGGCCTCATTGCCGGTGAACAGATGCAACTCACCGGCGAGCAGGATCAACGCGGCCGCGCGGTCTTCGGCACCGAGGCGTGAAATTTGTTCGGCGTTTTCCCGCAGCGTGGCTATCGCCGCCGCGGGCTCCCGGGTCCCCTGCAGAGCCTGCCCATATGCCAGCCATCCTGCCGCAATGGCTGTCAGGCCCGCGTCGTCGAGCATTTCCGCCAGTGCAGCGAGCGCCTGGGCTGTGCGGCAAAGCCCTTCCACTGGCCCTTGCCAGCGATCGATTTCCAGCACCGTGAGCAGCACCTCGGCTTCGCCCAACGCGTCGCCCAAGGCCCGAAATTGGCGGAGCGCGTCGGACAGAGCCTCTCTCGCGCGCGCGGGGTCGCAAGCATTCAAGTGGCAACGGCCCGCCGCGGCCTGCCAAGCCGCGCGCTCGTGGGGAAAATGGCGTTGGGCCAATAAACGCTGAGCATCGGCCATCAATTCGCTGTCCGGGTGGCCCTCCCATTCCCCCAGCCGGATCAATGCCCTCGCTGCCACCGGCGGAGCCACTTTGCCCGCTACGAGGCGCAACAGCTTTTCGTCCGCGAGCCGAGCCCGTTCGGGGGCGATCCGGGCGAGTATGATCGCGGCCTGTTCCAACAGCCGGGCCGTGCGATGATTCTCCGCAGGCATCCATTCCTCCGCCTCGCCGCCGACCGATCTCAAGACTTTGCGGTAGCGATGGGAGCCTGTGGCCGCAATTCTCGCCAGGGCTGTGCCCACTGGAGATGCCGGCAGGGTTTCGCCGGTCAGGTTCAGCCCCTCTTCCACCTGCTTTAGCGCGGCCTCCGGCTCCCCCTGGCGATCCAGCACCCAGGCCAGCATGCGCAGGGTGTTGGCCTGATTTTTATCGTCGGGAGCATGGTGCAACGCCTGGCTCAATGCCGCTTTGGCTCCGGAGAGCCGGCCGAGGCGAGCTTGGCAATCGCCCAGGGCCGCGTAGACCGCTCCCGAACGGGCATCCTTGCCCAGTAGGGTCAGCAGTGCCTCGTAACCCCTGCTGGCGCCATGAAGAGCGTGGCAGCGGCGCGCCTCCTTGGCCGCGGCCAAGCCATGCTCTACCGTGCGGCGTGCATCCCCGGCCCGCTCGAAATGCCGTACCAGCCCATGCAAGTGGCTCAGCCGCGGGGTGGCCGGCCGGACTTCGTTACCGGCGGCCACGATCTCGTGCAACTGCGTTTTTTGTGGGCGGGACATCCCGGCATACAAAGCTGCCCGGACACGCTCGTGGGCGAACCGCAGCCCGATTGGCGAGCGTTCCAGGATGCCTTCTGCGACCAGTGACTCGGCCTGATCCATGACCATCTCCGGCGGAAGATGCGCCACCAGGGATGCCAGGCTTTCCCATGCAAATCCGGCAGGGTGAATCGCCGCCGCTTGCGCCATCACGAGCAAGGGCTCGGACAAAAGGTCGAGCCGGGCTTGAATCAGATCCTGCATGGTCTCGGGCCAGCGCGCGGAGTGGACCCCCTCCCAGTCCACCTGCCAACCGGCCTGCGCCATTCCGTCCCTTTCGTGGCCGTCTCCTTCGTGGCGGACGAGCAGTTTCCGTCCCAGCAAGCAGTGCAGGGCAAGGTCATGGGACAATGGATACCCGCCCCAACTCTCGTGCAGCCATTGGGACAAGCGCTGGTGCGGGTGTGCCTCGTGGTCCTCGCCGGCCGGCTTACCGAGCCGGTGCAACAGCGACTCCCGCACCTGATTCAGGGTCAAGGGCGCAAGGGTGATCCATTGGGTCGCCGGTCGTTGGGCGATCTTGTCCAGCCAAAAGGAGAGGGGGTGATCGGCCCCTATTTTTGACGAGTCCAAGCCGGCGATGACCACCATCGGCGTACTGGGGAGCAGATGATACACGTAGCGCAACCAATCCAGTGAATCGGCGTCGGCCTGCTCCAGACTGCCGATTCCCAGCACCAAGGGATGTTTCTGGTCCGCCAATGCCACGAATGCCTGGCTCAATGCCGCCAGTATCCGCGGCCGTTCCCGCTCCATCGGAAGCGGAGCCGGAGCATCGGACGCGGGCAGAATGGCGGAAAGGTCGGGGAGCAGCCCCGTGAGCAACGCGGCGGAATCGCCCAGTTGGGCCCGGAGGCGGTACAGCAGGTCGCGACGGCGGGAGGCGGGCACGAATTCCCATTTCCGCACCAAGTCGGTCAGCAAATCCAACGGGATTTGAAATGGTGCGCACCAATCCGCCGACGGTAGCCGGGCGGAGAGCGTCAGGCCGCCCGACGCCTCGACAGAAAAGCACAATTGCTCAAATAGGCTGCGCTTGCCCAGACCAGCCTTGCCGGCAAATAGGACCAATGACCCTTGACCCATGGAGGCCTTGGCCAAAGCTGCAAGGGCGGTTTCCCGCGCCGAGCCGCGGCCCGCCAGGGGTATCCGGTGGCGTAAGGGATCGGGAGTTTCGCCCAGCGCCAGGGCACCTCCGCCCGCGTCCAAACTTTCCAGATCGGCCAGCAGGCCCCGCGCGGTCTGATACCGGTCCGCGGGGTCCCGTGCCAGCAGGCGCAGCACCACGTCTGCCAGCCGTTGCGGCACGACACCGTTCAGATCGCGGGGCGAGGGCGGCGCTTCCCCGAGGCGTCGTCCCAGCACTTGATGGGCGGTCGATCCGGCGAAAGGCAGAGATCCCGTCAAGAGCCGATAGGCGATCAATCCCAAACGATACAAATCGGCCCGGTCATCAATGGCCGTATCCAGCCAAGGTGCCTCCTCCGGTGCCATATAAGACGCTGTGTCAGCGTCCCGCAGGGGATAATCCACGGCACGGAGCAATGAACGCGCCGGATCGGTCAACACCGCGTGAATCCGGTCTTCCTCTCGGGAGATCAACAGATTGGCCGGTTTGATGTTGCCGTGCACCACGCCTTCCCGGTGCAACACGGAAAGGCCCGAGGCGATTTGCCGCAGCAGGGCCACCGCATCAGATATTTTCCAAGCCCCTGCGGATTGGAAAGTTTCGAGAGATTCGGACGGGAAGTAGGTTGAAACCTGGTAACCGACGCCTCGGTCGATGCCAGTTTCAGAGGGAACGACGAGATGGGGATGACGTAGATTGCGCAGGCGTCCTACCACACTGCGGAAACGAAGGCCTTCTTCGCTGCGCAGGTCCACTGCGTCGTCGAATATCTTGACGGCCAGCAATTCCCCGCTGGTGGCGTCATTGGCGAGATGGAGTAGGCCCAGGTCGCTTCTGCCAAGCTCCTGCTTGAACTCGAAGCGTTCGTTGACGGCCGTTCCCTGCATAACCCATCCTTTGGTTGACCAGGAACGTCTAAATCAGGATCGTCCGATCCTCACCCATTACCTACCAAATCGAAGCCCTGCTGACAATGCAGAATTGACAATCCAGAATTGAGCGGCGGCCGCGGTTCGACTTGCGCAATCGGGCGGGTGGGGCTAACTTGAAGAGAAATCGACGCGCGACGCGCCATTCGCTCCGATTCACGTGTATCTAAGGCCCTGACCGGTACCAGCCGGGAAAGGGCTATGAGCCGTGAACGATAGGGTTCCAGGGGAAACGCTGGTGCCTCCCGGTGGAAAGGAGAAATGGTGGCGGCACCGCTCCCGGTGGCCTTCGCCTGTTCCCCCTTTGTTCCGCCGATTTTTCGATTACCGTACGCTGGCGAAGTAGTCCGCACCCGGTGCGGCACGCTGAACCTGGCCGCCGCGCAGGAGCTAAGGGGAGTAGATGATCCAGGACAGATTTTCACGGCCCATCCGGGACCTGCGCATATCGGTGACGGATAAGTGCAATTTCCGTTGTCCCTATTGCATGCCCATCGAAATCTTCGGCGAGGATTACCAATACTCACCGAAATCGGACGTATTGACTTTCGAGGAGATCGAGCGGCTGGCCGGACTCTTCGCCCGCTGCGGCGCCGAAAAGATCCGCCTCACCGGCGGTGAACCCCTGCTGCGCAGGGATTTGCCCATTCTCGTGAAGATGCTGGCGGCCATTCCCGGCATCAAGGATATCGCCCTGACCACCAATGCCTGGTTCCTGCCGCAACACGCTGTAAAGCTGAAGGCTGCCGGCCTGTGCCGCGTCACAGTGAGTCTGGACTCCCTCGACGATCAGGTGTTCCAAAAAATGAACGGCCGCGGCTATGGCGTCGCGCGTGTGTTGGAGGGAATCGACGCGGCGATTGCGGCGGGGCTCATGCCGATCAAGGTCAATGTGGTCGTCAAGCGGGGCGACAACGATCACACCCTGCTGGATCTGGTGCGCCGATTCAAGGGCAGCGGCGTGATTCCCCGCTTCATCGAATACATGGATGTGGGCAACCGCAACCAGTGGCGGCTGGATCACGTGGTGCCATCGCGCGAAATCGTGGCCGCGATCGACGCCGAAATGCCCCTGGAGCCGGTCGACCCTGCCTATCGGGGCGAGGTGGCCGCTCGTTACCGGTTTCGGGACGGCAGCGGCGAAATCGGCGTCATCTCATCCATCACCCAACCATTCTGCGGAGATTGCACCCGTGGCCGTCTTTCCACCGACGGTAAGCTGGTCACCTGTTTGTTCGCCACCGGTGGAACCGACCTGCGCACACCCCTGCGCGACGGGGCCACCGATGATGCATTGATCGAGATCATCGCTAGTGCGTGGAGCGCCCGTACGGACCGATACTCCGAGGAAAGGGCCGCCCGCCCTCCCGAAGCTTCCCGCAAGATTGAGATGTACCAGATCGGGGGCTGAGGGCCCGCCGCGATTTCCCGCGGTAACAGACATCCATGGCCGATTTCGCACGGCTGGCCGATCCCGCGATCCGCCCCGCGATCCACACAGCCACACGCCGCCTCATCGTCGTCCCGGCGCTCCTTTTCGCCTACCTTTCCCTCCCGCGGGCCTTGTTGCTCTCGGTCGCTCCCGTTTCCGAGCTTGGATTTTCTCTAGGCTACGCGGACCTCACCCTGGCCTACGTTTTCCTGCTCACCGGTGTCCATCTGGCCCTACAGTCCGCCCGGCTCCCTGCCGTCACGGATTTGCTGCTCGGGTGGTGCCACCTGGACGTGCTCGTGCGTGCGGTGGAAGCGGTACTCTTGCGCGATTTTGCGGTGGGCTACTCGCCCTTGGTTTTCGCCCATTTGGAAACGGACTCATTCGAATTGGCTGCTGTGCGCTACTGGCCCATCCTGCTGCTGGGAATAGGGATGATGGCCACGGCTCATATGGGAATGCGGCGTCTGATACCCGGCCGCATGAGCGACGGGCCGGGTCGGCGCCTGGTGGCGGTCTTGCTCGTGTTGCTGGTTGTGCGCTCGGGGTTCGTCTTGATCAAGGAGCGGCGGCGGCTCCCGCGGGGAGATTTCGCGGTGGCGGCGCTGGCTGTAAACGCCTACACGTATTATCTCCTGAATCCTTTCGGCGAGGATATTCCCTTTACCGGCGGCGAGCGTCAGGTATTGGCAGAATTGAACCTGGATTTCTCCCGCCCGCCCGCTGCCTTAAGACAGGATTATCGGCATAAAGGCGCGGCGAAGAACGGCACGCCGAATCTGATCCTCGTTTACGTGGAGGGTCTGCAGGCCAACCTGACCCGCTCGGGGGGCTCTCCCTATCCCGGTCTCACGCCCCATCTGGATCGCTTCGCCGCCCGGTTTGTGCGGGCCGATCGTTTTTTCAACGGAGCGACGCCCACGATCAATGCCCTGATTTCCAGTCAATGCGGCATCTTGCCCAAAATCAGCAACGACCGTCTGCGAGTGGACCGGGGCTATGGCCGCAATCTCGTTTGTCTCTCCGACATCCTGGCCGCGGCGGGTTACCATCAGGTCTTCATGGGCGGCGCCAACAGCGCTTTTTCTGGCAAGGAGCTGTTCCTCCGCAGCCATGGCTATGATGAGATCTGGGGTTGGCGGCAGTGGCGTCAGAGGGACGAATACCGCGCCAAACGGCACGAGTGGGGGCTACACGACACCGACCTGGCGCGCGAGGCGCTGGACGTGCTTTCCCGCCTGGAGGCGCATGAGCCCTTTCAACTGACGCTGCTGACCGTGAACACCCATCCGCCGGGATATCGGGCCCCAGATTGCCCCGAGTACCGCTCCGGCCATCGCCTCTTGAATGCGTTCCATTGTACGGACCACGCGCTGGGCATTCTGCTGGATGGCATCGAGGCGCGCGGATTGTTGTCCGATACGGTTGTCGTGGTGATCGGCGATCACCCCGTGTTTCCTTCTCGGGCAAATCAGGCGGCATTGGGATCCGCCGTGCCGGCATGGTATGGTGCCATCTATTTTGCCTATTCCGCACCGGACGTCTCCCATGCGCGGGTGATCGAGACGGCGGGCTATACCCCGGACCTGGCGCCCACGGTGCTGGATCTGCTCGGCCTGGGTGAACGATCCCGTTTTCTGTTTGGGCGTTCTCTGGTGAGCGGGCGAGCGGGGCAAACCCGCCTGATTGCCCCCGATTTCGAGGTGATCGACGGGAAAATGGTGCCTGCGATGCCCTCGCTCGCCACGGCCTGCCCGGCCGATCAGTTGCGGCGCACCATCCTGCAAGGCGGCGGCCCGCCGCTTTCGGAGTGTGAGAGACGGAAGATTTTCGCGCTACAGGAGCGCTGGCTGCTGGGGTTTAAGCCATGACCGGAATCTAGAGCGGTGGTGACGTCTCTTTTGTTTGCCGGGTGTGCCTGCTAGATTGGACGCAGACCTTACAGCGCCACATAGAGACGGAAACCGGACTCCGATAGCGCACCAGGAAGCGGCTCTTTTGGCCGAAAAGCGAATACCACCTCAAACTGCAATCCAAGGCGCCGGCCAGGATATCCCTGCGTTGAGCCTTGACCGGCACTACCATTTTCTCGGTATCGGCGGTGTGGGAATGAGCGCGCTCGCCGAATGGATGCATCGCAACGGTTACCGCGTTTCGGGCAGCGATGCCCAATCCAGCGAGACGCTGGATCGTTTGCGCCGGATGGGATTGGTGGTGCGGGTGGGGCACGATCCGGCCATGATCGCCAGGGCCGACACGGTGGTATTCACCTCTGCGCTGAGCAAAACCCATTCGATTTGGAACACGGTCGCATCCTTTGGACTGCACCGGTTGCACCGGGCCGAGTTGCTGGGGGCGCTGGCGGGCCAAGGCCGCCTGATTGCCGTCACCGGCACCCATGGCAAGACCACGACGTCGGCCTGTCTGGGGCACGTCCTGGCCGAATGCGGATGGGACCCCACCGTATTGGTGGGTGGTGGCGTGATTCAATGGGAGCAGCGCAATCTGCGCGTGGGTCAATCCCCCTGGTGGGTGGCGGAGGCCGACGAGAGCGACGGCAGCTTTCTTTCCCTCAGCCCCGAAGCGGTTTTGCTCACGAATATCGGGGCGGACCATCTGGACCATTACAAGACCGAGGCCAATCTGGAGAGCGCTTTCGAGGCTTTCGTGCAGCGTCTGCCGTCCGGCGGCACACTGGTCTATTGCCGTGACGACCCAGGGGCCACTCGCGTCAGCCGCCGGTTTCCGGGACGGCGAGTCGGTTACGGCATGCAGGAGACTGCGGATGTGCGGGTGAAGGTTGACCAGATGGGGCCGGGAAACATGGCGCTGGTATTTTCCGCGGGCGACGAGCAATGGCGGGCGCGAACGTCGGTGACGGGTCATCACAACGCCTTGAACTTTGCGGGGGTTTTCGCCCTGGGCCGCGCTCTGGGCATTGGCGCCGCTCAAATATTGGATGCGATTTCCGGTTTCCGGGGCGTTGCGCGGCGGCAGCAGTTCGTCGGTTGCGCCCAGGGCTATCGCATCTACGACGATTACGCGCACCATCCCACCGAAATCCGGGCAACCCTGCAAATGTTCCAGGAGATTTACCCAGGCCCAATCACCGTGGTGTTTCAGCCCCACCTCTACTCGCGCACTGACCGCCTGGCCGGAGACTTCGCTGAAGCCCTGGCGCCGGCAGACCGCGTATTCGTCTGCGAAATATTCGGGGCAAGAGAGGAGCCCGTTCCCGGAGTATCGGGTGCATTGATCGTCGATCGCATGCGTGGCCACCCGCGAACCCGTTTCCTGCCCGACTGGCGGGAATTACCCGACGCCCTGGAACCGGTCGAGGGGAAGCGTGGTGGAATTCTGCTGATCATGGGCGCGGGCGACGTGACCGGGCTGGGGCCGTTGTTGACCGGGAGCGCCGATGCCGGCCCCTGAACAGCTGCCGCAGGCTGGATCGGCATTGCGGGCTCTGGCCAGCCTAATGCGCGATTCCCGGGTTCGCTACGGCGTACCGTTGCGGGAATTGACCACCCTGCGGATCGGCGGCGCAGCCGCAGTCGTGGTCGACCTGGAATCCGAGGCCGACCTGAATTTGCTTTTTGAGTGGAGCCGCGTAAACGGGTGGCCCTATTTTCTGCTGGGCAAGGGATCGAATTTGCTCGCCGACGATGGAGGGTACCGCGGCGTGGTGGTGCGCTTGGGACGCGGGCTGTCGCGGCTGGAAGCGGATCCCGGCGCCGCCACCGTCAAGGCCGGAGCCTGGTGGCCGGAGACCATCAAGAAGATGCTTCGGGCGCAGGAGATCGCCATGCGCTGCCGGAGGGGGAGTCGCGACTCTTCGACACGTTTCCTGATCGTGCTCCTGGTCCTTGGCGGGTATCCACAATCCTTCGCGGGATGGGCTGATTGGGTTCGCTTGTTCCCAAACGCCGCCGCCGCGAGGCTCCGCGGCGCGGCCGGTCCGGATGAGCTCGCGGGCAGGACCTTTCTGGATGCAACGCCGGTGGAGAACCAGGTCTTGGCAAGGGAGTTTATGTGGCGCCTCCAACGTTGGGGGCGGTCAACCGCGGCCCTGGATGTCGCG
>JACZRV010000014.1 GCA_022574555.1 SAR324 cluster bacterium
CAGGATACGCGAGGAATACCGGTAGACTGTACCGGAGGCGATTGAATCGGAGTCGGAATCAAGGTTAAGGTTGCGACCAGAAGGCGGAACAGTCGACGCCCATCAGAGCTATAGGAAGAAAGTCTTGTTATTCCAATGATCAGGCAGAATCCAAGCGATTTTCTGTAACCCAATTCGGCTCTATCTCGCTACGCATTTCTTAAAGCAAATGAATCTTGAGTTCAAGATCGCCGATATGCAGATTGACCGAGGTAAAAGTGATTGCAATACTGGATTCTTGGATTTCCATTTTTAGGCCTCAGTGGCTGGAGTTTCAATCACATCGCATCCCTAATCCCACTATTCGCTGTAACGCATTGAAGGGAAAATAGTTCCTTATATAAAGTAAATTTTGTAGATAATTAAATAAATTAAAACTTTCAATCACTTACAAATCCGGAGAGGATCAATCGGGGAAATCGATTTTTCCGTCGGCCTGACGCGATTGAGCTTGATAGCGGCAAAATATTTTTCGAGTGCCAAGCACGGAGCGGGTCATGCAGATGCCAATGGCGTTCGAAAATCACTCGCCTTCGCTCCGGCACGATTACCGTGCCTAGCGATTCGTCGATTGCTGATTGAACAAATCAAGACCGGGCGGTCCGATTGCTCGTTTCAAACTGGATGAGGGAGACTATGGGCCCATGGGACAAGCTGACCGGCAATCTCGGATTGCCGGCCTTGGTAGTCCAGGAAGGGACCTATTACGTTAGAGAATTCGGCTGGTGTGCTCTTATTTAATTTTGGATCTTGAAGATCGATGACAACCGCCTTGAGGCAGTTTTGGGCCATCCTGCGCAAGGATCTGATTATCGATCTGCGGCGCAAGGAGAATCTGGTGGCCATGTTCTTTTTCGCCCTGCTCACCCTGATGATCATCTATTTCTCGGCAGGTGCCCTGCAGGCGACTCGCTACCGACTCACCTTCCGCGCAGTGGATCTCCTTACGGCGGAGGGCTGGAATCAAGCGAATATCGACCGGCTACGCCCATTGATTGGGATTTCCTTTACGACCCGCGGCGAATTCTTTCGCTCCGCGGCTGAGGCTCGGGGGGATTCCTTGTCGGGCAGCGAGAAAATTGCACTGGCCCAAGCTGCTCGGGGATCGGCAATTGAGGATGTCGCCGCCGGGTTTTTGTGGGTGACGTTTCTTCTGGCCGGCGTGTTGGGCCTGGACAAATCTTTTGGCCAGGAGCGGGAAAACGGGTGCATGGACGGGCTGCTGCTTACTCCGGTCAGCCGGGGCGTGCTCTACTTGGGCAAAATGGCAAGTAATGCGCTTTTTCTATGCGGAGTCCTGGTGTTGCTGCTGCCCTTGTTTTCACTCATCTTCGGCCTTAATCTGTGGGGCGTACTGGCCCCTTTGGCACTGGTGATGGCGGCGGGGGTCTTGGGATTTACGGCTTTGGGCACGCTCCTGGGCGGTTTGGTCTCAACCGTGAGGGGCAAGGAAGTGCTGCTGCCAGTCTTGCTTTTTCCTCTGATGGTGCCGGTCCTGATCGGGGTGGTGCACCTGACCAGTGCCATTTTCGCAGGGGAGTCTCTTTGGCAACATGGGGATTGGATCCGCCTCGTTGCAGGGTTTGACGTGGTGTTTGTGGTCGTTTCCTATCTGATTTTCGATTTCGTCACCGAGGCATAAAGGCAAGGCAAATATTCGTTTCCGGCCCGTGTGGATGATCGGCAAATCAACGGCCGAGAGAGAACGACAGTATGGAGAATTGATGACGACCGCACCGGAAACGGCCATTTCGAGGCGCGCCGGCAAAGGAGCGGCAGAGGAGCTAACTTTTCTATATATGAACCGCAATAAGCGGTCTTTGACCCTGGATTTGCAGGCGCCATATGACAGCCCAACCTCGTTTGCCGTCTCCGATGACCCTCACGGCAATGCAAGGATATGTCGGTGAAATCGTCGCAGCGAGGGGATTCACCAAGGACCTGAACGAGATATTCATATTAATGGTGGAGGAAGTGGGGGAACTGGCGGCGGAATTGAGGAACCGGATTTTCTATCCGGAGCGCTTCGACCCGCACAATCTCGCACACGAGCTCGCCGATATCCTGCTTTATCTACTCGATTTGGCCAATGGCTTTCAGGTCGATCTGATGGGTTGCTGGCTGGATCATGCACGAGATAACGACCTGAGATTCGCAGAACGCCGGACAGGACGCGACAGCCCGGTGCACTTGGAAAACGGATCGTCCCTGAACGAGCTACAGGTCTACCTGGATGCGAAACGGCGCGAACGGGGATTCGAGGATTCACCCGAAATATTGCTGGTCTTGCTCAGCGGCGAGGTGGGCGAGATTGCGACGGAGATCCGTAAATCGTGGAAAGGCATGTCCTCATCCAGCAGCGCCGCTTACGAAATTATCGATTCCATGACCTACCTGTTGCGCATCGCCCATTGGTTCGAGGTGGACATCGAAGCTGCGGTTCGCGAAAAGGAAGAACGCAATGCCGGTCGTCACTGGCAGTATTAACGGTCCATATGCGATCGGGCTACCCGTGAATTCCGTACAAACATAAATTCCGTACAGCAATAGCATCGGTAACGGGATATTCCCATTATATGATACAGACAGGAAGACCCTTAACGACGACCAGACGTCCCAAATGCCATTACCGCATGTGGTTGCGAACGCGGCCACCAGAACGGCCGGCAGGGGACCATGATGCCCCTCTGGTGTATTGGACCATAGGCATTTCCGCGGGCCCGGCAGTTTATGATGGCTGTGGCCAGAATTTAACTTTCCACTTCAATTAACTGGGGAGAATTGCGATGAAGTCACCCATGCGCGTGACAATTACCGGAGCCGCGGGACAATTGGCATATAGCCTGATCTTCCGGATTGCGTCAGGGCAGCTTTTCGGCGAGGACCAGCCGCTTCATATCCATCTGCTGGAAATCCCTACGGCCATGAGCGCTCTGCGAGGGGTGGTGATGGAACTCGACGACTGCGCATTTCCCTTGCTTAAGTCAATCAAACCCACGGATCGGGCGGAAGATGCCTTCGACGGTGCTAATTGGGCCATTTTGGTGGGCAGCCGGCCACGTTCCAAGGGGATGGAACGCAAAGATCTGCTGACAGCCAACGGGAAGATATTCGTGGAGCAGGGCAAGGCCCTGGAGCGCGCGGCCTCGGACATACAGATTTTGGTCGTGGGCAACCCCGCAAACACCAATTGCCTGATCGCGCTCAACAACGCCAAATCCATCTCCAGTGAGCGGTTTGCCGCAATGACCCGCTTGGACCAAAATCGGGCCATGGCTCAATTGGCCAACAAAGCGGGTAAACCGGTTTCCTCGGTCACCAACCTGACGATTTGGGGCAACCACAGTGCCACTCAATTTCCCGATTTCTTCAATGCCAAGGTCGATGGAGCGCCGGCGACGGAGGTAATCACGGACCGGGCTTGGTTGGAGGGCGAGTTCATATCCACGGTGCAGAAGCGAGGCGCGGCCATCATCGAAGCGAGGGGGCTTTCCTCCGCCGCATCTGCGGCCAACGCCGCCGTAGATCATATTCGCTCGCTGCTCAACCCGACTCCGGCCGGAGAATGGTTCAGCAGTGCCGTGTTATCCGACGGCAGCTATGACATTCCTGAAGGTATTGTCAGTTCATTTCCCATACGCATGGCCGGTGGCAAATGGGAGATCGTGCAGGGGCTAAAAATCGGAGAGTTTGCCCGCACGGCATTATCGGCCACCGTTGCAGAACTCCAGGAGGAACGCTCGGCGGTGCAGGATATGCTTTAACGAAATACTGCGGGCGCTGGGTCTGACTTCAGGATGGTTCGGGGGTAGGGGAGACCGGGGGGGAGCAACCGAAGTCATCCCGTCCTTGGGAGACCGGCAACGGTTGGCTGCGATAAGGATTCAGCTGGCCTTAACTTCTTTGGCTTCCGTTTCTACGCGCAGTAGCTGTTCGACTTCATCTTCCGGAACTTGCTTGGCTACCGCAATTTCGGAAATCAGCATGCGCTCGACCTGCATGAGGATTTTCCGCTCGGTAAAGGAAAGTCCTTTTTTGCCTTCGAGGGTGCGCAGGTAACAATAGATGTTGGCGATATCCATCGGGTCGCCGGATTTCATTTGTTCCAGCGTCTTTTTCCGCCAACGGTGCCATTGTTGGGGTTTGGGGACGCAATTGACAGAAGTGATAAACTTGATCAGATTTTCCACTTCCTCCAGACCCATGACTTTTCGCAGGCCGTTTTCTTTCGCGCGTTGGATCGGCACGAGAATTTCCATCTGCTTAATCGGAAATTCCAAGCGGTAGAAGCTCAAGCTTTTTCCGTTGACCTGTTTTTCCGTAACCTCCGAGATCGTTCCCAGACCATATTGAGGGTAAATGACTTTTTCACCTAACTGAAACATTACCAAATCCTCCTCCCATTCCCTTAGTTACCGGCCGAGGGGTGAACCACAGCGGGCGGTCCCGAATGGTACCCCAGTGCGCACAACCTCATTGGCCCTTTGGGGGCCTGTTCACCTATAATGGGACAAACAATGGGCTCCTTGCCTATCGGCAGGGAAGTCACTCTATGCCGTCGATTGCCAAATTACAAGCACCAATCCGCGTCCGCACACCGGCCAAAATTACGCCTTACCTGCAGGTTCTGGCCCAGCGGCCGGACGGTTACCACGATGTGCGGCTGGCCTTGATTCCGATCTCCCTGTTCGACGAGCTCATCTTCACCCAGTGCGCCGGCGCTCAGCCGATGTTAAGTGTGGAGAGTACGCAACCCCTGGGTTCCGTGGAAGACAACCTGGTATATCGCGCCATCATGGCCTTTCAACGGGCCGTTGAAGACCCGGTAGGGGTCGCAGTGCATCTGGTCAAGCGGATACCCGCCGGTAGCGGTCTGGGTGGCGGGAGCGGCAATGCGGCGGGAACCCTGGTTACGTTGAACCGCTTGGCGCAGCAACCTCTGGCGGAAGAGCGGCTGCGGCGGATCGCCGCAGAGTTGGGCGCTGACGTGCCGTTCTTCCTGAATCCTCGTCCCAGCCGTGCGGAAGGACGCGGCGACCGGTTGCGGGTGCTGCCTGGGTTCCCTGGATTGACCCTGCTGGTCGTACAACCGGCATTCGCCATCGAGACACGGATGGCCTATGCCCAGGTAAGGCCACGGCCAAGGGAAGATCTATCGGATCCGTCATCCTTCGATGAGGTGGTGAGCGCGATGGAGAACGACTTCGAGTCCGTGCTATTTCCCCAGTACCCACTGCTTGAGGAGATCAAGGCCCGTCTGCTGGAGGCGGGCGCGGCCGGCGCGTTGCTGACCGGCACCGGTTCGGCCCTGTTCGGCTGTTTCCTGGATGAGGGCTTGCGCGATCAGGCACATGCGCGGTTGCAGGGTGATGCCCGCTGGCAAGTGTTCCCGTGTGAGGTCTTGCCCCGTCACGATTACCACCCTCTAAAGCCTGCCCCATAGACCGGCCCTCAATTCGCCACCTGGCCGCTGGGCAAGATGAGCTTTGTGTACGGCATCTCCTCGATAAAGGCCATCAGATCCTCGTCCACGAGGGCTGGGGTGTCCGATACATCCAGAAACACGAGGGTTTCCTTCAGGGCCTGCAGGGTTTCCAGATCGGCGATCGTGATCGGGCAGCCGGATAAATAGAGTTCCCTCAGCAACGGCAAATTCACCAAGGGGTCCAGATCCGATACCGGATTATCTACCAGTGAAAGCACCCTGAGGGTCGTGATGGACTGCAATGGGCTCAGGTCGGTAATCAAGTTCCCCGCAAGCTCCAGAAACAGGAAATCTCCAACGCCGGCCAAGCCGGTAAGATCCGTGACGCCCTTGTCGATGCAGACCAGTTCCGATAACGCATTCTCCGCCAGCCTTTCGACGCCGGCGGCCAGTAAGCAGGCTTCCAGTTCCTCGTCTTGGACGGTGGCGGACCCGGCAAACTCGATCCTCAGGGAGTATGATCCGATCGACATCCCAGAGGTGACTTCCACCGTATATATCCCCGGCACCAGCGTCCTGACGATCTTGAACCCGTTCCCTTCGGTGGAGCCATCGTCATCCGCTGCCAGCAGTCGTCCCGATACGTCGAAGAGCTTTCCGATCGTATCGAGGGGGTCATTGGAGAATATGGCAATCCGAGCTTGCTGGTTCAGCTCAAATCCATAGCGGTGTGACTGGCCTTGCTCCAGAAATTGGTTGGAATTTGCTGATGGAATCGAAACATCGATGCGGGATGGGTCCGTATCGATGATCGCGAAGGGGCCCAAGCCATAGGGTGATTCGCTATCCGGATAGATATTCAGGAACGGCAGATCGTCCGATATACCGGCAGAGAAGCCAGGCGGCGAGCCATTGAGACCCAGAATATTCAGTGCATCGAAAGCCGGCGGGCGGCCTTCTACGTCGCCGGCAAGCAGAGGTATCGAGACCAGGGTGACCGGGAAGCCACGAAATCCGCGTGCCGCGACACCCAACTCGAATCGCGTGCGGGCCAGGCGATGGGCGCCGTCGTGGGGCACCCCCACCGCCCTGAACGATCCTTCCGGCAAGGTGAACGTGAAATCGGGCACGCCGCCTTGGGCCACGATCTCCTCCAGCACAGTCACCGCACTCGATACGGCGCGTATAGAGGCGTCGCACACCTCATCGACCTCGTCCCCTTTTAACACCATCGGCAGAAGGTAGGCCGTCGCACTTTTTCCCCCGACGGTGATTGTTCGGGTTACAAATGTCTGATTGGGGTCGGCCGGGTTCAGCCGTAGCTCCACCAATCCGGCGTCCAGTAAAAGAATAGGATCCGGAGGGAATGAAAGGTCTTCGTAGATTTCGAAGTGACAGTGAGGAGGGGATCCCACTGAAAAGGTTACGTCGGCCGCAGCGACGATGTTGAGGACGAATTGCTCCAGGGCGGAGTCGGCTGTGGTCACGATGCTCTGCCAGCGATAGGGCACCCGCGGCAGATCGTAGGTCTGCCATGGAAGCCCGAGGTCCGGGGCCTGATTCGGGTCGCCGCGTAGCGCCGCGTAAAGGGGGGTGGATTCGGATTCCGGATCGGAAAGATCGAATCCGGCGAGCGTATTGTCCGAGATGTAGAGGGCGAATCGCTCCTCCCGTGAATCGCTCGTGCCCACCAAAACCTTCCCCAGGTCCGTTGATCCTTCCTCGCGGTAGTGCAAGAATCTTGGATCGTAGCCGAGCGTCGATGCGGCTTCCGCAAAGGGTATGTCGCGTTCCTGCCTGAACTGCCATTGATCGCAGTAATAAATCCCATCCGGCGCCGGAATTTCTGCCGGCGTAAAATCGATGAAATAACCCGGCTGACCGATAACGGTCGACAAATCGTAGGTGCCAATTATCCGGTCTTCGGCGGCGAATGCGGTATCGTTGAGAGCAACGAAAATCGCAAAATCCCCGTCGCTTTCGAGCACCAATCGCTGGCTGCAGTCTCCTTGCAGCAATTGCCATTCTCCCACATGAGTTCCGGACTCACGCGACTGCCCGCCGTTAAAAATGCAACCTGTCACGATCAGAGCCATGGCGACGGTCCATATCCCGGCGGGCAGCGCGCCAGATTCAATGGGGGCGTGTCTCTTTTTTCGTTGCATGACCCGTCGTGCCTCAGAATACGAACCCGCCGCTCACCCGCAGCGCCAGCTCCTCGTAGTCGACCTTGCGCTTGTCGGTCTCGTCTCCCAGCGGTGAGGGAAACCGGACGCTGCGGCTGCCAAACATGTATTCCGTGCCCAGTGATGCGGAGAAGGCGCCACGGGTGTACAACCACGACCCCGTCATGGCGAAAAGATCGATGCTGCGAAAGACCGGATCGTTGCCGGGGACGGTCGATTTGTCGGTACGCATGCCAAATAAAAATGTCGACGTCGCGGATAACGAGAGAGAGAGGCCCGCGGCCCACAGCAGTTCGGATTTCCCCCTCGTACGGAATGGCGGCGGGCGGTAAGCCGTGGTTGAAGGGGGTTCAGATTCCGTAAGCGGCAAAACCGTATATTTTCCAACGCCAGTGATCCTGATGATGTCGACTTCGAATGATCCGGTCTGGCCGGCGAAGCCCAAACCGAGGTGAATGACGAGGGGAGAGCGTAGCTCGAACGGAATCCCTTTTTCCTCGATCAGGATACGATCGAACCTCGTTTCGTTCTCTGCGGCTGACGAGCGCAGATCCACCGAGCTGGTTTGCCGCATGAAATAACGCCCTCGGCCCCCTTGCAGTTGCGATGGCAGCCGGGCGCTGATCCCCACGGTGAGGAAGCGGAAAAAATCCGCCTGTATGCCGCCGGAAATTACCGTACGATCAGCGGTGCCGGCGAATTCCGCTGTGGCGTGAACAATGGCCTGGTACGAATCGGCAGCGCCGCTGCCGGAATCTACATTATACGTGGTCAGCCATTCGCTCCTTTGGAGGTAGGAGACCCGTTCCCACTCCGCCACCAAACCGAACCGGACATTTGGCGAAAACGCGTAGCCGAAGCCCGCCCCTGTGGAAAGCACGTGTAGCCCACCTTGCCCCGACGTGCTTCGCACGCGATCGATGCGAGTGCCGATGAAGTCCAATCCGCCCGGATCAATAATCGAAGGGACGTCGTTGATCTCGATCCGGTCAACGCGGGCGCTCCGTGTACGGTTTTCCAAGCTGGCAGGCCAGGAGAGGAACAATCCGTAGGATAGACCTCTGTTTTCCCTTTTGTCGCCGATACTGGACGTAAATCCAAGGAAACCGGAACCATTACCCACTTGCCGCGTCCTTTGCCCGCCCAGGCGTGTCTCCCGAAATATCACCAGATCAGATCCGGCCACGATGACCGTATCCGCGTCCAGGGCCATGCCGGCGGGGTTGTACCAGCCAGCTTCCGGGCCACGGGCCAGCGCGGTGTGTGCCCCGCCCAGCCCCGCGCCCAATTCCCCCGGTTGACGCTGACCATTCGGGAAGAGCATTGCTGCCGCCCGAACGCACGGCGGCTCCACCAACCCCGTGATGGCGCATAGGGCCATGATCAGCGCCACGCGCCGCCTCCAGTCTCCAGCCGTAAGGAAATCCGGATAATCCGAGATGTTCAAGTAGAAATTCATCACCCCTGTCATCAGAATCAAAGGAATTACGACACAAGCTAGCGCCGTATTCCGCAACGATCAATGGACATGCCAGTGGACGAAGCACAACTTGGGTGTGAGCTCGGTACTGGTAAAACGATGCTGGCCGCGCCCTGTGGACGAGCGGCAGAACCCGCGCCCGCTAGTCCTTCGCCAGCCGAGAAGCAGCAAACGATTGCCGATCAGAAATTAATGAATCGGCGCCGTCTCGACGAAATCCCACAATTGCGATATGAAAGCCCATTGATTGCAAACGGCGACTCCAAAATTTGCTACATTTCAAGCGCCAAAATTTCAGCGTCTTGGTCACCGGAAAATTACAACGAGGAAATCCCGTCATGATCGATTTATACACGTGGCCTACCCCCAACGGCCAGAAGGTGTCCATCATGCTCGAAGAGGTCGAGTCCCCCTACAACGTCATTCCTATTAACATCGGTGCAGGCGATCAGTTCAAGCCGGACTTCCTGAAGATCAGCCCCAACAACAAAATGCCGGCTATCGTCGATCAGGATGGCCCCGATGGCAGGCCGTACTCCGTTTTCGAGTCGGGCGCAATCCTGCTCTACCTGGCCGAAAAATCCGGCCGGTTCCTGCCGTCCGACACCCGCGGCCGTTATGACGTCATCCAATGGCTGATGTTCCAGATGGGCGGCCTGGGCCCCATGCTCGGGCAGGCCCACCACTTCCGCATGTATGCCCCGGACAAGATTCCCTACGCCATCGACCGATACACGAATGAAGCAGGGCGCCTTTATGGAGTCATGGAACGCCAACTGTCGGATCACGAGTATCTCGCCGGTGATCTTTCCATCGCCGATTTCGCCAGCTACCCCTGGATCGTGCCTCACGAGAGGCAAGGTCAGGATCTGGAAAATTACCCCAGTCTCAAGCGGTGGTACGACGCGCTGAAGGAGCGGCCCAAATTGCGCAAGGGTTTCGACGTGCTCAAGGAAGAGCGCCGCCAAGGGCCGATGTCCGAAGAGGCCCGCAAAAATCTCTTCGGATCGGAGCAGTACAAGGCCCATTAGACGCATCCAGGCCCAAATCCCTAGGGGCGCCAGGAGGGGCCTGGTCGGCAGTTGAGGCGGCAACCCAAATCTGAATTCCCTTGCGCGCTTCCTCCATTCTACGACGTTAAAGGCATAATCAATTTGCGCTATTAGGCGCCCGCGAGGGCGGCGTGCCCGAAGCGCGGCCCCGGAACGGACAGATACAAAGCGGCACAATATCCGGGGTCTTACTGCGAACGCTGGGTGCCCAACGGCATGGCGCACGGCACTCGGCGCATCTGGCCAACAAAGGTTGGCAATTTTTCCTGCTTATTGCACAGCACCGGCCGAACCAATCCGATGGAACAAAAGCCTCATCCGCTCTCCGATCTCAGTTTTTTCCGGTTTCCGGAAACGACGATGGAAACGGCGGCCAGTATCATGATCCTCTTTTTCTTACTGGGATTGGCTGTTCTGCTTACGGTTCTCGTCCAGCGCCTGATCCACGAGCGCAACGCCCTCCGCGAACACAGGAACGTATTCTCGCGCGTCTCGGGCGAATCCCGCATGCAGAACGATGTCCGCGAGGCATTGGAGCAATTGGTCCAGCTCACGCGGTACAAGCACGGTTCTGATTTGATCCGCGATGCCGAGGCGTATGAGCGGGCAGTGCACACGAAAATCGCGGCCGATCCGGCGGCCGATCCCGGCGCTCTGGCAGCCATCCGCCGGGCATTCCATCTCAACGTCATGAATCCAGACATCCAGTTGGTTGCAACCCGTCAATTGACGCAGGATTTGCCGATCCGGCTCATCGCAAAAGACGGCGATGAAACTCTGGATATTTATTGCGGACTGCTGGAGGTCAACGAATCCTACTTTTTGCTGGACGTTCCTCTTCAGGAAGATGTCCGGGCGTTTCTGGCTAAGCGGCCAGAGACGCAGATGATCTTCTGGCGGGAAGACTTGGGAGAAACCGTTTTTCCCATCGAACTAGGGATAACTGGTTCGGGCGACTTGACATTTTTCCGGGCTGAACATGTTTTTCGCAGCGAGGACGCTTCGTCTCGCTCCGATTTTCGCCTGACCCTGGATTTCCCGTTGACCTACCGTTATATGGAGCGGGAGAAACTGGCAAAATTGAAGTCAAAACCGGATCAGGATCACGGGTTGCGAACAGGAGAGGGCCATCTCATCGACATGAGTTATGGCGGCGCGGCTTTCGCCACGAAAGAAAGTCTGCCCCTCCGAGGCCTGGCCCAACTTCATTTTACAATCCACGATCAGCCGGTTCACATGATGCTGGAGGTGATCTCGCACGCCCACATGCAGGATGGACGATGGCGCCATCACGGTCAGTTTCGGGGCATGTCGCAGGACATCAAGAATCGGGTGTACAATTACCTTTCCCGCGAACAGGCCGTTCGGTTGCGGGAAAAGGAAGCCTTTCGCAAAGGATAGGGCGGTCGCATCCACATTGGATGCGTATACCAAGACATAAAATTCCGGCCGGCGCGCTGAGATCGATTCTGCCCATAGCCGTGGATTAAACATCCATGGCCGGGGGCATTTCTCGGCCGAACTTGACCAATCCCCTTCCGGCGCGTAAATCCTCAGGACATCATTCGGTACGATCAGTGTCGGTACCTACCGGGCCTTCGCCGCCTGAAATATTGCGGCCGCTAATCCGGCAGAGATACAGACTGATCATGGCGATGGCGCCCCCAGCGCAGCCGCGTTGCGGATGGCGAGCCGCTGGCGATCAGTTACGAACAGGAGTTTCCATGTCCGCCCAACGATACACGATGTACGACGTTTTTCGCCGCAACGCCCTGCTCTCTCCTGATGCGATTGCCGTGGTGCAGGACGGGCAACGCCTTACATTTCTCGAACTGTGGCAACGGATCGAGGCGCTCGCGGGTGGAATCGCCGGGCTGGGAATCAAACGGGGGGAGCGGATCTGCATTCTGGCCCAGAACGATACGGCCTACCTCGTGCTGTATGGGGCCTGTGCAAAATTAGGCGTCATCGCCTATCCCATCAATTGGCGGTTGACCGGGGAGGAAATTGGCCATGTGCTCGACCGGGCTAGGCCACGAATGCTGGTAGTGGACGACTCGACCCTGGAAATCGCGTCCCAATGGCCGGGCGTGCGTAAGGATATCGAACATTGGTACACAATGGGCGATCGGCCCACCGATTCCTTTGACCGGCTCGCCACACTCCACAAAGCGGAAGCCGATACGTCGCACGAGGCCATGCCCGAGGACGCTTTCGCGGTAATTTCGACGGCGGCAGTGGACGTCATCCCGCGCGGGGCGGTACTCACCCATGCCAATGTGATTGCTTCCAACATACAGACCATGGCCTGCATGAATATCACGGCCAGCGATGCCTACCTGGTAGCCCTACCCATGTATCATATCGCCGCCTTGGGAATAGCTTTCACCATGCTGCACGTGGGCGGGAAAAACGTGATCATGACTCGCTTCGACGCCGATAATGCCGTTCGGCTGATTGACGAGGAAAATGTGACGATACTGTCCGATTTTCCGCCGGTGCTCCTGAACGTGCTCAACGCGGCGGAGGAAAAGGGCAGCAAATTGCCCTCCTTGAAGATCGTCACCGGTCTGGACGCCCCGGAGACCATCAATCGGCTACACAAAAGTACCGGAGCGCAATTCTGGACCGGATTCGGTCAATCGGAGACCACCGGTTTTGTCACCCTGCAGCGGGTGACCGATCACCCGGGCAGTTCAGGCAAGCCCGCTCCCCTGTGTGAAATCAAGCTGGTCGATGAGTATGACTCCGAAGTGCCCACGGGTACGCCGGGGGAAATCCTGGTGCGGGGACCCGTAGTATTCCAAGGCTACTACGGCCAACCCGACGTGAACGAGTACACCTTTCGCGGCGGCTGGCACCACACCGGCGACGTGGGCCGCTTCGACGATGAGGGCTACCTGTACTACGTCAAGCGCAAGGCCGAAAAGGAGTTGATCAAGCCGGGCGGTGAAAACGTTTATCCGGCTGAGGTGGAGAAAGTAATCATGGAGATGGCAGGCGTAAGGGCGGTCTGCGTTTTCGGCGTACCCGATGTTGAATGGGGCGAAGCCATCACAGCCGTGGTGGAGGTGGATAATCCCGATTCCAGGACGGCCCAGGAGGTAATCGATCACGTCGCCGGAAGAATAGCCCGCTTCAAAAAACCGAGATGGGTCGAATTTACCGAGACCTTACCCAAGAGCGATTCCGGCGAAACTGACCGTGACGCGGTCAAGGAGCGATGGGGCAAATCGGATTAAGGCGACCTAGAATACGGATTCGACCACAATGGTCTCCTCGCGGCTGGGACCGGTGGAGATCAATACCACCGGCGCGCCGGTCAATTCGGAAATGCGGTCGAGATACCGCCGCGCCGCTTTCGGCAGTGCGCTCAATTTGGTCAGACCACGGGTCGAACTTTCCCATCCAGCGAGTTCTTCGTATTCCGGAACAAGTTCGGCGGCGGCACCGGCGTGGTGCGGCATACTTGTGAGTATTTCGCCTTCTCGATCGCGGTAACCAACGGCGATTTCGATATGCTCCAGGGTGTCCAATACGTCCAATTTCGTGATGGCCAGCCCCGTCATCCCGTTCAGCCGCACCGCTTCGCGCACCAGCGGCACATCGAACCATCCGCAACGGCGGACGCGGCCGGTCGTTGCCCCAATTTCCTGGCCCCGCTTCTGGAGCAATTCGCCCACAGCCTGACCGGTCAGTTCGGTGGGAAAGGGCCCTTCACCCACGCGCGTGGTATAGGCCTTGGCCACTCCGATCACGTCGGTAATCTTGGTGGGCCCCACCCCACACCCGGTGCAGGCGCCGCCGGCCAAGGTGCTGGAAGAGGTCACGTAGGGATACGTGCCATGGTCCACGTCCAGGTGAGTACCCTGGGCTCCCTCGAATAGCACTGCCTTGCCCGCGTCGATGGCCTCATTGAGCAGCACTGAGGTATCGCACAGGTAGGGCATGATTCGCTGGTAAAGCGCCGCGTATTGGTCGTAGATCTCCCCAACGTCGAAAAATGCGTCTGTGTGAAAATGGCTTCGCATGAGGACGTTCTTTTCCTCGATGATGCTCTTCAGCCGCCCGCATAAATCCTTTCGGCCGTTGCCGCGAAAATCGCTGAAACGCACCCCGCCCCGCGCCATCTTATCCTCGTATGCGGGACCTATCCCGCGGCCTGTCGTGCCGATCTTGCCCGCTCCCTTGAGGGTCTCTCTCAACTTATCCATCGCCTTGTGGTAAGGCATGATCAGATTGGCCTCGTCGCTGATGCGCAGGTTGTCGCCCACCGTCACGCCCTTGGCTTGCAAGCCGTCGATCTCCTCCAGCAACGCGATAGGGTCCACGACGACGCCGTTACCCAGCACGGCGAGTTTGCCCTTACGGAAAATACCTGAGGGTATGAGGTGCAGGATGTACGTGCGGTTATCGAAAACGACGGTATGACCCGCATTGTTGCCGCCCTGGAATCGGGCCACGATGTCGGCATGCTCGGTCAGGAGGTCAACGATTTTCCCCTTGCCCTCATCTCCCCATTGGCATCCGACGATTACCACGCACGTCACGAATGACTCCGATGGAATATACCCGGTGCAAATAATGGCGCACTTAATCCCAATACTATCGCGAATGGCGCCCTAAAGGCGTGCCGGCCACAGTTTGCCATGGGCCGAACAAACCGCCTGCGGGCGGCGCAACGGGCTACGGTAGAGAAACGCCAGGGCAATGTCAATGCGATCACGCCACGCGGCTGGCCTGGACGTAATTGGGCCTGTCAACGCTGCCCCTGATCGTCTTCAGGATCGTCAAAACCGGAGAATTACTGATGACCGTTGGCGCCTATTGACGCCTCCCGGTCCCTGTGTGCAATGGCACAGATTCAGATGGGACAGGCTTCCCCGCCCTTCCTCCTGATCTCGGGGATCCCAAGTGCACCGGCTTCCCAAGGCATGCATCAAATTGATATCAAAACGAATAATCCCTCTCCGCGGCGGATTTGCGTTTGCCCTGCAGGTGTCGCGGCATTCCTTGCATCGGTGCGATTTTGCGATTACCCTGACGGCGTTAGTCGAGCCGCTATATGGCGCGAGCCGTACCCACAGAATACAACCTCGGGCCCATGGTCGGGATGAATTCAAATAAGTACCCGCTGATCGCGGGCATCACCAATCCCCTGGAAATCCAAGAATACGATCAGCCCCAGCTGAAGGCGCTGGGTGAAGAGGCTCGCGCTTTTTTGATCGAATCCATCGGCCGCACGGGCGGACATATGGGCGCCGCGCTGGGGGTGGTCGAACTGACCATCGCCCTGTTCAATCAGTTCGATTTCCTGCGGGACCGGATCGCATGGGACGTGGGGCACCAGGCCCACGTGCACAAGCTGCTTACCGGGCGGGCGCCTCGGTTTTCCAAATACGGGCTTTGGGGCGGGATGTGCAAGTTTCTGGAGCGGCCGGAGAGCCCCTACGACCACATGGGCGCCGGTCATGCCTCGACCTCGATCAGCGCGGCATTGGGTATGGCCATCGCCCGGGACCGGCTCCAGCAGGATCACCACGTGGTGGCCGTGATCGGCGATGGAGCGATGACCGGCGGGCTGGCTTATGAGGCACTCAACGCCGCCGGGGCTATGGACCTGGACTTGATCGTTATCCTCAACGACAACGGAATGAGTATCGACGAGAACGTCGGTGCCTTCACCCGGACGCTGACTCGCATCACCTCCTCCGATTCGTACAACGTGCTCCGCAAAGAGCTGAAGCGGGTCACCGGACGCGTTCCCTTTGGCTCTGAGATCCTCAAAAGCCTGAAACACTTCGAACGGGCGGTGAAGGACTACGCGAGCCCGGATGTCGCGGCGCTGTTCGAATCCCTTGGTTTCAATTACTTCGGGCCGATGCCGGGACACGATCTGCGTGCGATCGTCTCCATGCTGAAGCATGCCAAAACGATGCGTGGCCCGATCCTGATCCACCTATTGACCGTAAAAGGTATGGGCATGGGGCCGGAGATCGAAAACACCTTCGCCGCTCATGCGGTATCCCCCAAGAAATCCCAGCCGGCGAATTTGCCTCCCCGCAAATCGTGGACGCACATCTATGCGGAGGGGATGGCTCAATTGATGGCAGACGATCCTGAGGTGGTGGCCATCACAGCGGCGATGCTGACCAATACCGGCTTGGCGCCATTGAAGGAACGTTACCCTGACCGAGTGATCGACGTGGGGATCGCGGAGCAAAACGGATATTGCAGCGCCGCGGGCATGTCGATCGGCGGGCTGAAACCGTTCGTGACGGTCTATTCCACGTTTACCCAACGGGCTTTCGACCAACTCATACACGACATCGGCGTCCAGAAACTGCCTGTGCGCATCATGATGGACCGCGGGGGTTTCGTGGGCACCGACGGCCCCACCCACCATGGTGTATTCGACCTGGGCTTCTTGCGCATGATTCCTGGCTTCGTGCTTATGGCGCCGAAGGATGAACTGGAGATGCGGCGCATGATGGTCACCGCTCTCGAGTATGACGAGGGGCCCATCGCCATGCGCTATCCACGCGGAGAAACCGGGGCCATGACCTGGGTCGAACCACTCCAGCCGATTCCCATTGGCCAAGGCGAACTCGTGCGCGAGGAGCCGCGAGCCGAACTGCTGCTGATTGCGGTCGGGTCGATGGTAAAACCGGCGCTTCAGGTGGCTGAAGAATTGAGTGCCGAGGGCGTGGCTTGCGACGTGATCAACGCCCGTTTCGTGAAGCCCCTTGACGAGGAATTGCTGCTGGCGCGCATTTCAGCGGTGAGAGGTGTCATCACTTTGGAGGAAAATGTGCTTTCCGGCGGTTTCGGGGAAGGCATCCTGGCCCTTATGGCCCGGCATGACATGCACTGTCCGGCCCGGCTGCTCGGCGCTCCTGACGAGTTCGTCAGCTACGGCAGCCAGACCGATCAATTGCGGTCCGCGGGCCTATTGCCCGAGCAGATCAAGGAAATCGCCGTGGCCTTGTGGCACGATGTATCCGGGAAATCCATCCGATCCAAAAAGCCCGCCTGATGATCCAACCGGCAGAGGTTCGGCCGGTCTAGTAGGAGGAAGTATTCAGAACAACCGCCGCCGCCGCGGGGCCAGCACGATCGTCAGTACCAGCCACACGGCGCAGGCCGGAGCGCGAATCCACCCGGATCACTGCCCGCACCTTGGCGGCATTTTCGCCCGTTATTTCGGTGAATCCGTGGGCGCTGGTGCCGTGTTGCGCCACTGTGTTGCGCAGTTCTTCCCCGCTATCACCCCGAGCCACCACGTCGCTACATGATGGATCGTGATTCGGATTATACCTGCAATCGAAACCGGAAAGTTCTATAATGTAAAAGTTCAAATTTGCCATCTGGATTTACCGGCCGGGGCTGTCGGTAGCCTGGACGAGCACCATTAGTACGTCAATCATAGGGTCCGTTTCACGACAAGTGCCGATATTGATGATTCGGGCCGTCAATTTGCATTGTTTCCCGAATGGGTTTCCCGAATGGGTTTCCCGAATGGGTTTCCCGAATGGGTTTCCCGAATGGGTTTCCCGAATGGGTCTGCCGAATGGGATTCAGGGCATCCGGTTTCCGGCTGCCTTTGGTTCGATCTATTGACGATATTGCCGTGTTCGAAGGCCGATGTCCCTCGCGATGCCGACGATGTCGATACTAAATTTACAGGTGAATGAGCATGAATCGATTGCGAATTGCCTTGCCCCTGGCGGGATTGGCCCTGTTCGTGTCGGCGTGCGGTACGAACGACGTGACCCCTCCCCAAAACGCTGACCCGCCCCGCAAACAGGCCGCACAGTCCGAGCCTCTTCCTAGCGACGCTCCCGAACCTCCGAAACCGGTCGAGCCACCCTATCCAGCCAAGGCCGAGGAGCCGCTGGAACCACCAGCCGGCCCGCCTCCCGTGAATCTGGAGCACCAGGCCACATTGCTGGCAGAGGAACCTCTCACCATTTCGCCCGAGGACCGTCTTGCCGTGGAGCAGATGGAAGAGGAACTCGCCAGATCCGACGCGCTTTTGCGGGAGGAAGGATCGCAGCCCGACGATGGGGGGCTTGCGGACGATCTGTCCCGGGGAGGCGAATTGCCAGACGACGAAGCCCTGTTGCTTTCGATCGCAGACGAGGATGACCTGACCATCGCCGAGGCCTACGAACCGTACGCTGACGAGGATTTTCTGCTGAGCGGTGACGAGTACGATCTCGACGACCCGGCAGATGTGGAAGCGCTGCTGCGCGAAGAATTCGGCGACGCTCCGGCCGGAGGGGAGGAACCCCTCGTGGCCGGCATCCAAACCTATACAGGGACGCTCGCCGATTTATCCGCAATGGAGATCGTCTATTTCCAATTTGACCACGCGAACCTCTCCGGCGAGGCCATGGCCGAGCTTGACAAAAACATCGTCTGGCTAAAGGCCAATCCCGATCTGCGCGTGCGCGTGGAAGGCCATTGCGACGAGCGGGGCACATCCGAGTACAACCTGGCGCTCGGGCAGAGAAGAGCTGGCCGTGTTGTCGATTACCTGATCGCCAACGGCGTCAACGCCGATCGGCTTATCGCCGTCAGTTTTGGGGAGGAAATTCCCCGCTCCTTCGACCATACCGAGGAAGCCTGGAAAAAGAACCGGCGCGTGGAATTCTCGCCGGCGGAAGGCGAACCGGGTGACGGCCTTAGCCAGACTTTGGCGGAGCAGCCCACGCCCTGAGGAGACCTGCGTCTCGATGGGGCCTTCATGTAGGTCTGATTTTCGCCCGCTCTTGTACCTACTCCATCAGGCCAAGCTCACGTACTTGATAAGAGTAACGGCAAGTTTCTACTCCCGGCTGCCTTTCTATTTTAACCGCCAGTGCCGCTCATTAGACGGACCGAGTCTAAACCTTGACAAGTCGGCGCGGGGTTGTTCACTTTGACGGGGACCAATTTGCAATCTTCCTGACAATTCCGGGATAGGACCCATGGAGCCGCAAAGCGTAGAACGCAAGCTGACGGCGATCCTCAGCGCCGACGTGAAGGGTTACAGCCGCCTCATGGGGGACGACGAGGAGGCGACCCTGCACACCCTCACCGCCTACCGCGACGTATTTTCCTCCCACATCGATCACCATCGGGGGCGCGTGGTGAATACGCCGGGGGATGCGATCCTGGCCGAGTTCGCCAGCGTGGTGGACGCGGTGGCCTGCGCCGTGGAGATCCAGCGCGAACTGGCCGAGCGCAATGCTGAATTGCCGGACGCTCGGCGGATGGCGTTTCGTATCGGCATCAACCTGGGTGATGTGCTGGTCAAGGAGGGCGCCCTTTACGGCGACGGGGTCAACATCGCCGCGCGGCTGGAATCCCTGGCCGATCCCGGCGGCATCTGCATCTCCGGCAAGGTGCACGCGGAGGTCGAGACCAAGCTGCCCTTGCAGTACGAGTCCATGGGCGAGCAGACGGTGAAGAACATCAAAAAGCCCGTCCCGGTCTATCGCGTGCTGAGCCAACCGGGTGCCGCCGCGCACCGGGTGGTGCGGGCCAGGCGGCTGATGATGCGATCCTGGCGCCGGGCGGCCGTGGCTGCCGCGGCCGGGCTGATCGTCGCGGGCGTGATCGCTGCGGGATATTACTTCAGCCGCCTGGGCGATGCGCCAAGCGAAACCACGAAAGGGGCAGCCGGCAAGATCGAAAAGGCCTCCATCGCGGTGCTTCCCTTCGTAAACCTGAGCGGCGATCCCGAGCTGGAACACTTCGGAGACGGCCTGACCGAAGACATCATCACCAGCCTTTCAAAGTATCAGGAATTGTCGGTCACCGCCCGCAACTCGGTGTTCGCCTACAAGAACAAGCCGGTGGACGTGCGCCAAGTGGCCGAGGCATTGGGCGTGGGCTACGTGCTGGAGGGGAGTGTCCGCATCTCCGAGGCGGAGAATCGGGTGCGCGTGACGGCGCAGCTGATCGACGGTGCGACGGGAAATCATCTCTGGGCGGAGAAGTACGACCGCACCATGGAAAGCGTGTTCGACCTGCAGGACGAAATTACCGACAAGATTTCAGTGGCGCTGGACGTGGCGCTATTGGAAGGCGAGCTCAGTGAGGAGCGGCGGAGCACCACCGAAAGCGCGCAGGCCTACGAGTTGTTCAAGCGGGCCAATGAGTTGTATTCCCTGGAAACGATCGAGGCGAATACCAAGGCGAAGGAACTATCGCGACAGGTCATCGCATTGGATCCGGAATCGCCCCTGGGTTGGATGCAGTTGGCGTTTTGCCATTGGGAGGATTTGGTCTTGGGCGGCTGGAGCCAACATCCACAAAAGGATCTGGATCAGGCATACCAGTCGATCAGCAAGTCTATCGCCATCGATGATTCCATGCCCGAAAACTACATGTTGCTCGGATTCCTCCATCTTTACGCGAAACGATACGCTGAAGCCCGAGCTGAAGCAGAGCACGCGGTGAACCTTTCACCCAACAACGCGGATGGCGTAGGCGTCCTTGGGCAGATTTTGAATTTCCTGGGTGAGCCGAAAGAAGCGATCGTGAATTTGGAAAAGGCATTTCGTCTCGCTCCAACACCGCCGAAGTGGCTGCATCCCGAGCTTGGCCATGCCTACTTCCTGATTGCGCAATACGACAAGGCCGTTGAGGTCCTACAGCAGGGTGTGTCCCGATTTCCGGATTACTACCGTGGCTATCTATACCTGGCGGCTGCTTATGGGGCGCTGGGGCGGGAATCGGAGGCCGAAATGGCCGTGGCTCAGGTTCTTCGAATGAGGCCCAATTTCACCGTGGAAGAGCTCGAACCGTGGATTCTGCAACACAAGAACCCGGATCATGTGGAACATCTCCGCAACGGCTTGCGCCAGGCTGGGCTAAAGTAGGCGATCCCCACCCCGCCCTTCGGGCAACCCCTCCCCGTGCACGGGGAGGGGAAAATAGACCGCAATATATACACGCGCGGGAAGGGCAAGGTTAAAGGTCTCCCATCGTAGCTGAACTGTTCGAATCTTCCTGAATCAAGCTCATCGAGGATCTATAAGGCCCGCACTCGGATATCCGACCACTCGATGGCGCGGCCCGAGTGCTGGAACAAGCCGAAGGATGCCGCGTGCTGCCGAAAGCGAAAGGTCTGGGACGTGCCATAATCCAGTCGAATCGCCGCCATACCAATCCGAGACTCAATAATCGATGGCTCGCAACACCTCGTAGAGGCCGATGATACCGACGGGGCGCTCCTCGTTGTCGACCACGATGAGGGCCCGGATGTTGTGAGTCTCCATCACGTTCAGGGCACGGGCGGCCAGGGCGTCGGGGGGGATGGTGCGTGGCGATTGAGTCACGAAGGCGGCGATGGGCAAACTCATGAAACCGAGTTTAGGGTCCTTCAGGTGCAGCCGCGTCAGGTCTCCCATGGAAAAGACACCGGTGAGCCGATCGCCGGCATCGACCACCGCGGTCAGGCCGTAGCTCTTCTCCTGCAACTCGCTGAGCACCTCCTTGACCGGCATCGATTCCCGCACCAGGGGCAGCTTGTCCCCCGTATCCATCAGGTCCGCCACTGTGATCAGCAATTGCTTGCCCAGGCTTCCGCCCGGGTGAAACAGGGCGTAGTTTTCCGGGGTGAAATCCTTCAGCCGCAGCAGGCAGACGGCCAGGGTATCCCCCATGGCCAGGGCCGCGGTGGTGCTGGCCGTGGGGGTCAGGTCCATGGGGCAGGCTTCCTGGGCCACCGAGACATCCAGGTGCTCCTCCGCCCGGCGGGCCAGTTCCGATTCCGGATTGCCGGTCATGGCGATCAGGGGCAATCCCATGCGCCGGATCGGCCCCAGCAGGCGCAGCACTTCCTCGGTGCTGCCTGAATTGGAGATGGCCAACACCAGGTCGTTGCGTCCCAGCATGCCGAGATCGCCGTGGATGGCTTCGGCGGGATGAAGAAAGAAGGCCCGCGTGCCCGTGCTGGCCAACGTGGCCGCAATCTTGATGCCGATATGGCCGCTCTTGCCCATGCCGGTGACGGCGACCTTGCCATCCTTGGCGCCGCATTCGAGCATCAGCTTCACGGAACGCTCGAAGGATGCGCCCAGTCGCGGGATCAGTCCCTGGAGGCCCTGTATTTCGATTTCCAGAGCCCGGCGGGCTTCGTTGAGAATTTCGCTGGTCACACAAGGCCTTGCCGCTGTCGTGAGCGCGCCCGGCTCCCCGGCGTCTCTTTCTTTGCGGATCATGGATTGCGGATCATGGATCGAGCACGGCGATGGCGTCGATTTCGATCAGGGCATCCGGATGCACGAAGTCGTTGATGGATACCATGGTCGACGCGGGCAGGGAATCGGGGTCGAAATATTCCAGCCGGGCGTCGTGGATTTCGCGGAATCCGCTCATGTCCTTGATGAAGACGGTGACCTTGACGATGTCGGAGAAGGTGCCTCCGGCCTGATCGAGCACCTGCTTGATGTTCTCCAGCACCTGACGCGTCTGGGCGCCAATATCGCCCTTGCCCACCAACTGCCGGTTCTCGTCGAAGGCGAGCTGTCCCGATATGAAGAGCAACTCGCCGCGGCCCACCTTCACGCCGTTGGAAAACGCCACCTTGCCCGCGAACGTCCCCTCGTCGGCCAGCTCCCCTCCCAGGGGATAGATAGTTTTTGCCATATGCGCGTTCCTCCGCTCTATGATTTCGGCAACTCGGTTTTGGGCAGTTTGGTCACAACCCCCGGTCGCATTTTCGCTGCTGGACCGGACGGCACCCGCCTTTCCGGAGCCGCGTCGGGGCCGCGGCACCGGATGGATCTGATAATCGGAGTCGGGTCAGGAATGGAACTACCGAATCTCTTCCAGGAAGGGATCGTTGAGCTCGTCGCGGATGCTTTCGCCGGTACTTTCTTCCTTGAAGATCACCTCACCCGATGCTTCCGTTCCCGCCGGCAGGCGTTCGATGGTGGCGTATCCGAAAACGCCTCGGTCGTTCAGGTATTGCTCATCGATGGGGTGGCCCGTTTGGGTGGAGACCGAGTTCTCGTAATTCTCCTGGAGTTGAGGCTTGAGGGGGCCTTTGGGCACCTCGGGTTCGGGCGGCGCTGCAGCCTCCGCCACGGGCGCCTCTGGCGCGGCGACCGGAGCAGGTGGCGCCGTGAGAATGACGGCGATGTTACCGGCACCGGTGGCCTGAGCCGCGTCGGTGACGGTGATCGTCAATAGGTGCGCACCCGCGCCCATCTCCGCGAAGAACTCGGCCGGAATCACGATTGCCGCTTTCGGTTCACCGCCCACCAGATCCGGCGGAAGGTTCGCGGTCACGTCCTCCCCGTCGATGGAGACCTGCCAACTGACCACCGGGCGATTTACCACTACGACCAGATTGCCCAAACGCTCCACAGAAATCGCCGGCTCGCCACCACCGATGGTCACGGTGAGCGCGGCCGCCGGTTCCGCCGACGGCGTGGGAACAGCGGTGGCGGCGGCTGCCCCGGCCACTGCTGCGCCAGCTACTGCGCCGCCGGGTGCGGCACCTGGCAGGGGAATCCCCGGCCCACCGGCAAGCGATGTGGCTTGCAGTGCCTGCAATTTCGCCGGCGGGATCGGCGTCGGTGGGAGTGGTAATTCGCCTGCGGCCACCGAAGTGGTCATGCCGGCCGGCACGTCCACCTCTCCCAGCCCATCGGCATCGGCGACGCCCAGCAATCCATCGACCGTCGAGACTTCGGTCCCCGCCTCGGAGGCGATGGCCTCGAAGTCGGTGCCCTTGATACCGATCGTTGCGGTGGGGGTTTGCACCTTCATCTGATTCGGCATCAGTTTTTCTTTGATGAGGGCACGCATCTGACCGATCAGGGAGAAAAGTAAGGAACTCTCTTCCTGCACTTCGGGCAGGTACTCATTGATTTTGAATTTCGTCTCGCCGGTCAGACCGATCGTGTCTTCATTGGTAAACTCCACCCGCACCTGCTGCCCGTCCATCGTGAGCAACTCGTCCCCCTTGAATATGGGGATGCGCTCGCCGGTAAGCAGGGAATCCTGGCCGTGGCGATTTACCGTCAGTTTTTTGTCGTTCGGAAGCGCATCGGCCACATTCTCGTATGGCCCGGCGGCCTCGAACCCCGGGATCAGGGACCAAGCCTGGAACGGATCTTCCTCCGCGGCGGCCGCTTCCACCCGCGGTTTTTCCGGATCGAGTACCAGCCGCTGTCCAGGCTGGAGGCCCTTTGGCGTTTCGCTGTCGGGGGGCGGGGGCGGAAATTCCGCCGGATCGAGCGGGATCAGCTCTCCCTCGACCAGGGTGATGGACGGCGTTGCGGCCCAACCGTTAAAAAAGAGATGGGCACTCTTGGTCTCCAGCCGAAAGCCGTTGATGCGCAAAATGCGGGCAGGTTCTTCCTCTTCTGCGTCCGTGTCGATGAGTAGATGCACGGCGCCGGTGAGGGTGTAACCCGGTTCCCCGGTCTGCTCGTCCACCACCCGCACAGCCGATGCTCCCGTGCTCAGGGTGGCTACTTCCCTTAGGGCAAAGGAAAGCACGACGGTGGACTCCGGCGGCGCCTTGGTCAGCGAACCGGGCTCGGCGCCTTCGGCCAGGCGGCCGCTTTGCAGCTTCTGTCCAGGCTCGAATTCCGTTTCTGCGGTAGGTTGCAGCTGCCCGTCTTGCTCGAGCAGGAGTTCCCCGCTCCGTTGCAGGACGACGACGTTTTGGGCAAGCGCTACGCTCCCCATAGCGCACATCAGGAGTGCGACGAGGACCATTCGTTTGCAAACGAGAGGGACCGGATTGACGGCGGTATGCCGCTCCGTGGTCCATCTGTCGATCGGCATAGGTAACCTCATTTCCATTTCGCGGCGCTGGCTTTGGTATCTGCATACTTGGTGTACTGGGCCAGTTGATTCATGCGGGTCAGCACTTCCATCCTGACACCCCAACTGGTGGAACTGGCACGGCCCAGAGTGCTCAATTGTTCAAAGGCGTGTTGCCGGGTACCGGCTTGCAGTGCATCTCCTGCTTGCATGAAGATCAGGGCCACCAGGCGCCGGTGGATCCAGTGGGGCATCTGGGACAGTGCCAAAGCCCTCATCTCGTTCACGACCGGCACGATCAGCGACGTTTGGTCCGTCGCAGCCATCAGGCGGCCCAATTGCGCCATAGGTACCGTGGCCATGATGGATGTCCGGTGCAGGGCCACCAATTCGGCCATCGCCGACGCTGTGCGATAGTAAACCAATGCGGATTGGGCCTTGAATGCCAGGATCACCATGGAATCCGTGACATAGCGCAACTTGTACTGGGAGATTTCGGGATTGGCGGCGATTTCCGCGAGTGCCGAAGCCGCGGAAAGGAGCTTGGCATGCTTGCCCGTGACTTCACGCTCTACTTTGGAAAGATAGGCCTCGATGTCCTCCAGATCTTCCTCGTCTTGAAGCTCTTCCAGGCTTTCCTCCAGCGATTCGGATGCCAGCCTGCGTTCCGTTTTCAGATCTCTCAATTCCTCCCGGACTTCGTCCACTTCGTCCTGGAAAATCGAGCCTTGCTGATTTTTGATCAGGGCCGACGTGCGGGCTCGAATTTCCTTTTGGAGTGCCGGACTTTCAATTTCTCCGATCACGTCCCCCAGAATGTCCCACAGGGTCTCGATGGCGTCGGTGGCTTCCTCGGCCTGAGAAAGGCTCTTGATCCCCTGATGCAAGGCGATCCGCCGGATTTCGGTGTCGGAATCGCCCATCCTCTCGCCAATAGCCCCTGCCGCCGAATTGGCCAGGTCTTCCCATTCGGAGAGGGTTTGATTGACCACACGCCCCAGTCCGACCAATGCCCCATGCACGAGAATGAAGTTGTCGCTGTCGGCCAGATCGATCAATGTACCGACGGCTTCCTCGCTCCAGTCGAAATCGGCCAGTTGTTCCACCGAGGCGATGCGGATCAGTTGATTGAGAGCAATTTCGCGACGGCCAATGGAATGATCCTCCTCGATGGCTGCGTCAATGATGAAATCGAGTGCCTCTTCCTGCAAATCGTCGTCGATCTCGATACCATCGGGTGCTCCGATGCCCATCACCAGATCGGCAAGGACCGTGAGCGGGAAGATGGTGTCCCCGTCCTGAATGGGTTGCTCGCCCGAATCGATCAGCAATTCCAGGGCATCCTCCCGCACATCGTCGTCATCCGAGTACAGTTTGGCCCTGACTTGATTCAGAGCCCGCTGATAGTCTCCGATAGTCTGGTATTGGTTGCGATTGTCATATACGGTTTCAGCGAAACCGCTTTCCGCCAGGAGGAATGCGGCGACCAACAAGCCTACGACGATTCTCATGATCCAGCCTCAAATCGATGGAGAGTGACGAATGGTGGCCACAAGCAGAGACCGTGTATCGATGCCGCCACCAGGATTCGCTACGCCGCGTCCCAGCACTCTAATTCTCCGTGGGTACCGCAAGCCGTGCGATGATGTTGTATGAAAGACCATTGTCAGATAATTTCCGTTTTGTCTAGGTATCCCAAACATCTCCAATTTAATGCTCCAATTTATTTTCGAGGAGGTTACCCGCGCCGCCAGTGCCCACCCACGATGCAGCCGTGAGTGAGTGCGCAGGGTCGGCGGCTTGATCGAAGCCTGGCGGGCAGCACCGCCGAGACGGGGCGTCCTCGCTCGACAGCAAGCCCGCCAGTGCCGCCCGCTGATCGTCGAGCGAAACCCGTTTTCCGCACCTTCGCAATTTGTGGCGGGGGCCGGGGTAACCCCCGGTACATTCCCGGACGGTGAAAACAGGAATTCTTTTCGATTCGGGTTCAGTTCCTACGGGCTCAATGTTCGATCCCGTTCGACCTCCAGCGCCGCATCAAATCATCAGCACCGGTTGGGTTGCCCATGAATTTGACGACATTCAGAAGCCGGTACGATGTGTGGCTGCTGGATGTGAAGCCACTTCTGCTGGAAGCCAACCGGAAGGCCGCTGGCATAACCTATCCCTTCATCGTGAACGAAGATGCCCCCTGGACGCTCTGGACTGGCTGCATACAGCGCGGCAATCCGATCGCTACCGGGAATTGGCCCATCGCTGGCACCCGGATGCGGCCCATAACGAGATGAGTCCACAAGCAGCCACCAAAGCCGGCTGAGCCTCACTTCCCATTGCGCTCCGGCGCATGGCCGAATTACGGCAGGCCACACCGGCAATCGGAGCCGATCAATTGGGGATGATCATTTAAATGAATGCCGGTTGATTTTCTCGGTGCATTCTTATAGAAACACCACATTGAAAGTATGTGCTTGCTTACATATGGCCCATACCACGGAAACCGATACGTAAGGCTATGGATAGTTTCGGTGGGGACACGTGCCATGGCGTTGCGGCGAGCGAGAGCGATCACCCTTGGAACGCCGCGGTCCACGTTGAGCAATTGAAGCACCCGGCGGGATTATCTCGCCGCCTACGTCACCCAAATGGCATCTACCCGCAACAAGAGATGAACTCAACCTGACCTGCGCCCCTGCAGCAGGTTGATCCCTCGAATTCTTCAGGAGAGTGACCATGAACCGCATCCCCCAGTTTTGCAGCAGGCATCCCTACCTGATCATCCTGCTCACGGTGGTCAGCACTTTTCTGGCGTTCAAGGCGATCACCCTGTGGCTCTATGTGGAGCCGGATTTGACCAAATTCCTGCCCAAGGATTACGCGACCATTAAATCCGACGACTACTACCGCCAGAATTACAACCACCAGGACTTCGTACTGGTGGGGATCGAGGCGGACACCTCGGTGTGGGACCTGAAGGTAATGCGCTACATGGAAAACATTATCGAAGGCTTCAAAGGGCTCACGGCCACCAAGACGTTCGATAGCCTGATCACCGGGAAGGCGGAGACGGTTACCCTGCCCATCGGAATCGACATCGACAATATCCAGAGCATCGCCAATCTGGAGGACGTGATCCTCGATGAGGAGACGGGGGCCATGCTCACCGGCCGGATCGTCCGCACGATCAAGGAGGAATTGGGAATTCCCTCCAAGCCGGGAATGGACGAGCGGCTGCCGGAATCGGACGCCGACCTGGAACGGGTGATCCCCATCCTGCGCGCACACGTCATGGCCGATCCCCTGTTCCGGGGCAACATCGTCTCCGAGGACGGACACGCGGCGATGATCCAGGTGCCCATGCAGCGCAAGTGGGACTTCATGCGCCGTTACGTGCGAGATGAGATCGGCGTCGCTTTGTCCGAAGAAACCCTTACTCGGCGGTTCAAGGGAGAATTTACCGATTTTCCCCACAACATTTGGGGCCAAAGCCTGGATGGAATCACCGTCAACGAGAAATTCGTGGCAGACCAGGTGGCCCATATGAAGGCGGCCATTCAGCCCTTCCTCGCCGAGTATTACGCTCCGGTGTTCGACGAGTATCCGCAGTTGCAGCAAAGAATCGCATCAGAACTGACTCCGGAAAATTTCGCCGCCATCATGAGCATTTTGGAGGACAAAGACCTTTACCAGAACCCGAATATGCAGACTTGGGAGACCTCGACCAATGATTTCTACGTCGCTATGCGGGAAGCGATCGACCCCTTGGCCCGGGACAACATGGAGTTTCAGATTCACGACCCGCGGCAATTCGTGGAGTTGGGCTATAACGCGAACGAACTGCAAAGGGTTTTGGATGAAAATGCGACGGAAGGCATCAACGCCTACATCACCGGCTACGAGTACATCATCGCGTTGCTATCCCGGATGATGGGCGCGGACATGGCAAAGATGGTGCCCCTGGCCGTTTTGGTGGACATTATCGTGTTGGCCTTCTTCTTCCGCAGCGTGCGCGGGGTCGTCATCCCCATCGTGCCGACCTTTCTGGCCATGATCTTCACCATGGCCTCGATGGCGGTATTGGGGGTGCCGCTTTCCCTCACGACATTTATTATCCCCATCGTGCTGTTGGCTGTCGGCACCGCGTACCAGATCCATATTCTCAACCGCTACCACGAGGACATGTTCCTGGAGGGGGGCCGGATCGCTGTCCTCAAACACACTTATCTGTATGTGGGCGCGGCGGTCTTCTTCGCCGGTATCACCACGGCGGCTGGTTTCTCCTCGCTGGCCTACACAGACCTGCGCCTGATCATGCACTTCGGTGTCTTCTCCGCGCTGGGCGTGGGCTGGTGCATCCTGTTCGCCTTCGTGCTGACCCCGGCCATGCTCGCCCTGTGGCCCTCTCCGCTGGAAATGCACGCGATTCTGGGGAGATTGCACACCGCTCCGGTCTGGAAACGGATCGTGTTCACGATCCTGCTTCCGTTGTCGGTGATCGCCATCTGGCGCGGACCGGGCCCGGTGAAGGAACCCTTCAGCTTGGCACAGGTGCATTCCCGGGGCGGGCTATTGGATAAATTTCTCCATATGTTCGGGAATACCGTGGTGCGGCACCACAAATTGGGTTTGGCCATTACCGCCGTGCTGGCGGTGGGGGCCACGTATCTGGCCTTTGGGAACTATTTCGAGAGCGGCATCATCTACAACTTCAAGAAGGACAATCCCATCTACATCAGCGATCACTTCATCAACCGCCACCTTTCCGGCACGTACTCTATTTCCCTGCTCTTTAAGTTCCGGGACGAGGTGCTGGTGGAGCGGCCGGAAATGCAAGCCGACTTGCAGGGACGGGTGGATAAATTTTCAGCAGCCTGGGAACGGTTCGCGGCGGGTGATTCCGCCCTGCGTTTCGCACCGTTCAATACGGTTGTCGCCGACCTGGCCGAACTGGATGATCGCCCCCAGCAAAATCTGAGCGGCCTTCGCGACCGTCTGGCCATCATCACCGACACCTTGAACGAGGAATATCGGGTGACCGCGGAAACCGCCTCCGGCGCCTCTGGCATTGGCGCACAGACTGCGGTGCTAACCGGGGACGATGAGGGCGGCCTCGACGACCTGGACGACCTTGACATCCTGGCCGAAGACGGCGATGGCGCCTCTGGTGGCGGGGGCGATACGGAACTGATCGCCGGCCTGGCCGACCTCCGCAGCCGAATGGCCGTGACCAGCGGGCGAACGGAACGGGCCGACCGATTCATCACGGCCGTACGCAATAAAAAGAATTCCGCCCGCGGCAATGAAATGCAATATGCCTTCAATTACCTCACCGATTTCTTCGCGGTGGATGTCAAACAACCCGCGGTGCTGAAAAAGCTGGAGGTATTGGAAAGCTACATGGAGGGCCTCCAGGAACCTATGATAGATGTGGACGGTTACCAGATGCCCCCCATCGGCAACGTCATTCAACCGACCGACATTTTCAAGAAAATATACCGCGTGCTCTACCACGATGGGGACTTCGCTTACGACAAGCTCCCCGAACCACAAAAGGATGGACTACCCGATCCGACCATCACCGAGCGATCCGTATTGGGTACCGTAGTGAACCAGGCAATTTCGTCAGACCGCGATGCATTCAACCGCACGATCGTTTCCGAACTGAACGAGTTTCGCTTTCTGGTTTTGTCCCGAGCCGGGGAATCCGGTTACATCATACCGCTGATCGATATTTTCCAATCGAAGGCGGATGAACTCTTCCCGCCGGACGACCCTTACATCGAAAAGATGACCCTGGCGGGCCGATCGCCGCGCTCGATGGAGATCACCCTGGCGATCGCCAATTCCCAGGGCGCCAGCATCGCCATGGGTGTGTTGCTCGTGGGCTTCATTTGCATGCTCCTCTTCCGCTCGGTGATAGGGGGCATCTATTGCATGATTCCCTTGGCCCTGACCATCCTATTCAATTTCGCGGTGATCAACCTGATGGGATTCGCCATCACAGTGATGGTGATGATCGTGGCCGCCATCGCTATCGGGACGGGAGTGGATTATACCATCCACTTCCTGGAACGGTACAAGATTCAGATCGCCAAAGGCGACGACCCGATTGAGGCCTACATGAACACCATCCACACCTCGGGCAAGGCCATTTTCCATAACGCGGTATCGGTGGCGCTCGGGTTTTCGGTGCTCATCGCGTCGGACTTCAAGGGCAACATTCAGATGGGCATTCTGATGATCGGGACCATGATGTTCGCCTCCATCGCGTCGCTGACCACGTTGCCGGCGCTGATTTTCCTGCTCAATCCCAAATTCGTGAAGGCCGGTAAAATCATCGAGGTGAATTGAATCGGATTCCGAACCTGTTGGCGATAAAAGTCTGCGATCCAAGGTCTCCATTGGGCTTGCGTGGCGCCATGGGGGTGGGATAGATAACGGTTGACCGAATCAATCGCTTGTCGAGATCACTGATGCAGGACTTCGCATACCATGCACCGCCCACCGTGGCGGAAGCCATCGCCCTTTTTGCAGCCGACCCGGAAGGGTCGCGATACCTGGCCGGAGGCACCGACCTGTTTCTCGCGTTGGAACACGGTTCATCGGCCGTGCGCAGCGTCATCGACCTGAAAGCCATTCCCGGGCTCGACGGAATCGCCGTACAACCCGATGGCGGGCACCGGCTGGGCGCCTTACTGCCCATGGATGACCTGATGCGCGATAGAGCCATACGGACGAATTACCGGGCATTGGCCGAATCCGCCGAAGTGGTCGGGGGTCCACCCATCCGCAATCGTGCCACCCTCGGCGGCAACCTGTGCAACGCCTCTCCCGCCGCCGATACCGCCGTTCCCTTGGTGGCCTTCATGGCCATGGCCGTTCTATCCAGTGCCTCCGGCGGTCGCGCCATTCCCGTGGTCAGACTTTGGGAAGCCCCGGGCCGGACGGTCTTGCGGCCGGGTGAACTGATGACGGCCATCGAATTGCCACCGCCCCTGCCAGCCTCGGCCTCCACATTCGAGAGATTGACCCGCTCGGCGATGGATATCGCCCTGCTGAGCGCATCGGCTGTGATCAGTCTGAACGACGACGGTACCTGCCGCTTGGTCACCTTGGCCCTGGGTGCGGTCGCTCCCACCGTCATTTCCATCCCCGAAGCCGGCGAGGTGCTTCGCGATACCAACTGCGACGATGCAGCGTTGGCCCGCGTGGTGAAGGCAGTGATCGAAACGGTGCGGCCTATCGACGACATACGTGCCTCGGCCGAGTACCGAAGGGAAATGGCCGGAGTGCTGGCCAAGCGGGCGCTCGCCCGGGCCTATGCCATCGCCATCGAGCCCGCCGGGATCACGAGATGAAACATCCGTTGAGCCTGAACCTGAACGGCGATATGGCCGAGAACCTGGTAGAGGCCCGCACCTCCCTGCTGACCTTCATCCGGGAATCCGCCGGGCTGACCGGTACCAAACGGGGCTGTGAGGAGGGTGAATGCGGCGGGTGCGCCGTGCTGCTCGATGGGCGGCTGGTCGATTCGTGCCTCATCTTGGCCCTGGAAGCCCAGGGCAAAACGGTGACCACGGTGGAGGGTCTGGGCGACCCGCACCATCTCTCCCCGGTGCAATCGGCCTTCGCCGAAAGTGGGGCCTCCCAATGCGGATTCTGCATACCTGGGATGCTGCTGGCCACCACGGCGCTACTCGATCGCGAACCCGATCCGGACGAGGCGTCCATCCGCGAAGCGATCTCGGGCAATCTCTGCCGCTGCACGGGGTACACACGCATCGTAAAGGCGATTCAACTGGCGGCCAAATTGAAGCACGACGGACAAAACTAGGGGACCATGGCGGCGCACACGTACAACCAGGTCGGGAAGCCGATCCCGCGCATCGACAATGCGTCGAAGCTGGCAGGCCAGGCGATCTTTGCCGAGGATCTGCAGCCGGCGGGCAAGATGCTCCACGGGCTCGTACTGCGCTCGCCCCATCCACACGCCCGCATCCGCTCCATCGATACCGCCCGGGCCGAAGCCTTGCCCGGAGTACGGGCGATTGTCACCGCCCAGGACCTGCCCGACCGCTTGGTGGGCCGCTATCTGGCCGACGAGAGGGCTCTCGCCACGGATACCGTCCGGTTCGTGGGCGACCGCGTGGCGGCCGTGGCAGCGGATACCCGGGAGGTGGCCCAGGAGGCACTGGGTCTGATCGACGTCGATTACGAGCAGCTTCCCGCGGTCATGGACGCCTTCGACGCCTTGGAAGATATCGCGCCACTATTGCACCCCAGGATGGCCGAATACGAAGTCGTGGCGATGGCCGCTCCGGCCGGGGGTAATATCTGCTCGCTGAACGAGCTTAGCCGGGGCGATCCGGAAAAAGCCTTTGCGCAAGCGGATCGGGTCTTTGAAGAGGTTTACACGACCGGGATGGTACACCAAGCCTATCTGGAGCCCCACGCCTGCCTGGGCATCCACAATCCGGATGGCTCATTTACGGTGCATTCCTCTACCCAGGCCCCTTTTCAGCTGCGTGGCATGATCGCCGACGCGCTGGCGGTCTCCCACAATCGCGTGCGGCTGGTACCGACCGAAATCGGAGGCGGCTTCGGGGGCAAGATCTCCATGCAGGACGAAGTGGCCGCGCTGGCCCTGGCCCGCAAATCCGGCTATCCGGTGCGCATCGTGATGACGCGCCGCGAGGATTTCCTCTGCGGAACGCCGAGGGCCGGATTTCATATCGCCATCAAGACCGGGGTGAGCAACGACGCCAAGCTGATCGCGCGCACCCTGGATATCCTGCTCGACGGTGGCGCCTATGCCCACGGGGGGGTCTTGGTCTCCTGGGCTCTGCCCAATTTCGCCGAGGGACCCTACAACATACCCCACCTGCGCATCACGGCCCGCTGCGTCTACACCAACAAGCCACCCAGCAGCGCCTTCCGCGCGCCGGGCGGGCCGCAGGTGAATTTCGCCATCGAATCGGAGATGGAACGCATCGCTGCCGAAATGGGGTGGGATGCCGTCGACTTCCGCCGCAACAACCTGATGCCGGACGGACACGTGAGCACGAGCGGCGCGACGATGGATTGCGTCATGGCCCCCGAGACCCTGGACGCCGCCCTGGCGCTTTCCGGCTACAAGACTGACCAGACCCGGCCCGCGCCCAACCGGGGAAGAGGCTTGGCGGTGGGCAACTGGAACGTGGGCGGCATGGCCTCCGCTGCGGTGGTCAAGCTCAACGACGACGGCTCGGCGACCCTGCTCACGGGAGTCGTGGACCTCACCGGTGTCCACACAGCCCTGGCCCAGATCGTCGCCGAAGTGCTCGATCTGGCCATGGATCAGGTCACGGTCAAGACCCTGGACACCGAATCTGCGCCGCACGCCACCATCGCCGCAGGCAGCCAAGTCCTGAAAAGCATGGGCGACGCCGCCCTGCGGGCTACCGAGCACGTGCGCGAGCAGCTCTTCGCGCTGGCCGTGGAACCCCTGGACGCGCCCCCCTCGCGCATGGAACTGCACCAGGGAGACGTGCGGGTAAAGGGCGCGCCCGGCCGCTCGGTGCCCGTGACCAATCTACTGGGTCGTGCCATGGCCACCAGCGGGCCCGTGGTGGGGCAGGGCGCAACCGGCAATTACAAGCGGATGCCGAGTTTCGGCACCCACGTGGCGGACGTGGAGGTCGACCCCGACACAGGCCAGGTGCAGCTGACGGGTTATTGGGCTTCCCAGGACGTGGGCATCGCGGTCAACCCCGTGGCGGTCGAAGGCCAAATTCACGGCGCCATCGTCCAGGGCATCGGCATGACGCTCAGCGAAGAGATGATCTTCCACGACGACCGGCTGGCTAATGCCAACTTCCTCGACTACAAGATTCCCAGTGTTTTGGATGTGCCCCCCATCGAGACCGTGCTCGTGGAACAGCCCGCGGTGGATGGCCCGTTCGGCGCCAAGGGCATCGGTGAGCCCCCCATCGTTCCGGTGCCCGCCGCCATCGCCAACGCCATCTTCCACGCCGTCGGCGTGCGCGTCACCTCCCTCCCCATCACGCCTGAAAAGCTGAGAAAAGCCATCCGCGCCAAAGCCTAACCAAAGTCTAGGTGCACCCGGCGTTACGCCGACGCCCGGAGGTTCAGTTTTCAAACGAACTGGGCAGCAGGTTAAACGGCAGCAGCTTGATCACGATAGGCAGAATGATCCCTCCCCCGGGGAGGGCAAAAATGGCCAGAGCGGGGATCGTTTTCAGAATATCCATCAGTTGATCCTGCACTTTCTTTTTTTCCTCTTCCGTGAGGGGCTCTTTGGCCGACTTCATGAGCAATGTGTACAGCTCTTGTGTTTCCCGGATCTCGTTGACGACCCGATCCAAATTCAACCGTATGGCGATGGCGGCTTTTTCCGCCAACTGCTCGCCAAGGCTGAAAAGATTGGGAGGCTGGGCGTGATATCGCAATCGGTCTCCATGGGTGACCAGAAAGCTCGATAGAGCGGCGCGGCTTTGATCCAATTCCTCGCGCCACAACCCGAGACGTTCCACCAGACGAGACAATAAATCTTCCTCATCCTGGTCGATGGTCCTGTCCAACATGGTGATCATCAACACTTGCGCCAAAAAGTAACGTCTGATCAACCAGGGCATTGTCGGGATTTCGATTTCATGCAGGTCCAGCCCCCGGGAGAGGAGTGTATTCAAGGCGGCCAAGCGCTTTGCCGGCAGCCGCGATGCAAGGAAAAAACGCTTCACGAGCCGCCGGTCATCGCGGTCTATTTCCCGGTCGACATAGACCGTCGCGATGATCAGCTTCAGCAGCGTTTCCCGTTGTACCAATTGCTCCTGGTACTGTGAGGAAAGCTCGCGCGTTTCGGCGCCGTCCATGAGTCGCCTGCGTTGCCAGATCAGGCAGTGGTATAGATCCAGAAACAGAAATATATTGGCGAAGGGGTCTCGAATTTTTAGAAATGGCGGTTTGACGGTAAGTCTATTCTGAAATTCCCTTTCGAAGCGGCGGTGCCGATACGGGCGCAAACGCAGCAGCCGCAAACTGGAGAAAGGGCGAATCCGTTTGGCCCGCCATTCCCGCGGACGCAGCAGGTAGTATTCCTGAAGCTGATTGACCGCGGGAGAGAAATGGTCCGATTCGTCTGACAAACCGGCGAGAAGAAAATGACGATCCGCTACCAGGCATGCCATCACTGAATCGAGCATTGTCACCAGTGAACGGTCGTCCCGGTCATAATATTGGCTGCGTGGATATTCCACATCCGCAAACGGGAAAACCTCCGGGATGCCGTAGAACAGGCCGGTGGGTTGCAAAAAGTAATAGATGGCTTGGTCAATCTCGTTGTGAACCCCCACATCCTCGAATATGCGAATGCCGGAAGACGGCAACTGGAGCCCCAGGGGGCTATTTTCGCGAAACTCGATGTATTTTTTGAACCACCCCTCTTTCTTGGGATTCATGGGCAGGTCAATGAAAGCATGGAAGTTGTGTGTGCAAAGTCACCACTCGACTCGCGGGATCGTGGGAAAAAATATCCCCCGAGGCCCTTTTAGACGGTATCATTGACAAGATCATAATCTAATCGACGTTGTCGGGAAAGCCCCGAATCGATCGGCAATCCGACGCGCCAGGAATTTCGGCACAGGTTCATGAACACCAGCCATCCTGAATACCTGAAGCAAATCCAAAGATTGGATTCCCGCCCCGGAACCACCCGGAAGGCACGAAGCCGCGGTCCTGAAAAGCTGGCTGGGATTCTTCGGTTGCTGGAGCGGCTGGGTGGCCCTCAAAATAATGCGCAGGTGGTGCATGTGGCAGGCACCAACGGCAAGGGACTCACGGCGGAGATGATAGGCCGGTTGTTGTTGCAAGCCGGCCACTCGGTGGGGGTATACGCGTCGCCCCACGTGGCGGACATTCGAGAACGGGTGCGCATCGGGGGAGAAATGATCTCACCCCAGGATTTTGCCCGGTATTGCCGCACCGTGTTGGATGAGGCGGAGCAAATCGAAGATCCTGGTGCACTGACCTATTTTGATATCCTGACCGCCATCGCGTTCGTTGCCTTCCGGGAGGCCGAGGTGGGGTGGTGGATCATCGAAACGGGCGTGGGCGGGCGGGCGGATTCCACCAATGTCACTCCCAAAAGATTGTGCGTACTCACCCAGATCGGCCGGGATCATATCAACGTATTGGGTGGGGACGTGCTCAAGATCGCATACGAAAAATTGGGGATCGCCACGCCGGGCGTCCCCGTCGTCCTTGCAAGGCAATCGGCTGAATTAACCCCTTGGATGCTACAGCAACTGCACGGCCTCGGCTGTCCGGTATTGTTGGCGGATGAGATAGAATTCCAAGGGGGAGCTGCCGATCGTCGCAGAATCGATGTGGTGCGGCGTGATGGCCTGCGTGCCACTATGAGGCTGCCCATCGGCCCACTCTCCCGGCCTCTGAGGGAATGCGCGGCCACTGCGTTGATCGCCGCCGACGTCTTGATGGGAAAGCCGAAAAGTCAATCGGAATGGGAAGAACGAGCCGTAACCGTATTGAATGTGCGTTTGCCGGCGAGACTGTTTTTGGCGCGCGGCGTCTCCCTGATTGATGAACCCCGGAGCCGCTTCGAGTCCGTCGTACTGGACGGAGGGCACAACGCCGATGCCCTGGAGGCGTTGTGTGAGGCATTGGGACAATGGGGAATATCGGGCTATGTCCTGCTCTTGGGGATGATGAAGGATAAGCTGGTCGACGATATTGCACGCCCGTTGTCCGAGCTTATGCGCAACGCCCGCCGTGTGATCATTTTAGACCTGCCCTTCGATCGCGCGGCTGACTGCCAGGCGTTTGAATCGCGGATGAATCCGTCGGCGGAAAATCCGATTGAGATCGGCTTCGACCACGCGAAGCCGAGGCAGGCCTTGTTGATGGCGGCGGAGAGTGCAACCCTTGTCGCCGCCGGGTCTCTTTGGGCGTTGGGTGAAATCATTCCGTGGCTGGATATCCCCACTCCCAAGCCGGTAACGGTTGACCGGGTCATGCTGCAAAGCCTCCAAACCAGCGCCAGCCGGCCAGAGATCGACGGTAGATAACCCCATCACGAGTTTCGAGGTCTAAACTGATGCAACCGTTCCGCATTGAAGTGCCTAGGCAGCAGATGGACGACTTGGCCGAGCGATTGGCCCGCACGCGCTGGCCTCCCGCGGCGACCGGTGGCGAATGGGAACAGGGCACCGATGCGGGATACCTTTACTCTCTGGTCAAATATTGGCGGGAGGGGTTCGATTGGCAAAAACAGGAAGCGTTGCTGAACACATTTACCCAATTCAAGACGACTGTCGACGGCCAGGAATTGCACTTCATTCACCAACGCTCCCGCCATCCCGAAGCCGTTCCGCTGCTACTGGTTCACGGCTGGCCCGGCTCGATCTTCGAGTTTTACAAGATCATTCCTGCTCTCACCGATCCCACGGCCCACGGAGGCGAACCGGAGGCCGCCTTTCATGTGATCGCCCCTTCGCTTCCCGGATACGGCTTTTCCGCGCCGCCCAGTTCCCCCGGCGCAACGCCCCGCTCCTTCGCCCGCTTGTTCGGGGAATTGATGGAAACCCACTTGGGCTATGCCCGCTATGCTCTACAGGGTGGCGATTGGGGGGCTGTCATCACGTCCTGGCTGGCCTACGACAGGGCCTCGGCGCCCATTGGTCTGCACTTGAACATGGCCGGGATCAGGCCCAACCCTACTTCCGCCGACCGCCCGCTGAATGAAGCCGAGAACGCATACCTGGAAACCGCAAGGAAAATGAGAGGCGACGTGTTCGCCTATCAGGTCATTCAAGGCGGAAGGCCTCAAACCCTGGGATACGGCCTGACCGATTCCCCGGTCGGACTGGCCGCGTGGATCGTGGAAAAGTTTCGCGAATGGAGCGATTGTGGCGGGTCGGTAGAAAAGCGCTTTACCAAGGACGAGTTGCTGACGAATATTACCATCTACTGGGTCACCAACACCATCGCCTCATCGATTCGTCTTTATTACGAGTCCCGGCGGGCCAATGATAAGTTGCCACCTGGAGGGAGGATCGAGTGCCCCACCGGGTTCGCCGATTTTCCTGCGGAAATTATTCGCCCGCCCCAATCGTGGGTCGAGCGGGCCTACAATATTCAACGGTGGCGCGAAATGCCCTCGGGAGGGCATTTCGCCGCACTCGAAGAACCGGCCCTGCTGGTGCGTGATATTCGCGAATTCTACCGTCCGCTCCGTGCGGCCCTGGGGACGTAATCGCCAGGGTGCCGGCTATTTATTCTGATTCTCGCAAAATTAATTTAGCGTGAAAAATGACGCCGGGTTGGGAGAAGCCATTCCGGTGACCGGTCATCACCAATTACGAACCGGGCATCCGGCCGCGCAAGAACCAAACATCGCGGGCGAGCTTCATAACCATCCCATTACGATCGAAACGATATACGCACAGTAAAGTCCGATGAGCACCATTCCCGATTTCCGGCCGATCGTCCATCGGTTCACGAGCAACAAAAACAGCAATGAGGCGACCGTGGCAATTAGCAGCATTACCGAGCCGCCCAGGTTGTCGATACTGATGATAATCGATTCGCCGTTGACATAGATCATGATCATCCACACCGCACCCAGCCCGATGAGGATATCGAATATGTTGCTTCCAATTGCGTTACTCACCGCCATATCGCCTTTGCCTCTCCGAGCCACCACCATGGAGGCGATCAGATCGGGAACGGATGTGCCCACGGCCAGGATGGTCAATCCTATGATGGCATCCGGTATGCCAAGGGTCGTCGCCAATATGACGCCCGCTTCCACCAATACCCAACTCAGCGCCGCGATCATCACAATGGATGACGCAAACGTGACCACGTACAAACGGGGGTGTTTTGCTACGCTCGGAATCACCAGGGCGCAGATCATATCCACTGGTTTCAGTATTAATAATAATTTATGATGTTTCTTCTCAAAGGATATCTCCTCCTCGCGCACAATATTCGGCACGCTGTCGGCTTGGTCCTCATAGGGTAGAATACGCCGCCAGACGGGCAAAGCCACCAGGTAAATCAGGTATAAGACGATGAAATAGACCGACTCATTAAATGTGATTACACCATCCTGAAAAACCCAGTATAGAAGCAGGATGGAGAGAATATAGAACGAAAGATCGCGCACAACCGGCTGCCACGTGAGCAACGATTGGTGCAGGTATACCGATGCGCCAATGATCACAAGAACGTTGAATATTGCGGACCCTACGATGGTGCCTGCTCCGAGGCTGGCGTATTCCATTCCCTTGATCAGAGCCAGCATCGAAGTGAACAACTCCGGGGCACTGCTGCCCATGGCCATCAGGGTTGCACCGGCGATATCCGAGGTCATGCGCAGACGCTTGGAAATGATTTCCAAGCTATCCACGAAGTAATGATCGGTCACCCGATGGAGTGCATAAAACGACACCAGCAAGGCGAAACTACTTAGGAGAACAATTGGAACTGCCGACATCCGTGACCTAGTGTTGACGTGTTGCGCGTGGGCGAAATAAACCCTTCATTTCCTCCAACGCGCGGAAAAAGGCAAGCAGAAATAATTTTCGACTGGCTTGGCCGTCGCGAAGATAACACCGACCCCGATGGGAACACGTGTCGGCTCAGAATTGCAAGCCATCCCGTCAACGTACATTGAGGGATGCCCTGTCCGATCCGGAATTACCGGCTGGGGTACGGGAAAAAAAAGAAGATTCAGCCTGGAGTGACGGTAAACGTGAAAATGGTGCCCTGCCCGAAAACGCTCTCCACCTGGATTTCCCCATTGTGCAACTTCACAATCCTGTTGACGATTGACAGTCCCAGATGGCTACCTGGCAATTGGTGCGATGCGGATTGGATGGGGGAGTCGGCGAGTACCTGTTCGACCTGTTTCGCAGTCATCCCTATTCCGTTATCGGTAACGCTAAAAGTGACCAGTTTGGGAGTACCCTTGATGGAGAGAGCAATATTCCCGCCATGATTAGTGAATTTGATGGAATTAGTCAATAAATTGTAAAGTACCTGGATAATCGCGAGCTTATCGAGAAGGTACGAGTTCTGGTCCCCATCCACCATCATGGCCAAGTTTTGGCCTTTTTCCTGCGCGAGTTCTTTGAGATCCTCCAGCACATCGTGACCGATAGTGGATAACTTGCATTGTTCCATCTCCAACAGACTCTTTCCGTTGGCCACGACGGATTGGCGCAAGATCTTGCTGACGATGTCTAAAAGGCGTTCGCTGGTGTCCCGCATCCGCTTGACCACGCGCTTGCCGTTTTCGCTTAACTGGGTTTCCGTGTCCTGTAAAATATTGGCATAACCGACGATCACCGATAGCGGTGCCCGCACGTCGTGAGCCGCCATTACCAGGTACTCGTCTTCGAATGGGTTGTTCTCATTGGGCGGTTGCCCGGTCAACGAATTTAGGGCGGGCTGGGACGGACTATATTTTCCATCAAGGAAATCGCACTGAGACTGCTTATCTTTATCGCCCCGCACGTCTTGGATGAGGTCGTAGACGGTGAAAGCTGTATGCAGCATTTTGGAAAGCTCGGATTCCGAAGTCGACGGGGTGATCACGCAAATGCATTTGCCGTGATGAGCTCTGTCGGCCGCGCCGGTGATCCAAGCGTCATCCGCGATTTCCACACGAGGCAGATGCTTATACTGGTGATAGGCCCGATCCCTGTCCTCGGCATCCCAACGTGTAAAGCGCCCAACGAGGACCTGAACGTCACGGTGTCTTTCCAGTAGTTCGAATCCTTCCCGGACGGATTTAGCGGTGTATAGCCGTACCCTATCGCCACACCAGGCTGAAATACGGGCCTTGAGCTTGGCGTGGCCGTCCAAGAGGAGAATACTTCTCACGACTTCAAAATGGCCTGAGGTTCGATTGGAGAATACATTGCGAGGAAATCAAGGAACTAATTACATTTAAAGTAAGGAATATTGCTTACGGAATTTCAATATTCCTGCCGTATGGGGACAGATATTTTTCTACCCAGTATTATACACCGAATCGAAATGGTTGGCCCAGCCGACCCAGCAAACAATCCGAAATCGGAACCCGCGTGATTCCAATTTGGCTGCCTACGGCGCTAATTCCCCAGAAAATAACGTAAATATGGAGTTTCCCACATTTCTCTCGGCTGGGCGGTTTCCTGAAAATTATCCGATTACTTATTTGCCATTAATCCAGAATATTCTTTACGTTCGTATAGAATTTTACCGCAAATTGCAACTGACATTCGTTTAAACTTGTTTGCTGTGATATCAAGTAAAGTAATTCGGTCATATATATTACCCATATATGCGTCGGACGCTCCATATATATATACGCGAAACATTGGGCGGCGTTCGGCTCTAAATTGGTAATCCCGCTGAGTTTCGAAATTGTCGCCTTGTGGGCTTGGTGCGATTACCGTCACATCGATTGTTTTGATGAAGTGTTCTGATGATGATTACGATTCCTTTTCGAAGCGGTTTTAAACCATGGATCGTACGGCGTCCAAACCAGTAGTCATGCAGCAGTACAATGTTGAATCGTTCCGGGCGGCTTCACTGACGGATATCGCGCCGGGGCTGTACCACGGGTTCACCTCTATGATCGCGCCTAGGGGCGGCAAGTCGTTCGCGCAATCATTGGAGGTTTACCTGCAGGGATCGGGTATCCAGGACTTCCAAATCGATTACCTGACCCAGGATCATTCCTCGGAGATCCTATTCGTCGCGGGGGAGCGCGTCGTACTCTCCAGTACTTTCGCGAGGCGCGGACCTCTCAAAGAGGAATCGAGTCAGGTGGCATTTGTTCCTCTGAGGGGCGACGGCATGGTTATGCAGCCGGCCGCGGGGAGGTTCGTCGCCATCCAGTCGGCGGACTGCGTTCCCATACTCGCCATCAATCCCCACCTATCGCAATTTGCCGCACTACATGCCGGGTGGCGTGGCGTGGCCGGGGGAATTTTGACCCATTTACTCGACGAGTGGTTGCGGCGCGGCCGTCGCCTGGACGGAGTGAGGTTGGCATTCGGGCCGTCCATCCGCTCCTGCTGTTACGAAGTCAAAGGCGACTGCCTTTCCCGATTTCCTCAAATGATGTTGGAGGGAGCCGTATCCCCACGCGCGGGAAACCTCTACCTGGAACTGACCGCGGTCCTGCTCAACCAAGCCCTTAGCTTCGGGGTCGATAGGCTGCAAGTAGAAATTCTGCCAATTTGCACCTGTTGTTACGACTCCCCGAATGCCTTTGCCCGGTTTGCCAGCTATCGGCGCGCGCTTCGTTTCGGCACGGGGACAAGGGCCCGAAACGCGTCGTTCATCGGCATGGACAATAAAGGCGCCCCATCGTCTCAATTTTGACTTTGCATCACGGTCTGGTGAATCATGGTACCAGAAGAGCGGCTCGCGACGAACGGCACGAGAGCCGACCGCCCCTCGCCTCCCGGGTCCGAGCGGGCAAGTGCGATTGAGACCGGTCGTGGCCGATCTCCTGTAGGAAATTGACCATCGACACCACCACCAAGCCGCGAACGGATCTCATCAAATGAAACTGATTTACGCGGGAAGCGTCAAAAACCTTTATCTAGCCGACGATCCGACCCAACTCTGGTTCGAATATACGGATGATTATTCGGTGTTTGATTGGGGCAAGATGCCCGATCAGATTTCCGGAAAGGGTGAAGCACTCGCCGGCTTGGCCGATTGGTTCTTCCGAACCCTGGCCGACGAGGCTCAATGGAAGCGATTTGGACTGACCGGCCCTCCGATCCGACATCATTTAATCGCGCGGGAGGCCAATCGAATCCGTGTCACGAGGGTGGATGTGCCGAAAATACCGACGATCAATGTCGGCGGCGGCCTCGTTTATGACTATGGCTACGATCGCCTGGAAACTCAGCTTATCCCCCTGGAGGTGATCTTCCGCTTCGGTGTGCCGAAAGGCTCCAGCCTTCTTTCGCGCAAGAATTGGTATCCTTTCCCGATTGAAGAAGGCGCGGAATTCGAGCAGCCGTTGATCGAGTTTTCCACCAAACTGGAAAGCAAAGACCGCTTTCTGCCCTATCAGGAAGCGGCCCAAATTGCCCAAGGTGGGGCGGCCACACTGAATCTCGTACACGCCGCAACCGATTCAGTGGCAAAATTTCTCAAAGCGCTTTTTGAAGTCCATGGTTTGAAATTGTGGGACGGTAAGTTGGAATGGGCATTGATTCAGGGCGAACTGGCATTGGTGGACAGCATCGGCCCGGATGAATTGCGGGTGGGCCTGGGGAATGCGGTATTCAGCAAACAATTTCTACGCGACTACTATGTCGGCAGCGAATGGTACCAGGCCGTCCATGATGCGAAACGGTTGGCCAAAGAGCGTGGCAAGACCGATTGGATACGCATCGTGCGAGATGAATTGAACGTGGCGCCCTCGCCCCTGTCCAAACCGTACCTGGAGGCCGCCGAGGCTCTCTACGCTGACTTTCACTCCATATTGGTGTCCAACCAACCTTCGAACCGCTTTATTGAAGCATTGGCCCTGTTGTAAATGAAATCGATTGGGGCCGCTTTCATCGCTTGCAAGACGAGCGCAAGCCCTGGCCATATCCTAATTTCAGCTTGTTTTAAATGGGAAGACTTGCGAATGGGTGCCGGCGACGCCGATCCGATTTAGATTGGGCCGGCTAAGCAGACCGCCATTTGCCGGTACTCCGTAGGAAGCTATCTAATAATATCATGGTCACCATCAGTACCCACGCGATTATTATAAACCCATACGCTCCAATTCTATGACCTCAATAATATCAGAACCATACGTTGCATACATCAGTTTCGCACTACCGTCTTCCTTCAGGCCCTGAATATCCAAAACCGCCTGATCTATCACATTCGGCACCAAGTATGCGTTGGTCCCTTTGCCCTCATTTGACATAGTGAAAACCATTTTTTTATCTTCTGCGCACTTCAATCCTAATTTCTCGACCAGGTCGATCAACGGGTTGATCGAACCATCCACGGTATAAATCGTGTTTCCATCGGGTGTGTAGGATCGCAACATCTCATCATAGGAATGGTATCGAATATTTTTGTGATGCAAAATGATGAATAGTTTTTGTGCCCCCTCCACGACGATGCCCCACCTTTCAGTTTTCTCCGCCCCCATCGGTTCTCCGTCCCTGGTATCCAACCCATCATCAGCTGTATTTTTCACAACCGGTCTCGCATCCTGATTGCATTGCGCAATTTCGATGATCTCGTCGATATCCAAAATCACCAGCGGATTGCTCTGGTACGAGGCCTGACCGAAAAAATACGGAGCATGGACGACTTTGTTGCGGTATATGCGCAGTTGGGTATGACCGACGATACCCGGCACCGATATCGCGACGTACTCGCCATGATCTAATTTTATGATGACTAGAATTTTGGACTCAACGACCGGATGCCCCAGTTCTGTAAATAAATCCACTACCGGTACAATTTCATTACGAAAATAATAATACATACTGCCATCCAAAGTTTGGCAATCTCCTTTGTTGATAACAACGTAGTGCATTTCCTGTCGCCAGTGCATACCGTATCGCAACTCGTCATTACCCACGATTAAACATTCAGTCAAACTGTTGGATTTCGGGAAATGTAAAGTGATTTTTGTCCCAACTCCCCTTTCCGACGAAACTTCTACTTCTCCTTCAAGAACAGTTTGAATCTCATGGATCACCGCGTCCATCCCTACACCTCTCCCCGATATATCACTGACTGAAGTTTTCGTCGAGAAACCAGGCGCAAATATTAACCTTTGCTTGTCCGCATCGGACATTTCATTGATCTGTTCCACCGATACAACGCCTCTTTCCAGTGCAGCAGCGGCAATCTTTTTGGGGTCAATGCCCCTCCCGTCATCGGACAGGGATATATAGATGTTCTTGTAATCGTCCCAAATCGCCAATTTGATCGAAGCGCATGGATCCTTCCCGCTTTTCCGTCTTTCCTCGGTCGTTTCAATGCCATGATCGACAGCATTCCTATGCATATGAATCAGCGCGGTATGTACGTGATCCCAAATATCTGGCCTGGCCCTCGCTTCATTCATGACGACACAATATTCCACTTTCTTATGTTGGAGGTTCGTCAAATCACCGACTATGCGGTCATATCTTGCGGTCTCCATTGCTGTCTGGGTGCTGTTGGTCAACGCATTCAAATGTTCGCTCATAATTTCGGATGCATCCACCATATCGCCGTTTTTTTTCTCAATCGCATTGTTCACACGATCCATAATAACCATATAGTCGTCCAGAAGCCGGTCGAAAATTTCAAGATCAAAGGACAGCTTCGGTTTCCTTTTTATACTGTCTCTTATCCTGCCAATATCCTTGCTTTGTACATCCCGCAACCGGATACCGGATAGTATTGGCGATTCGCTATTTACTTTGAATTCGTCTATTTCATCCACGACTTCTTGGATAGAAAAATTCTCATCACTCACTTCCTCTCGGATTCTATCCACGAATCGACCGAATACGGACGTGCTGTTGTTGATAATGCGGAAAACACTTTTGTCCAGAATCACATCGCCAGAAGGTATACCTGTCGTGATATCCTCCAGAGCATGAGCGTATCTATTTAGATTCTTCAGCCCCATGAATAACGACGTTCCCTTAATGGTATGTACTGTCCGATTGTAATCCTCGATCGCCTCCAAGTATTGCATTACATCCTTGTTCCGTAGAAAACTCACGTAGTCCTCGTGGATCGCCGACCCGTCGTATACAAATTCTTTGAGACGTTGCACATTAGATTCGAATTGAGACAGCATCTCCTCCACCTCGTCACAGAATCCCAGAATCAAATCGTTATTTTCGTCATTGGCGGAAGCCGATATTGTTTTGCTATCTGCCAAGCCAGCAGTAGATACCTTGCGGTTCGTATCGTATATTATTTTCTCCAAGTCATCTAAATCTATGGGTTTGCCGATCACTCCAGCGACTCCAGCGGACAGCGCCTTGGAACGATGGTTATCGACATATCCAGTGATTACAAATACCGGAATATTATTTCCTTCATTTCGCAATTGGTCGATCAAGTCGAATCCGTCTCTCTCGGGCATGACGATATCCGTTATCAAAACATCATATTTATTTTTTTGCATGTCATCGAGCGCCGAATTGACATTTGTATGAGCCGCGACCACATGTCCTTCGGCCTGAAAATAATCCTTCAACACTCGAAGTATTGCTGGATCGTCGTCAACTTCTATAATCCTTAGCGGTTCAACCATGAAGTTATCTCAATATTAGAAATTTGGTTGATTGTTTTCTTTGATCGGGAATGTAGAGACCGTTAGAATAAACTGTAACCAACAATTGATTAGTCGATCAAAAATAAATACCTCAAATGTACTGCGGTTAAGCTCGGTTGATCTTTAACAAATTCTCGTCGGAGTAATTTCTCGGTTGTTGAAATTGCGACATCTTTTAGAAATATTTCAGTGAGAAAGTGCAGTAATAAGTTGCGAAAATAATACTATCTAATTGAATACACTAAGAATGCTATATTACTTAATGCAGCGCATTCCACACTGCAGAGGCAAGGTCGTATTCGGTAATGGGTTTTCTTAATAATGGGATATTATTGTCGATATTATCCACTAGGAAATCATCCGGATAGCCGGATATATAGATCACCTTCAGATCAGGAATAATCAGCTTTGATCTTTTGACAAGATCCACACCGCTCAATCCTCCCGGCAATACGACATCGGTAATCAGCAGGTCGATCGTCTCTGTTTTATCCAGTAAGGGCAAAGCCGAATTCGCATCCGGCGCGTCAATAACCTGATAGCCCAAGCCGGCCAAAATCTGCGTGGCGATTTTTCGGACGCCATTATCATCCTCGACCACAAGTATGATCTCGCCTCTGCCACGTATGGCGATCTCGGACTTGAACTTCCTGTCCGAACCCTGAGTTTCGAGTATCGCTGGTGGTAGATACAGTTTTACTGTCGTTCCGTGTCCGACCTGACTAACTATTTTTACAAAACCTCCTGATCGCTTCACAATGCCGTAGATCATGCTTAGCCCCAGGCCACTGCCCACACCTACTTCCTTGGTGGTAAAAAACGGCTCGAAGACCCGCCGTAGGACATCAGGTGTCATTCCACTGCCGGTATCTGTAACGGACACGGTCACGTATTGACCTGGCTCTATCTGGATATTTTGGTCATTTGACGCCTCACCGACCAGCTCATCGGCAGTTTCAATGCAAATTTGCCCGCCTTTCGGCATCGCGTCTCGCGAGTTGATCGCAAGATTGAGTAGTATCGAATGCAACTGACTGGGGTCAATCACGACCAACGCTGGATCAGCGGAAAGCTGAGTGATGATCTTAATATGTTCTCCAATGGTTCGATGTATCAGTTTGCTAAATTCCGTAATCGACAAATTGATATCGACGGTTGCAGAACGGAGCGTTTGCTTGCGAGAGAAAGCCAGCAGGTGCTGGGTCAAGTCGGCACCGCGATGGGCAGCATCTCGAACTTCCTGCAGATAAGTTATCTGGTCCCCAGCGAACTGAAATCGCTTAAGTAAAAGATCTAGATTGCCTAGGATAATGGTCAACAGGTTGTTGAAATCGTGGGCCACGCCACCCGCTAGTGTACCGATGGCTTCCAATTTTTGTGATTGGCCGAGTTGCTCCTCCAAGCTCTTTCGTTCGGTAGTATCTTCAGAGATACCCACAAGCCCCACAATGACACCTTTATCATCCCGTAGAGCCACTTTGGTCGTCCGTTCCGTTATTTCCTTTCCGTTAGGCATTTTCCAAGTCTTATCTGCACCAATAAATTTCTCTCCAGTTTGCATGACAAGGCGATCCGTTTCAATAATCCTGTCTCGTTCTTTCGATGATCCCCAGGCGAACATCGTAAGTGGACTACCAATCATATCTTTAGGTTCCAGTTCGTTGCGCGCCGCCATGGCATTGTTGACCATTACAAAATTGCTTTTCAAATCCCTCACATAAATGGCATGTGGTATCGTATCGAAAATTGTTTGCAACAACCGCTTAGTTGCATCTTTCTCTCGCTCGGCCCGCTTACGCTGGGTGACGTCAAGTACGGAAAAGTAGAATCCGGCCACTCCCCCGTTTTTATCCAAATCGGGGAGGTATTTGATGTGCAGTTCAAATGACGACCCTCTTATTGTGCGCGCAATGTCAAAGCTGACTTCACGACCCGCCAACGCTTCTTCAATATAGGGACTGTACAACTTGAAACTCTCCTGCCCCAACATTTCGATCACCGTCTTGCCGATAATTTCCTTATCTGATTTACCGAGCAATTCCTTAAACGGCAAATTGATCTGCCGGTAGCGGCAGTCCTTGTCGACGTAGCCTAATATGGCCGGTGCGGAATCGATGAATTTACGTAAACGTTTTTCGCTCTTCCGCAATGCTTTCTCTGCCCGCTTGCGTTCGGTGATGTCAATATATGTACTTTGTACGGCCAGTTCACCTTCCCAGTGGATCACCGTTGCCAGACACTGTACCCAAACCTGTCTCCCGTCCCGCTTTAGGCCCTGCAACTCCATGCTCCTGGGTACCGAGCGCCCAGCGAGGCGAGATTCCCACCGGGAACGATGTGCCTGATGTTCTTTTTCCGGATAGAGCGAGAGAATACTATCCAATTTCGTGATGGCCTGCGACGATTCGTAGCCAAACATGCGAGCCATTTCGTCGTTGGCGAACAGCGGTTTCCCGTCCCGGTGGACCCCTATTCCTTGAATCGAACCCTCGATTAGGCCACGGTATTTTTCCTCGTTCTGCCGCAGAGTCTCCTCTGCCCGCTTGCGCTCTGTAATGTCGCGAACGATGCCGGTAAACATGCGCCGATTACCTAGATGCACCTCGCTAATCGCCAGGTCCAAAAGAATTGGAGAGCCGTCCTTTCTACGACCTTCGACCTCTCTTCCAATCCCGATAATCTTCGCTTGGCCAGTTTCGATGTACTGCCGAATGTAATTGCCGTGGGACTCCCGATAGTGGGAAGGCATTAGCAGGGTGACGTTGTTTCCTATTATTTCATCTACGCTGTATCCGAACAATTTCTCGGTCGCCGGGTTGCACGAATCCACGATGCCGTTCTCATCGATGGTGATGATCGCATCCACTGCCGTCGAGTAGATGGCCCGATAACGCTCCTCACTTTGAGACAGCAATTTCTCTGCCTGCTTCCTCTCGGTGATGTCCAGGGTGGTAACCTGCACGGCGTGCAGTCCTTCCCATATAATGGACCGGGCAAGGTTCTCGCGCCAGATTTGCGTGCCGTCCTTTCGTCTGGCCTGGAACTCGTAAGATTCGGAGACGTTCTTTCCGTACGTATGGCGCTGATTGTATTCGACCAATTTAGGAATATCTTCCGCGGCAGCTAAATCCAGAAGACTATCCATGGACAAGATTTCCTCGGCCGACTCGTAGCCATGCATTCGGGCAAACGCCTCGTTGGCGAACAGCGGTTTGAAATCCCGGTGGACGATGATCCCCGCGATGGAGCCTTCCACCAGATCGCGGTAACTCTCTTCGCTCGTTTCCAATTCCACCTCTACACCCTCGGGGTTATGTTCCGATAAAGCGATTGGAAAGTCCCTCCCAGTCAACCGGTTCAATTGCCTCTGTGACGCGGGTGTTGGTCAGAAAATTATATCGGCAGCACAGATTGGCACAAAGAGTTTTCTGGGCGTCGACGCCCTCTAACATTAGATTGGTGGATATTGTGGTTATTTCAGACTCTTGGTTGCGGAATGAGTCCAAATACTGTTCCATAGCGTGCGTGAGGTGAATGATCGCCCGCAGTCCGAGGAACCCGGCGTTGCCCTTGATCGTGTGCATGACGCGAAACAATTCATGAAGCAGATTGGCGTTTTCCGGCTGGTTCTCGATCTCCAGGATCAGCCGTTCAGCTGTGGGAAATTGCTCCTCCGTCTCGGTGAGAAAAATCGCCGTGAGCTCCTCGTCGAAGGGATGCTCTTCGGTTCCCAAATAGTCAAAGCTCCCCGACGCGGCCGAGTCCTCGGCAATTGCATCGGTAACCGGGAATGATGACTGCGGGACAGCAGAATCATTTTGGGAGACCGAATCGGTCAATCCGGCGGCGGAAGCCTCACCAGCCTGTGGATTCATCCGGGAGGAATAATCTACAATTGTGTCGGCACTGGCGTCAAAACGGTCGCACTCCTCGATCCAAGCTTGATGAAATGGCTGGCGGAACGACTGTAGCTCCAACAAGCAATCAGCCAGAGGTCGTTGCTCCATGACCATATCGTTCAGTGTCACGCTGATCCGGCTCAATTGTAGGCAGGTATCCAGTGCGTCGGCCTCGTAGGCAATCTCCATGAATCGATCGACAGCGTAGGATGCCATTTCCACAACCTCGGGATGGGGTCGGAGGCTGCGCTCTATCTTGTCCAAAAAGCCTTCCAGGATGGCGTGGATGCGCTGATTTCGAAATCCTGTGCGATTTCTTATGTTTGTGATTTCCATGGCTCACTTACAATGATGGGGCTTGATGAATGTCCCTGGAGGGAAACGGCCCAACCTGGGGTTTACGTTTCGCCGTGGCCCTCGTCATGCTGTTCCAGCACTCCGGCGAATGTTGCGAATCAGCTCGTTCGCATCTCCTGCTGCGTTCATATCTGAATGCATCTTGGGTTTGGCCATCACGACAAAGGCTCCTAAATTTCGGCATAACCGTTCCTTAATAGAGTCGGGCTGAGTGAGGGAGCTCAAAACAATCACTTTGACGTGAGGAAATTCCTTGCGCATGTGCATCAGCGTTTGTACTCCGTCCATAACCGGCATCTCCATGTCGCAAGTAATTACGGAGGGTTTCAGCTCGGAAATCTTGTCCAACGCTTCCCGGCCATTAACCGCAGTACCCACGACGTCAATTTCTTTGTCGGTTTGCAAAACTCTTTCAATCGCCTTGCGGGCCAGCAGAGAATCATCGACAATAAGGACTCGGATCATGGTGCTCTCTTCTTTTTCGAGGTATTTCGGCATCGGCGCATCCTGGAAATAACGCTTACCAGTGACCCGCCCCTAAAAATTTGATTTTACCTTTTAGAAGCCCTGTGATTTTCTGCCTCCGGCGGGAAGGGGGGCACAATGCCATGTTATTGGCCCCCTTCACCCCCTGCAACGGAGCGAGGCTACCTTGACCCTGTATAGTTTGTTAAACCAATGGGATACACTTAAACCAAAAATTATTCGGG
>JACZRV010000211.1 GCA_022574555.1 SAR324 cluster bacterium
TGATCATATTCGACCGCCGGGGCCGCCTGGCCCATCACTCCTTCAATTCCGGGCCTGGTTCGGCCACGCTGGACGGCAAGTCCCTTGAACGGATAATCACCCGGCTCCTCTGATCGGTGGAGTTGGGGGTGGGGGTTTTTGGGGGATAGTGCCCAAGGCGGGGCCTTGGGCACTATCCCCCACGACACGCTGAATCGTTGCAGAGTTGCGCGGCATTGTTGGTGTCTTCGTATCCGGCCAGCCGACTGTAGACCGATCGGCTGAGTTGGGTGGCCCGACCGTGTCGAGCGCTCCGTCCCGTGCGGTATCCGCGAGAAATTCGGCAGACATTTCAGTCAAACACAGCACGTCATCCATCTACAGAAAGGCGAGCAACTCCCCGTCCAGCCTGACCTTGGCTCCGTGGATTCACCGAACGGATAAAAATCGACCCACAACGCTTCGTTGCGTCCTTCACCCATTGGGTTCTCTCGGTCACCGAACCGTTTTCTCCACTAACTTGCTGTTATTATATACGTATCAGAAATACTGGACCAGGAAATTCGTGATTCATCTGGGTCATGTGGGTTTACACACCATTTGCCGCGACCTCCAGATGGAGCCGTAGGAAACCTCAAGTTGAAAAATCCGCTTCCCGGGCCGTGATGCGAATATTTACATCGCACAAGTGCGGAAGCCGGAGAAGGTGTCTCGCCGCTCGGGCAGAAAAAAATTGCGATAGGTATTGCGGATAAACCGGGATCGGGTTGCCCAGGCCCCTCCCCGCAACACCTTGCGGTACCCGAACCAGGGTGCCGAGTACTCCTTGTAAGGCATGTCCACGATGTAACCCGGGTAGGGGTAGAGGGGCGTAACCGTCCACTCCCACACGTTTCCCACCATTTGGCGGCAACCGAAAGCACTGTCCCCGGCCGGTAGTGCCCCTACGTCTACGCATCCAATGATGCGTTCATCCTGGTTCGCCCGCTCCGGCGTCGGTGGATCGTCTCCCCACGGATAAAGCCTTTTAGCCGAGGTGATGGATTTTCCGTCTTTGCTGGGTTCTCCGCTTGCGGCCAACTCCCACTCCGCCTCGGTGGGGAGACGCCGCTTGGCCCAATTGCAAAATGCTTCGGCCTCATACCAATTGACATGAATGACCGGTGCGTAAGGTTCAAGATCCACCCAGCGGTCGAAATGACGGCGTTGCCAAGCCCCGCCCTCACGCCTCCAGTAAGCGGGGTGGCCGGAACCTCCGGTGCCGCTTTGAACCGGCTCGTACCGCCATTGTTGTAGCGATGGTTGGTAGTGCGGCTGATTGGAGCTGGTTCGGTTGAGCCATTTCCACCCCTGGTAGCTCCACCATTCTTCCCTTTTGTACCCTCCATCTTCGACGAATCCGGCAAATTCGGCATTTGTTACCGGGGCCCGGGCAATCTTGAAAGATGCCACCTCAACGGAATGGGCCCATTTCTCGTTGTCGTAAACAAAGGGTTGATCCGGGGTGGCGCCTAACAGGTAAGTCCCACCGGGAACCTCCACATCTCCTGGGCAAGGTCCGCCTTCCTGCTGATGGGATCCATCCGTCGAGGGCGCCGATGTGAGTCTGGGCTCGGGGTAGCCGTGGGTCTGCCGGGTATAGGTGAAGGCTTCAGCGTGCATATCTTCGTGAAACACCCCCAGCATATACAAGTATGTTTCTTGTGGGCTGGCCGTCGGGCCTTTGAGGCGCGAGATCACCTGGTCCATGATCCGCTCCACATATTCCATCGTCTCTTTTCGGGGCGGCAAGGGCAAAAACCACCGGTCCCGGTGATCGACGACAAATGAGTTGAACAGCTCGTTGCCGTTTTCGAAAAAAAATCCTTTGAAGCCGAATTCCCGCAGCAGGAAAACCTCGTAGAAAAATGCCACATGGCCGACCTCCCAAAGGGGAGGATTGACGATCTCCAGGTAAGGCCCTATCCATTGTTCGTCGTTCAGATCCTGGATGAGATCCAGGGTGCGTTGGCGCGTCTCCAGCACATGAGCGGAGAGTTCCGTAACAGGTAGCTGAAAATTCTCGTTCATGGAAAATCCAGGGTTTGATTGCGGTTAAACCGACATTTCACAGATGGAGCCGCCAATAGGGCCCAAACGACTCGTCGAACCTTCGATACCACGATTTTGGAAGTGGAATCCATATCATACCGGTCGTTCGCCCCTTATTTTTGCGCCGAGAGAGGATTGGAGCCCGTTTTTGAAGGGTTTTTGACGCAGCAGTGCAGCCAAGAGTCAATCTCCCTCTCGATCTCGAATCCGGTCATCGATTTCACCAACAGACTTGGATCGTCACACCGGCACCGGCTGAATCAGTCGGCGAATCCGTCTCAGGATGACAGCGAACCGATTCCGTGTGATCGACATCTCCGCCATCTGGAAGCAGAGGTGGCGGGCATGCCTGACGACTTTCGCTTCGATCTCGACCAACTTGGTCTGCAAGGTGCGCAATGACCAATGGCTGATCTCCCTGGGCAGTGCCAAGCGCCGTAGAAAATTGCCCAGGTTGTATGCCAGGGCGAACCGTTGCAAGCGCATCTGGTTATCGGCAAAGCCATGACAGGAAAGGCGAGTCCAGTTCAAGGCATACTTTCCTTCCTTGATCCACTGCTCGGCTGTGCCCCGCTGGTTGTAGAACCCCACAAGAAGGTTAGCCACCATTTCAGTCAAACACAACACACCATCCATCTCCAGGAAGGCGAGCAACTCCGCGTCCGGCCTTGCCTTCCCTGGCTCCGGAAAAACGCCGTGGGTGTCAACGCCGGGCACTATGGGGATCGGCGGGCCAAACCCGTCATCGGTGGCGGGTTTGTAAATTAAATGACAGAAATAACAATGCGCACCGTTCGATAGTGTTTCACGGTAAGAGGCGATTTCCTGAAGAAGGTCCACGAAGCTGGCGGTCCATTTTTCATCGATGGCGATGTCCATCGTGGGATGATGGAAATGAAATTAATTTGTGAGGAAGGATTTGATTGGCATCGTGGCTCGAAATTTTTTCCCTGTAACGTTTCATACCGTATCGAGACTAGAATCCATAGAGGCCAAACCCTTAGGCCCATGGATTTCCAAAACCACCCACAGGGGTGGAAAGCGAGCGAGCCGACTCTATCGGCCAAATACTATTGAGGAGATTGAAATGAAGCGACTTGTCGAACGTTCGGCGTATGCTGTGGCGGCTCTCGCCCTGATTTGGGGCCTCGGCACTGCTGTGCTGATTGCGTTGCCGGTATCCCAAGATTCCAATGTGGCATATGCCGCGAAAAATCCCTGCAATCCCTGCAATCCCTGCAATCCTTGCGCGCCCAAGGCCAAGAACCCGTGCAACCCTTGCAATCCGTGTAACCCTTGTGCGGCCAAGGCCAAGAACCCGTGCAACCCGTGCAATCCCTGCGCGGCAAAGAATCCCTGCAATCCCTGCAACCCCTGCGCGGCCAAGAAGTAACCGGAGATTGGCGGAAGCCGCGTAAATTTCTTTCCAGTATCGGAGGCGGGTTCGTTGCGAATTCGCCTCCA
>JACZRV010000212.1 GCA_022574555.1 SAR324 cluster bacterium
GTTGAGCGATTGTTGATGGATCTGGCACAACTCGGCCTTCGCGCTCAGACCATTGCTCCCGAAAAAGCCGGGCAGCTTCTGCTCGCAACTCGTATCCAAGTGTCATGCTGGTTCACCTACTATCTGGGGCCTAGTTGCCCGACAGCGTTGCGAATTTCTATACAGACTGGGGCAATCCGTGTCATCAAAGTGCCTGCCGGTCCTTCAGCATATGTGAGCGGATTCAATCCAAGTAAATCAGTCGGAATTTTCAGATCACCGCCCCGAGGGTAGACAAGGTAGACGCGTTCATGCCCCAATGCTCCCATGAACAGTCCGAGTTCAAAGACAACATTATCTCTTGGCGCGTGTGATTCTTTTCCGCGACTAACAACGCGATCGTCTGGCCACATGACCAGGACGGCGAAGTCCGCGATGCTAATTTCAGTCTCAAGTTCGGGTAGCGGAAAATGCGATGCTCCGAACACACCGTCCGTCCATAAACGGACAACGAATCTGTCATGAGCAAAACCCGATTGAATGGCTCTGGCAGTTTCTACGTGCTCAGTTGACGATCCGATGAAAAGATGTGGAATTTCATTTCGTTCCCTGACGAGTGCGTTTCTTTGCCGCAAACGATCAGCCAATTCGACCGCAATGGATCGCCAAAGATGTGGATGCGCCTCTGATACCTTCGAAAAGTGCGGTTCTGTCACCTTCGCAACTACGGTCAAGTCGATTGCTTCCACTGTTGCTGACCGAACCGCCGCCGGATCGATTAGTGCCATTTCGCCGACATGCTGACCTGCATTCCGTCGATTCACTTCCCTCCCATTCACCTTTATTGATACTCGTCCCGCCATTATAAAGAAGATGTCGTTATCCTCGCCACCCTGAACAATAATCTTCTCTCCTCGCTGGAACTCAAGAAGTTCAGACACGCCTGCAATCGCAGTCGCGCAATCGGTATTCCCAGCAATTGACTTCTGCCGCAAAAGGGCATCAAGCAATCGACGATGTCCGTCTGGGTCGGTAAAACGATCGATCATTGACTCACTTCGGTCGGGAGAACTTGAATCACACATGCCCCCCGGTTGGTACAGAGATTAGGGTGAATAGCTACTATTATCAGATATATGTGGAGATGTGTATGGCAATTCGGTGCCATAAAGTGGGCATCTGGAATCTGCACTGTCCGGCGTTAGCATAACCGTACAGGATCGAGCGGCCGAACCCTTGCGAAAAGCCGTATGAGGCGATCTTTATTTGCGGTAGCTGCGCACGAGGCAGGTGACGCCTGCTTCTTGCAGGCGGCGGGCGGTGCGGTTGGCGGCCTGCGACCCGGAACGCAAGGGGAGGGCGCCATCGGCATTTGGCCGCCGCGGAGTTGCGAGAGCCTGTTCCGAGCGTCGTCGAAGGGAAGGAGACAGCTCCCGAGGACTTTCCACTCGCCCTGTGTTTTGCACAGGGTGTAGCCAATTCGGGCTGAATGGGCGATAAGAGACTTTTCTCCGTTCCGGAGAATGGCTGTCGCGGGAAAGTTGAAATTAACTCAAGGGGATTGGCCCCCATGAAACGAGCATTCTATGTCGTGGTCGCGGTCGTGGTGGTGGGTGTCGTCGCCTACCTGTTTTCCACGGGCAACCGGGGCGACGTATTGCGGGTTGGCGGCAAGAAGTTCACCGAAGGCTACGTCATGGCCGAGATGATCAGCTCGCTGCTGGAATCCCGCGGGATCGCTGTGGAGGAAAGGTTCGACATGGGCTCGGGCGTCGTGCGGGAAGCCCTGGAACATGGGCAGGTGGATCTGTACTGGGAATACACCGGCACCGCCTACGTGATGCACCAGAAGCGCGACGACCCCGCCGTGATGTCCGACAGTGGCCGGGTCTACGACGCGGTAAAGGCCATGGACGCCGAGCAGGGTCTGATCTGGTTGGAGCGGGCGCCCTTCAACAATACCTACACGTTGATGATGACCCGCGAAAAATCCGAGGAACTGGGCATCGGTTCGATCAGCGAACTGGCGCATTACGTCCAGTCGCATCCCACGGAAGTATCCCTGGCCACCAACGCCGAATGGTTCGCGCGGCCGGACGGGTTCCAGGGGCTGGGCAAGCATTACGGATTCGAGTTCCCCCTGGACAAGGTGGTGAAGATGGAGGCCGGTCTCATCTATCGCGCCCTGCGCGATGGTGTGATCGAGGTGGCAATGGGGTATTCCACCGATGCGCGGATTGTGGCCTTGGACCTGGTTAACCTGGTGGACGACAAAGCCTTTTTCCCGGCCTACAATCCGGCCCCGGTCGTGCGGCGCGAGGTGCTGGAGGCGCATCCCGAGTTGGAAGCGCTGCTCAACGAGATCTCACGCCGCCTGGACGACGCCACCATCATGCGGCTAAATTACCAAGCCGACATTTCCCATCAGTCCCCCGAGCAGGTGGCAAAGGCGTGGCTCGCCGAGCAGGGGCTCTTATAGCATCCCAATGGCCGGTATCACGGCCCGGTCGCAGAAAGACGGGCGGCCAAACAACGACCCCGGTCAGCCTGGTGAATCGAAAACAAAACGGAGGATGAAAATATGCGCTCCACGATTCAAGGTCTCAACCACGGCATGGCTGCGGGCGCCATAGCCGCCCTGATACAATCGTTGATCATCTGGGCGGTGAGTCAGGTGGGCTTATTCCTCCTGATCGGTGTGCCCCTGATATTTCCCCTCACCACCGAGTGGATCTACCAGCGCGTGGTATGGGGCGGATTGTGGGGATTATGCTTCATGTTGCCCATCCTAAAGAATTCCCCCCATTGGAAGCGCGGGTTGGTGATCGGGCTGCTGCCCGCGGCGGCGTCGGCGCTTTGGTTCAACCCCATCCTGAAGGGTACGGGGTTTTTTGGCATGGAGTTGGGCGCCATGATGCCGGTGATTATCATCGCCTTCAATCTATTCTGGGGTTACCTGGCCGGGGTCTGGTTCGGGCAAAGCATGGCTGCGGACGATTGATGGTCTCTGCGCCGTGTGCCTCAAATTTTCTGCACTCGGCCGAGGCTCACCTCGTCCCACGCGCCGGGAAAAAAGCACGATTCCAGACGAGCCGGAGCGTGCATGGGCGAATCGGGATCGATGATGGGAAATCTGCGCGCTATATGCCACCGGGGGAAGAATGGCCACCCGATCCAGGAGGGCCGTATTTTCGGGGGGAAATCGGCCACTCACACCGAAATCCGGGAGTGGCCGGTCCATTGCGCAATAAGTGCTTCTACACTCCGCCGGGGTCCTGCGGAACTAACTGATGTAGGACAGGAATCCGCTCTTCAGTTCCGAGTAGGGACCCGAGTAGTCGGTGCTATCCCAGCGGTGGTAGGTACAGAAATTGGGATCGACACGGCAGGCTTCGACGAACATATTCTTCAGGGAATCCGTGTACTCATTGCGATACGTGGTGGGTGGTTCACCGGTAATGATGTGAATCGGAACTTTGGCAGCCATAGGTGGGGTATCTCCTCTGCCGGTTCTCGGCTCAGTCAGGGATTGGCGCGCCGTAGGCTT